>JANNQW010000285.1:0-44781 GCA_031400955.1 Verrucomicrobiota bacterium
ACCAAGCAACAACAAGCCACCATTCGCGATATGCGCCTCATCATCCTCCGGCGCATAAAAACGATCAAAGCCAGATACCAACGGATAGTCCACAGGATCGGCCATCAGCGGGTGGGCTTGCGCCGATGAACTCATCAACATGATGAGTAATAAAACGGCAAGCTTAAGATAATGACTGCGGCTCATACAACGGATCAAGTCACGCATATTCTGCTCTGGAGTTGGCGGCAACTTCAGCTTTCGAAAAGTAATCGTTCCAGCCCTGCGCGATCCAGTTTCCCCAAGGATGTCCGCGGCAGTGATGGCAACGCTCGACCGGGATCCAGACGCTCGAAGGGTTGCGCAGATAAATTGAACTCCTCGCACACCCTCTCGATCTGCGTCTCAGACAACTCCCCAACAAGCAGCAGCCGCACCCCGCGTCTGGCATCAGTTGCCGGCCAGATGATCGCCGAGGTCGGGGACAGCCCGCCAGCTACCAGCAGCCGCTCAAGCCGCGCCTGCAACCGTGATACGCAAACCAGTTCCCCGAGTATTTTCACGAAATCAGAATCACGACCAAGAAAGCGGAGAAGGCGCCGCGCACCTTGCTGCCAAATTTGAACACGATCGCGCGTGACCAGACCGGCTTTCGGATCAACAGGTTCCCAGCGCCACTCACCATTATCCCTGAGCGCGTATCCCGACGCCAGTGCCGCGCCCCGTGCGATAAGCCGATCGTCCGCATCGCATTGCAAATCCCAACCAGTCAACACCTCGAGTCGCTCCGGCTCGAAGCCGCCGTGAAGATGATCGAGTGGCTCAGTCGCGATTTGCGATGCCGCCTCAGTCATCCCGTAGCTCTGCAACACCGGCCAGCCCAGCGCTCGTGCGCGCGCACCGAGATCCTTGTCCAACGAACCGCCGCCCACCACAATGGCCCGCAATGAGCGCGGTGCCTCCAGATTCGCCTGCACGAGATCAAAAATCTGCGTCGGCACCAGCGAAGTCAGCGATATACCTTCTGCGGCGCAGACATCGGCAAACCGCACCGCATCCCATTTCTCCTGCCAATGAAAAAAGCCCGCACCGTTCTCATGACACCGTGCTAGGATGGAAAATCCACCCACGTGATGCAACGGCAGCGCGATGAGCCAGCGATCAAGCGATGTCGCTTCAAGATGCGCGTTCACCGCACGAGCCGAGTCCATGAAAGCTGCGCGCGACAAGCCCACCCACTTCGGCGATCCCTCACTCCCGGAAGTTTGGAAGAAAATAAAACTGCGCAAATCGTCATGCGAACCGGAAAATTCCTTCAATCCGGTCGCATCTTCAGAACGCTGCGGATTGACCGCGATATGAACATCGTTCGCATCCCAAAAAGCAGCGTTGTCCGTGGAAGTCACACCATTCCGTAGCAGTCAACGTGAGCGGGCTCAAATCGAATCTCCCTCCAATATCGGAGTCTGTTCACCTTTACTGCCATAACGGGGAAGCTTGTAGTTGCCGAGGTAACGAGGCACAAATTTGGATGTTGGATGCGCCATTCGCAAAAAGAATGGTTAGAGCCTCCTCATGTCGGCTGCTACAATCTCTTCCAAGGCAGCTTTGCCAGCACCTCATCAAATCCCAGCCCAGTGCCGTTGCGGTCCACTTGCAAATTTCCTCCATGCGAACTGATCTGCTCAAAAAACTCATCCTTGGCAAACAAGTGTTCCGTGCACAAACCGCACAAATTCATGCGTGCGCCAAGTTTCTTCCATGCCAGAGCCGCTTCGTAGGCGGCGAAACTCTGGCCGACGGCATGATCCATCGCCGAAGTCATCACGACTCGCGCATCTTCCGGCAATGTCTGCACCATCCCGCGCCACTCGCGCCGTCCCGGTTTTATCACAGCGACATTAAAGCCCTCGGTGGCTCCGCGAAGCTGCTTATCCAACGCCAGCCGGATGCCATGACTGCGTTGAAAATCCGACCAGCGACCGGCATCATACGGAAATGGATCCTCGATGAAATCAATGCACTGGCGCAACTTCGGCGGTAACCGCTCCATGAAGTCTTCAAACTGCTCCTCCGTAAGGCACGAATTAAAATCGAGACGAATGAATGGAGCGCGGGCTTCAGCCCGCGATGGTTCCGCTAACTGCGGGCTGTTGCGAAGCCGCGAAGCGAACCCCGCGCTCCGGTCTTCCACCCAATGCAGCACCTCATCAATATTCTGCGTGCCTTTCCCTTTGATCGCCTTCCAGCCTTCCCCGATCACGCGCTGCATCTGCGGCTCCGGCGCTTGATGCTGATCCCACGAATAGTGCGATGGCGGAATCTCCATTTCCGCGAATAAACTCACGTCGCGCTTTCGAGCATCACCATCCACCGCCGCCATCTGCAGCGCTCGTTCGATCACCTTCGATGTGCCGCCCTCACGCAGCAGCTTGAGTTGTTCCTCAACCGGCGCATCTCCAAATTCCAGCCACGGATGCAAGCAGCCGATGCCGTCATTCACCTTAATCAAAGCACCATGAAACTCGCATCGCTGCGAGACGGCGTTGAGCGAGCCACGGGAACGGAGGGTGTAAGAATGGAAAGCTAAAGGCGACATGCATTTACGAGGTCGAACGGCGCTTTGCGTCTTGGAGTGCGCCGGCCCGACGGCGCTTTCGTGCGGGAAAATGCGGAATCAAGCGGCCATGACGGAAGATTCGGAACCTCGAGCGGACGCTCGAAAGCGGCGCAGGAGCGCACGCACTCCAAGACGCTTCGCGCGGCAGGCAGTCCACTGCGCTGCGAGACGGCGTTAAGAGAGCCGCGAGAGAGGAGGGTGTAGGGATGGAAGAACATGACGCCCAGAATCACAAGCCTCCGACTCGCACAACCCAATTGCAAAACTCAATCGAAAGCAGTGCTCCGCACAGTCCGAGAGAAAATATTACGAGCCAAATCCCCGCATGAGCAAGAAGTCGATTGTATGTGAGAGATGATTGGGTTCCTATAATCTTTGCACCCATAGCTAAAAACGGAATCGCCAGCAAGGCGGTTACAATACCGACGAATGGAAGCCCTTGAAAAAACCATCCGAAAAGGCCGATTCCTATGACTCCGAGTGCCAGAAGGAATACTTCCATCTGCCCAAACCCCTTCCCAAACCTCACCGCCAGCGTCCGCTTCCCCGTCTTCGTGTCCTCCTCGATGTCGCGCAGATTATTGATCGCAATGAGCACCGTGCTCAGCATCCCGATTTGCAAACCTGCGATCACCGCCTCGATATGCCACTGGCCGCTCTGCACGAAAGCGGAGCCAGTCACTGCCACCAAGCCAAAGAACAGCACGACGAACAACTCCCCAAGCCCGCGATACGCCAGCGGCATCGGCCCGCCGGTGTAGCCATAGCAGAACCAGAGCGAAGGAATGCCGATGGCCACGATGGGCCAGCCGCGATACATGAAAAGCGGCACCGCCAGCAGGGTCGCCAGTGCGAGCACTCCCGCCGCCGCCCACATGACCGTCTTCGCCGGCATCATGCCTGACGCGGTGATGCGCACCGGACCGAGTCGTTCCTTCGTGTCACTGCCTTTCAGTCCATCCACAGCATCATTGAAAAGGTTGGTGGCAATTTGCAAACACAGACAACTGCCGAGCGTGGCCAGCGCCAGCCAGATGCAGAAACTTTCGCCCAGCTTCCATCCAAGCACGGAACCCACCAGAACCGGCGCAATCGCAGCACCGAGCGTCTTCGGACGGGCGGCCAAGATCCAAGGGGCGAGCGAGTTCATGTTCGTTGTGCGCGCTTTAGCGCGTGTGTCATTCTGCATACGCGCTAAAGCGCGCACAACAATCGTTTTGTGCCGGCGATGACCATTTGCGAACATCGCGTTTCGACCTACGTTTTACCCGCATGTCCTACATCCTCGCGCTCTTTGCCATCACGGTCATCTCGCTGTTGATCATCCGCATTGGCTCGACCGCGCTGATGATGACGGGTTTGTCATGGGACACGGCGAGTTTCCAGTCCTACTCCGCATTTTTTGGCGTGGGATTCACCACCAAGGAGGCGGAAATGGTGGTGAATCATCCCGTGCGTCGGCGCATCATTCGCGATCTGATCTTCGCTGGCAACATCGGCCTGACCTCCGGGATGGTGACCTTGATCGTGACGGTGCTGCAAGAGAAACAATGGCTGAATCCGCTCACAGCCATCGGTGCCATCGTCGGAACCATCATCGTCCTGCTGCTTTTTTTCAAGATCGGCATTTTTCAGCGCCTGCTGGACCACCTGATCCAGCGCGCCCTAGAAAAGGCCGGGCTCGTCCGGGCACTCGACTACGAACTGCTGCTGCGCATCCAATCAGGATTCTGCGTGTCAGAAATTGAGGTCCTGCCAGACTCCTGTCTCGCGGGGCTCATGCTCAAAGTAACCCGACCAGCTGATTGGGGCGTGCTCGTCATGGCCATCGCGCGAGACGGAAAAGTAATGCCCGGCATTCCCGGGCCGCGAACCGTTGTGCAAGCGGGCGATGTCGTAACCGCTTACGGACTCGATCACGATCTGAAAAAATTACTGCTACCCGAGTTACCCAGCTCCGAAGCCAGTTAAGGCACCCGCGGGAACTTTGAAAAATCGGGCGAGCGTTTCTCGATGAAGGCATTCTTCCCCTCCTTCGCCTCCTCGCTCATATAATAGAGCAGTGTGGCGTTGCCCGCGAGATCGAGCAGTCCGATCTGTCCGTCGCAATCAGCATTGAGCGCAGACTTGAGACAGCGCAATGCCAGCGGTGAATGCTGCAAGATTTCACGCGCCCACTTCAGCGTCTCGGCCTCAAGCTTTTTCAAAGGCACGACCGTATTCACCAACCCCATCTCCAGCGCCTGCTTCGCATCGTATTGCCGGCAGAGATACCAGATCTCCCGCGCTTTCTTCTGACCGACAATGCGCGCAAGATAACTGCTGCCCAACCCGCCGTCGAAACTCCCGACTTTGGGACCGGTCTGCCCGAATCGCGCGTTATCAGCCGCAATCGTGAGATCACACACGACATGCAACACATGCCCGCCTCCGATGGCGTAGCCCGCCACCATCGCAATCACCGGCTTGGGTATGCTGCGAATTTTCTTCTGCAAATCGAGCACGTTCAGACGCGGCACGCCATCGCTGCCGACATAACCCGCATGACCGCGCACCTTTTGATCGCCACCAGAGCAGAATGCCTCCTTGCCCTCGCCGGTGAGAATGACGACACCCACTTTGGGATCCTCATGAGCGATTTCAAAAGCCTCCAGCAATTCCTTCACCGTCAGCGGACGGAAGGCGTTGCGCACTTTAGGGCGATTGATGGTGATCTTGGCGATGCCATCGCTGGTTTTCTCCAGCTTGATGTCAGTGAATGTCTTGATCTTGGTCCACATGGCTTTCATTCGTAGCAGATTTCTTCAAATACTCCACCACCCAGCAACCGATCTCCGCCGTAAAGAGCGCAGATTTGCCCAGGTGTGAGGGCGCGCTGCGGCTCATCAAATATCAGTTCAGCGGCGAGTCCATCGCCGCGCGCGAACGGCTTGTATTCTGCGGCTGCGGGCTGGCTGCGATAGCGCGACATCGCTTCGAGTCGGCGTGCCTGCGTCAAATCCGAACCGGTTGTAGAGATGCCGCTGATCACGCAGCGCCTGGCCCAGAGCAGTGGCGTGTCCGGCTGTTCAATGGCGATGACGAGTTCATTCGTCTCCAGACGTTTAGCCACGACCACATATGCCTGCTTGTGAAGATTGCTGGCCACTCCGATGCCCTTGCGCTGGCCGAAGGTGTAGAGATGCAAGCCGCAATGTTCGCCAAGAACTTTACCTTCGAGATTCACAATCGGGCCGGGCTTATCCGGCACGAAGGTGCGCAAAAAATCCTCCATCTTCACCTCGCCGATAAAGCATATTCCCTGGCTGTCTTTTTTCTCCGCAGTCGAGAGACCAAGCTTGCGCGCCTCTTCACGCACCTGCGGCTTGAGCAAATGCCCGATGGGAAACCGCGCGATCTGAACTTGTTCGGGACGCAACATCGCGAGGAAATAGGTTTGGTCTTTGTTCGGATCCAGTCCCTTCAAGATACCGCTTCCATCCTTCATCCCTCCTCCTTCATCCTTTCTTGCGTAGTGTCCCGTCGCGATGGCTTCGAACCCGTTCTCGCGCGCCCAATCCCAGAGCACACCGAACTTCATCTCGCGATTGCACATCACATCCGGATTTGGAGTGATGCCATGCGTGTAGCCTTCAAGAAGATATTTCACAACCGTCTCCCGATACTCCTTCATGAGATTCACCACACTGAACTCAATGCCAAGCCGGTCGGCGACGGCGCGCGCATCCTCGATGTCCTGCTGCCACGGGCAATGGCCGATGATGTTCTCCTCGTTGATCCAGTTCTTCATGTAAGCACCGGATACGTCGTGCCCCTCGCGGACGAGCAGCGCGGCGGCCACGCTGCTGTCCACGCCTCCGGACAGCGCGGCGAGAATCTTCATGAGGTCGCAACATGAGGCATCAAATCATCAAGGCAAGAGGCACTGTCCCAGTTGCCATGATGCGTTCCCTCGCCATCGGTAACAGATGGCAGAGTTACATAAAGTCCCCACCGGCAAATTTCATCCCGGCTATGGCTGCGCGATATTTGCGATCATGATCCTGACCTTCGGAGGGATCGTGACGTGGATCATCCACAGCCTGCTCGAACAGAACCGGCAAATCGCGGGATTTACTATGGAGCAAGCGGAACCGATGCCGATATTCAGCGTGAGCGACAGCGACAAGACGGCCCTGCGCGCAAAACTCTCGGCATTCGCGGTCGCAGTTGAGAAGAGTGAAGCCGCCCATCTCGAATTGAGCGTTGCGGACTGCAATGTCTTGCTGGCCCTCGCCACCGACGCAGGCATCGGCGGTGAGAAGGACAGCACCCCTTATCCCGAACTGCTACGGTTTACCGGCTTCGATGCGCAGGCCCGAGTGTTAAAGACGGAAATCCGTCTGCCGATGAACAAGCTGCCCTGGCAGGATGGGAAACGATTTCTAGTGGGCAGCGCGTCCTTCCGACCGGAGTTCGACAACGGCTCACTGATCGTGAAGATCGAAGGAATCAGCGTCCCCGGCAAACCGGTGCCCGAGGGATTCTTGCGCAACTTGAAGATCTGGGACTGGCTCGACGTGGCGAAGAAAAAAGATATTCATTTCGCTGAGACAATGAAAAAAATCACTTCGTGGCACATCACCGAGGACGGAACCCATCTGGTGCTGGACATGCAAGGTATTTTACACTAGTCTAAGCCTGATTGGCTTATTTCATTTAGGCTCGTTGATGGCCTCAAATACATGATCGACGATACAAAACGGCGGAACGATACCGCTCTAGGCGGAAAGACGGTGGGTGAGCTTGCCGCTTATATTCACGGCGAGCTCAGGACTGGCGGGGAAGGAACCCTGATCGGCGGTTTTGCATCATTGAACGATGCCAGATCCGGTGACTTGAGTTTTTTAACCAACGAGCGGCATCGAGAACAATTCACAAACACCAAAGCCAGCGCCGTGTTGGTCCCCGTGGATATGCATGGCCTTGGTTCTCACACCGTGTGCATTGCTGTGAACCTGCCAAGTAAGGCTTTTGGCACTCTGGTGGAAAAATATGGCTACATACCTCCGCCATTTATAGCCAAAGTGCATGAATCAGCCGTTATCGCGTCATCGGTCATTTTCGATCCAACGCAGGTCGCCATAGGCGCTTGCGCTGTCATCGAGGATGGAGCGGAAATCGGCGAAGGAGTTCGAATTGGCCCGGGATGCTTCGTGGGCCGAAACGTGCGCATCGGCAGAAATTCAACATTGTTCGCCAATGTGACGGTTCAGGATGATTGCATGCTGGGTGAGCGTGTGATCCTGCACAGCGGGGTCGTGATTGGCGGGGACGGCTTTGGATACGAATTTGAAAACGGCAAACATCGCAAAGTTGCCCAGACCGGCATCGTGCAAATCGACAACGACGTGGAGATCGGCGCCAACAGCACTGTTGACCGGGCGCGCTTCGGCAGGACATGGATCGGAGAAGGCACCAAGATCGATAATCTGGTGCATGTCGGACATAACGCAGTCATCGGCAAACATTGCATTCTCGTCGCTTACGTCGCCATCGCCGGCAGCGCGGAGATCGGTGACTACGTGGTGATCGCCGGACAAGCCGCAGTGGCCGGGCATGTGACCGTAGGCTCCCGATCCACCTTGGGTGCGCGCTCAGGCGTCACCAAAGACCTCGCGCCCGATGCCACATACCTGGGTTTCCCTGCCGTCCCTTCGCGGACTGAACGACGCCGCATCGCTGCCATGGCTCGACTGCCCCAGCTCACACAAAGGGTGAAAGAAATCGAACGTCAGCTTCACAACCATTCCGGCCAGAAAACTACGGGTGATTAGGGCGGCGAGCCCTGATGCATTCCTCCGGGAAAATGTGCCGGTGTATTTGGATGGCTGTGCCAATCATGGGCAGACGCAATACGCTCCGGGTCGCAATTTATTAAGTCCCGCATTATAGGATTGCATTCAGTCCATAAAGTATCTTGAGAGCAGCACAGGGAGATGATGCTGGAATGTCGTCGAGCAATTATCGAAATCGCCTGATTTCTGAAAACATCAATCCGAGTGTTGCCGCGCAAGTTTGGCTGCAGCATCCTCAATCCAAGCGGCATCAGGAGCGGCATAAGGCCTGAAAGTTTCCAACTGGCCATCGTGCTCATTATAGAGAAGCGCGCGGTGGAGACCAAGATTGCCTGCCTTGGGCGAATCAATCAGGCTGGCGGAATCATTCGCGCTCATCTGAAAGACCACGCGCATCTCAAATTCGGTGAGCGCCTTGCGGCTCAGGAAGCGGCCGACGTTGTTAAACGTGTCCACGCTGATGATGAGATGAATGCCGAGGCTGGCACCCTCGCCAAGCAGCGCGCCCAGCTGCGCGCCGGGATTGCTTCCACCATCGTCACTGCTGGAAAAACTGAAGTCGTCTTCCTGCTTGAGCTTCTTAAATTTTTGCAGGCCATGAATGAACATAAACACCGGCGACGACGACCCGTCGCCGCCGCTTCGCATCTTAAATTCATTCGAAATATCATTCATCACCTCACTCACCTCATGACTCCGCGCGATCGTCACTCCGTGCGGGATAGACCTGAAGATATTCTCCAGAAACTCCGCGTCCGGCGAACCTGGCGCAGCGCTGTGGAAGAAGATAAACTTCGCGCTGCCAACGGGATGTTGTGCGGCCAGGGCCATGAGCGACAGCCCGAGCATGGTCATCGCGGCTTCCTCGCGCTGGCCGACGATGAGCAGATTGTTGCCGCTCTGGCGCTGGAAGACGGCTACAGTTGGACCCTTGATGGAATTCGGCGCGCCGAGCCAGCAGCGGGAGGCAGTTGGCGGCTTCTCGGGCTTCGCCTCCAGAACGGCAGCCAGCCCGTTGTTCTCGCGGATTTCCGCAGGCGCATTGCCTTCAAAAACAATCGGCGCCGCATGCCGGTCGTGACGTTCGTCAGCCAGTGACCGGATTTTATTTAAATACATATCGCGCTCATCATCGCCGATCCAGACCACCTGGAAAGGACTGTTGCCTTCGAGCGCGCCGGCAGCGTCATTGTAGATGCCTTCGCCCGGGCGCGAGAGCAGGCGCGGCGCGGAGTTATTCTCATCCATGATGAGGTAGGAGTCAGCCTCGTTGCACTGGAGCGCGATGCGGATGACCATCTGACCGAGCGTGGCGCGCGCGAGTGTATAAGCACCGCCGAGCGTCTGGGATCCCAGCAGCACATGGATGCCGAATGCGCGGCCCTGACGCACGATGCGATCGAAGAGCACGGATGCGTTCTGTGCGATCTGATCATCCTCGGTGTAGAACTCCTGAAACTCATCAATGATGAGCAGCGTGCGCGGAATGGGCTCCTTGCCGCCCGCCTTTTTATAGCCTGCGATGTCCTGCACGCCCAGTTTGCGGAACATGTCGCCGCGACGTTTCAATTCCTCGTCCACGCGTTGCAAAACACTCAGACCAAACTCACGGTCGCTCTCGATGGCAACAACCCTGGCGTGCGGCAGCCGGTGGGTGGCGTAACACTTGAACTCAACACCTTTCTTGAAATCGATGAGGTAGAATTCAACCTGGTCGGGGCTGCATGCGAGCGAGAGGTTGGTGATGATGACG
Source organism: Verrucomicrobiota bacterium (assembly GCA_031400955.1). GTDB lineage: Bacteria > Verrucomicrobiota > Verrucomicrobiia > Verrucomicrobiales > Verrucomicrobiaceae > VFKE01. Next base: position 10,190 of record JANNQW010000285.1, read on the forward strand.
TGAAGAAGTGTGGACTTGCCAGAGCCAGTCTTGCCCGCGAGGAGCGCGTGCTGGCGCGTGGCTTTGCCGATGGCCAGATATTGCTGCTTCGTGGCACCCGTCCTGCCGATCGCGATCTTCAGTTCGTTCGTCGTGTCTGCCGTCCACAACTCCGATGGCTTCGGCGCGATCTGCGAGAAGGGAACCTCTACGCGGTTGGAATCAATGCTCGCCTTGCCAATCTTGTGCACGAGCGCTGCGGCAAGCTCTTCGTCGGAATACGATTCAAACTTCAGCGTTGCACCCGCATCAATCTGCTCGCGTCCGATAACAAATGCCTTCCCTTCGCGCTTGAGACAAACACTGTTCCTGCGCAGTTCGTCCGGAGCCAGACCATCAGGCATCGACAGGCGCTGGTCCCAGTGCAGCAGAGTAAACACGCCGCAGCGTGGACCGCTCGCAATAATGCTCTGAAGGCGTTTGGCCGCAGTCTCGCTGAAGTTCGACGGAAAATCGGCGACGACGAGAAAATGGTATTTCTCCGCGACACTGCCAGCATGAGCATTGTATTCCGAGATCGTCGCGTATTCATTGCGGAGATACATCTGGATCACCTTCTCGATATGCTCGTTAAGCTCCGCGAGTCGGTTATCGATCTGATCGTTTTGCGTCCAGATTTTCCGATTGATCAGGCTCTCCTCGTAATCGGCAAGATGCATCAGGCCGGCGAAATTTTCTCCCAGTCCGACCGGATCAATGATGGTGAAAGCAAGCTTGCCAGGCGGATTGGCCGCGAGAAGGCGCAGGATCACCTGATTCAGCACCCCGGCAGAAAAATTTGACGCTGATTCGATGGTTTCAATCAGCAGCGAACCCTGCTGCGGAAATACGAGGGACAGCGGGAGCGAAACTTGCGATGCACCGGGCAAGGCCAGCCTCGGATCCTTCGGTAGGAATTCCTCGGGCTTCGCCAGATCAGCGTTGAGATGCGCAAACGGCGCAATAGGAGTGAACTCGGCTGGCGGACGCCAGTTCTCGACGAAGGATTTGTCCACGATCGGGAAACACGCAGTCACCTCGGCGTTCAACTTTGCGATTTCATCATAAAGGGGCACGATCTCATGCTTCCATGAAACTTCGATTTCGTTCCAACGCCGGATATCTTCAGCGACGAGTGCGCTCATGTCCTTCTGGCGCGCCACGTCGCGCTCACCCTGACTCGATACGGCATCTCCAGTCAATTGACCGAGACTGGAGTCGCGCGCTGAATCAATCTTCGCGAGCCTGGCCCGGAGCAATTCCTCGTTCTTCGCCAGCGCCTGCGGAACCTGCGCGGCAAGCTTTGTTTCGGCGGACTGCCTGAAATCTGATTCGATGCCGTCAGCAAAGATTTTCTCCTCATCAATTGTCGCGCAGTCACGGTCGCACTGTTCCTGCAACCGGCGGCGGTCGGCATCGCTGAATCCGCCAGTCGCAGCCTCGCACGCAACAGCCAGCCGCCTGGCGTCCGCAAGATGGTTCGATATCTCCGTGGCCAGAGGGCGCGCCTTGCCGATGCCCATCTGGTAGATGATGACCAGTAACAGAGTCAGTGCCGCCGCGACAATGCCTGAAACTCCCAGGGATAATGAAGTTTGTATTTGCGGACTCAGCGCGTAGGCGAGCCCGATGGAGACAACGAGAATGCCGAGAAAGATGATGAAGGGCGAAACGGAGCTGAAGAATCGAGGCAGCGGAAATTCAGCGAATTCATCCAGCTTCAAGTCCGCGATCTTCAGGTGTTCCTGCAAGTCGGCAAGCATCGCGCCAGGCTCCGCGCTCTCGCCTTCGGTCACGCGACGCTTTCGCTTCAGCATTCGCTGGAAGGCTCCGCAGCCGCCAAAACTCTGCCGCACACTGCGCTCGAGTATGACCAATTTTTCACGCTGCGTTTCAAGCTGCGGCAGAAAACTAGGAATCCCGGTGCCTGCGGATTCAATGTCCGCAGCCGTCTGCCGCTCGATCTTGAATCGCCTCATCTGCAGAGCACCGAGCCACTCAGTGCGGGCCTGCTTCGCCCGTCGCGGAATGTTGCGCAAGATTACGAGTTGCAGCCGCTCGATACGTGCTTTGCGATTTGCGGAACGCGTGCGGATGCGCTGCTCCTCCACGTCGAACTTCGCGCGCGCCTCTTCAAACTGTTTCACCAATCCGGCCTCCGTCTGATCCGTAGCACCCTGGTGCCCTTGCTCAATGGCGTAACGCCGCGCCTTGAGTTCGCGCACCATCGTCTCCTCCCGCTTCGCAAAATCGGTGATGCATTTTCTCAGCCCGCCCAGCAATTCCAGGCTCTGGCTGACCCGCAGCTCCATTCCGTTACTCACAGGCGCTCCTGACCTTTCTAAGAAAGACATCCAACTCCTCAATGGCCGTCCTCGCTTGCGAGACAAGATTCGGGAGGTCTTCGAGATAATCACGTTCAAACTCGAGGCTCTTCACGTCCATCCAGTAGCCGCGCGTCTCCTGCCACTCTGTAGAGAGTTTTTTCACGGCTTCTTCAAGATTGGCGGAACTGACACGGGTGCTCATGATGCGGGTCCAAAGAGTAATCGTTTCTGGACAAAGGCAAGCAAGGTCATGCAGTCTTATCGGAATCCGCAGGCGGCGAAGGCGCCGACATCGGCGGCGGTGCCTCGGCATACGAATCAAGAATGCGCTGCGTCGCTTCAAGATAGGCAATGGCCTTGGGCATGGAATGTTCCAGGAACTGTCGCACGCTGTCGAGCTTCTTTACAAGTGGATCGGCAATGCGGTCGAAGTCCCGGTTCCAGATCTTCACGTTCTTCATTTTCACTTCCGCCTCCTCGAAATGCCGCTTCGCCTTGCGCACCGCCTGCTCCTGCATCGTCAACGAATCTTTAAGAGTGGATAACTTCGCCGAGAACAACTCCTGCTGCGCCTGTTCGATCGCGCGCGTCCGTTTGCGGAGTTGCTCGGTCCAGTGCATGCGCTGGTCGTTCAGCACCCACTGCCGGGTGCGCGACACCTCCTCGCCCACCTGATCAATCGCCCGTCGCGCCCGCGTGACGAAGATGATGAGGCTCGCGCGAAATGATTCCAGCGCGTCCACGGATCGGACCTTGGCCTCGGTAGCCATGGATTAGCGTTGGTCGAGGTATTCCTCGATCCGCTGGGCCTTCCGCATGAGGTAAGGCGTGTGCTTTTCCGAAATCTCCACGAACTTCCGGATGACTTTCATGGTGGTCAAAAATTCCTCGGCGAATTTCTCATGCTCCTGATCCTGCCAGGTGGCACCAAGCGCCGAGAAGCGCGCCTGAAGTGAGGAAGCTTTTTGTTGCGTGTCGTCGTTAAAGCGCTTCAACTCCTTGGCGAAGCGCCGCACCTCCTCGGGATCCATGATTGCCTGGGCCATGTCAGATGATTAGCACCATGATGCGCAAGTGCAAACGACGGGTGCATCCCGATGTTTCGCACTTGCCTAGTCGCGGCCCATTGACCAAGGTCGCTGAATGAAACACCGCTTTCTCCTCTTCTTTGCCATTGCCGCATCGCTCGCATCCGTATCGGATTTACAATCCGCCGATGACAGCAATGACATCATCGGCCGCCTCCTCGAAGAAGGCCGGCTCGCGGAAGGACGCAAGGTTCTCGAGACTGCGCTTGCGACTGGTAAGAATGACTCCCTGCAGTTCCAGCTCGGCATCGCGCAATTTTTCGGCGCGCTGGAGAAACTGGAACAGGACTGGCATCGCCTCGGCTTGCACGACTCGCTTTTTGGAGATCTGATCCCCTTTCTGCGCCTGCCCGTGCCGCAGAATGCAAAACCCGAACGCGTGACGAACGAATCCGGACGCAAAGCCATCAGCGACTTCATCGCCCGGCTCGGCGAGGTCGCAAACACACTCGCGAAGGTCAATGAAGACGCTCAGATAAAAGTAACGCTGCGGCCTGCGCTCGTGCGGCTTGATTTCAACGGCGACGGAAAAGCCGGTGAAGATGAATCCCTCTGGCAGGTATTCGTGCGACTCGTCCCCGGAGCGCGACTGGAACGTGCGGAGGTAGATGGCTTTGTCGTGAAGTTCGACCTGGGCGACGTGCGCTGGCTCCAGGGCTACTGCCATCTGCTCTCCGCCATCGGCGACATCATGCTCGCCCATGACACGGAAAAGCTCTTCCAGCACACCGCGCCGCTTTTCTTTGCAGATGCGGAAACCCCGTTCGACTTCCTACGTCATCGGGAGAAGAACCGCCAGGGCGGCATCTTCTCCCACAAGGATGATATTCTCGATGGCATCGCCTTCATCCATCTGCTGAACTTCCCCGTAAAGGAACCGCAGCGCATGACCTCTGCGCTTCATCATCTGGAGGAGGTCACCAAGCTCAGCCGCCAGTCATGGAAGGCTATCATCGCCGAAACCGATGACGATCACGAGTGGCTGCCTAACCCAAAACAAACCAGCGTCCTCGGCAATTCCCAAGTTTCCCCGGAAATGATCAAGGGCTGGTTCGCCTTCCTCGATGAGATGGACGCCATCCTGATAGGAAAATCACTCCTGCCCTTCTGGCGCGAGGCCGATGGCCGCGGCATCAATCTCCGCCGCGTCTTCACCGAGCCTAGCACGCTTGATTTGATTCTCTGGATCCAGGGCACCGGTGCCGCGCCGTATCTGGAGAAAGGCACCGTCACCTCCCCGGATTTCTGGGAAACGACCAACCGTATCTTTCGCGGTGAATTCCTCGGCTTCGCCATCTGGTTCAACTGACCACTTGCCAAAACGCACGTCCGTCCTAGCAGTTGCGCATGAAACGCCACCTCCTTCTCCTTTGTGCACTCGCCGCATTGCTCACGCCTAGTTTGTCTGCCGCAGACAAAATAAAAATCCTCATCGTGGATGGACAGAACAACCACAAGTGGAAAGAAACCACGCCCGTGATGGTGCACGCACTGGAAACCGCCGGCTGTTTCGCCGTGACCGTCAGCACCTCGCCAGACAACAAGGCGCCTAAAGAGGCGTGGAACGACTGGCATCCGAAGTTCAGCGACTACGCCGTGGTCGTGAGCAATTACAACGGACAGGACTGGCCTGAAGCCGTGCAGAAAGACTTCGAAGCCTTCGTGATGAACGGCGGCGGTTTCGTCTGCATCCACGCCGCCGACAATTCGTTTCCAAACTGGAAGGCATACAACGAGATGATCGGCGTCGGCGGCTGGGGTGGTCGCAATGAAAAGTCCGGACCCTGGCTCTATGTGAAAGACGGCAAGCTGTTCAAAGATGAATCACCGGGTTCTGGCGGTGGTCACGGAAAACAGCATGAGTTTATCGTCGAAATCCGCAATCCCGACCATCCCATCACCAAGGGCCTGCCAACGAAATGGATGCACGCCAAGGATGAGCTCTACAGCAAACTCCGCGGCCCCGCCGAAGTCGAAATCCTCTCCACCTCGCTCTCCGACACCACCGGGAAAGACGAGCCCAATCTCATGGTTCGCAACTACGGCAAAGGTCGCGTCGTTCACAACACCCTCGGCCATGCCGACTACTCCATGCTGGAGCGCGGTTTCTATCTCATCCTCCAGCGCAGTGCTGAATGGGCGGCGACGGGCGAGGTGAAGGCAACCATGAAAGTGCCCGCGGATTTCAACACGGCGGAGAAGGTGACGATTGTAACACTTGAAGGGCAGCCCAAACCGAATCCGCCAACGCCGAAGAAGCCTTGAGCCACAACCTGGAAGACGACGGCTTTACAAACATCGCGAACTTCATCCCGCAATCAGTGCGCGACAATATCGTGGCGGCGATCGCCGCACCTTCGGGTGACCGTCAGCGCGGACTGTTCACGAACCCCGCGATCATCCACTTGGCGCGTTCGCCATCCCTCTTGAATCTTCTGCGCGCGAACATGAACGGCGATCCGTTTCCTGTCCGTGCCATTTATTTCGACAAGACAGAGGACAGGAACTGGTTCGTCGCCTGGCATCAAGATGTGACACTGGCCGTTCGGCAGCGGGCTGAAATCCCCGGCTTCGGCCCTTGGACTACGAAGGACAGCATCGAGCACGTCCATGCGCCTGAGGAAATCCTCAGCCAGATGCTCACGGTGCGAATCCATCTTGACGATGCCGATGAATCAAACGGCGCGCTATGCGTCATCCCCGGTTCCCACCGCCACGGAAAGCTCAACCCCGCACAAATCGCCGAAGCGCACGAATCGTCACCAGCGCATCTGTGCCGGGCCCGCGCTGGCGACTTGCTGCTCATGCGCCCGCTGTTGCTGCACGCATCACACAAGTCAGTGTCGCAGTCACAACGTCGCGTCTTGCACATCGAGTATGCCGCGTTCAAACTACCGGCTCCGCTCGAATGGCACGACGCGGCATAAATTTTCCTGCATTTCCAAGCTTCATCCCACCACACAACCCATGCGCCTCCGCTCCTTCCAAGGTCTCGTTCCCATCCCTGACCAAGCCGCCGCCGTGGCCGCCGTGCCCTACGATGTGGTCAACCGCGAGGAATCGAAGGTGCTTGCGGCAGGCAATCCGGTAAGCCTCCTGCATGTTGATCGCGCGGAGATCGATCTGCCGGACTCGGTTGACGCCTACGATGCCCGCGTCTACGCGAAAGCAGCGGAGAACTTCAAAATGCTCCAGCGCGATGGCGTGCTGGTGCGCGAAGCGGCTCCAACAATGTATCTTTACCGGCAGATCATGGGCAGCCACGCACAGACGGGGCTCGTTGCCGTGTGCCACATCGAGGACTACGAGAACGACATCATCCGGAAGCACGAGAAGACGCGCAAAGTGAAGGAGGACGACCGCACGCGGCTCGTCGATGCGCTCAGTGCAAACACGGGGCCGATCTTTCTGACCTATCGCGATCACGCGGGCCTTCTGGCCTTGACGAAACACCACGAAACCAACGACGCGCCCATCAACGACTTCACCGCGCCCGACGGCATCAGGCACCAGGCGTGGCGTTTGCCTGCCGAAACCTGCGCGAAGATCACGGCATTTTTTGAAAAAGAAATCCCCCTCGCCTATGTCGCCGATGGCCATCATCGCAGCGCCAGCGCTGCCCGCGTTGGCAGGGAACGCCGCGAGAAAAATCCAGCCCACACTGGCAACGAGAACTACAACTGGTTCCTCAACGTCCTTTTTCCAGCGAGCGAATTAAAGATTCTTCCCTATAATCGTGTCGTGCGCGATCTGAATGGACGCACGATGGAACAGTTCCTGCATGAAGTGACGTCCATCTTTACTGTGACTCCGAACGGAAAAAAGGAACCCACTCAATCAGGCCAGTGCTGCATGCTGCTTGGCACCCAATGGCATCAGCTCGACTGGCAGCCCGCGACCAAAGCCTCGCCCGTGGATGCGCTCGATGTGGAAATCCTCCAGTCCAGCCTGCTGGCACCCGTGCTCGGCATTGTTGATCCGCGCACCAGCGAGCGCATTGATTTCATCGGCGGCATCCGCGGCGTTGCCGAATTGGAAAAGCTGGTGAACGCCGGAAAGTTCGCCGTGGCCTTCAGCATGCATCCCACCACGGTGACTCAGCTCATGGACATAGCAGATGCCGGCCAGATCATGCCGCCCAAAAGCACCTGGTTCGAGCCCAAGCTGCGCAGCGGTTTGTTCATCCACACCTTGGACTGACGGCACAGAAAGATGAGTATTCTTCTTGGCGCGATCTTTCTTCTGCTGCTGACGGCAGCGGCGGGATTTTCCGCGCTGGAGACCGTGCTCTCACTGTTGCGCGACAACCCCAAGGACGAAGACAAGCCGCAAAGAGCCGAGATCGCGCGCAATCCCGTAGCACTTCTTAACGAGTCGCTGCTTTTTGGTGCCATCGCAAACTTGCTGCTGACAGCGCTTGGACTCTGGTTTGTGACAGAACCCCTGCGCGCGCTGGACGTAAATCCATGGCTTGGTGCCGCGCTCATGTTCGGACTCGGAATGTTCGCGGTGGAAATTCTGCCAAAGACCCTCGCCATTCGCGCGCCGGACCGAGTGCTGCGCTTCACTCTGCCTCTGTTGAAGCTATCCCAGCGATTTTTTTCGCCCGCCGCCGGTCTACTCACTCAGTCAAGTGACAGGCTGGTTCGCTGGCTCGCACCCAAACGGCTCAAGCCGCGACTGGGCCTGGCCATCGAAGAAATCGAGACGCTCATCGAGATGCGTGAGGAGCAGGGCGCGATCAGCACCGAAGATGCAACCGTGATGCAGGAGATCATCAACCTCCACTCACAAACCGTGCGCGACTGCATGACGCCGCGAGTGGACCTGCCGCTCATGCCGCACAATGCGGATGACGCTGATGCCGCGCAGATGCTCCAGAATGCGCGATTCCGCCATGTGCCGGTATTCGACGAACGCGCGGATGCGATCACAGGACTGGTGGACACGGATGCCTGGAGACTCACAGGACGGCCCGACTGGACTACCATCGCCCGCCAGCCGGTGTTCGCGCCGGAGACGATGCCTGTGCTGGATGCACTGCGACGTTACTTGCCCGATGCAGCTTCCGTCGTTGTCATCGTGGATGAATACGGCGGCTTCGAAGGTCTGCTAACGCGGCGCAATCTGGTCGAGCGTCTGCTAGGAAAAATTGCGCCCACCCGCAATACGGAGACAGCGGTGCAGCCCATCGGTAACGGCCGCTACCTTGTCAGCGGCAAGGCTCGAGTGGACGAGGTAAATCACGAGCTCGACGTCTCACTGGAAGCCGGCGGCATCGACACCATTGGCGGCCTTATCTTCAACCGTCTCGGCTATCTGCCGAAGCCAGGCGAACAAATCGATCTCGACGGTCTCTCAATCAAAATTAGACGCATCGCGCGCAATCGCATCCTCCAGATGGAAGTGCGCGTGCCTGTTGAAAATCCGGAGGATGCATCATGATCTGGGTCGCCTTAATCTTTTTTCTTGCGGCAGCCGCATTGCTCGCCGGCATCGAAAGCGCACTGATCGGCGTCAGCCGTGTGCGCGTGCGCCATGCCGCGGACGACGGTGACAAATTAGCGGCTCGTCTCGCGCAATTGCTGGAACAACGGCGGGAACTGCTCCGCGCTGCGATGACAGCGCATCATTTTTGTTCCATCACCGCTTTTGCCATCATTACGTTGCTCTGCCAGAGCTCGATCGGAACGTGGGGATTCCTCGTGGCGGCGGTCTTCGCAGTGCCAGTCTTCCTCATTGGTCTCGAGCTCGCGCCCAAGGCATTGTTTCGCCTTTTCCCATTTCGCACGCTGAGACGGCTCACCTTCGTTCTCACCCTGCTCCGGGCGACCACGCTGCCATGGCGCATCTTGGCACGCAAACCGATCGCCGCATCGACCGGTGCTCTCAATGCAGGATCCAGCACCGGAGTGCGCCTGCTCTCGGATAACATCATCTCGCTAAAACTCCTTCCGGAGAACGCCGCCACCCTGCTCGCGAACTACGCAGAATTTTCCGCGCTCAATGCACAGGATGTCGCGCTGCCGCTGGACGCGGTGAGCGCGATGCCTGCGGAAATGCCCCTCACTGCGATCCTGCAGATTTCAGCGCATAGCACCGTGCGCCATCATCCGGTGCTGGATGAAAACGGCAAAGTCATCGGTTTCCTCGACGCAGCAGGACTTCCGCCCGATCCGCCGCGCGACCGCTTCGTCCGTCAGTTCACGCAGCCGGCCCCGCATGTGGCCCCCGCCGATCCGGCGCTGCGCTGCCTGCAAGTCCTGCGCAAATCCGCCGCACCGTTGGCCACGGTTGCGAACGGTTCACCCCATGTCTCCTCGCTGGTGGTTCTCGATTCATTGCTCATCCGGCTGATGAACATTTCGGAACAAACAAAAATCCCCGCCCGGAAGCCGGCTTAACCCTGCCACGACTGCCAGAATGCCGCAGTCTGAGCAGCATCTGGACGAATCTCCCAGACGCAGCACGAAGCATCGTCATCACGCACTTCTCGTGAGTCCGTAAATAGACGATAGTCCATTCCCCACATCCGCGCCCAAGGCTCAAACGAGAACGTGTGCGGATTCTCCATGACGCGCTTCGCATCTGATGACATCTGATTGAGCCACGGAACGCGCGAGAAAATTTTCCCGCCACCATTGTTGATCACCACGATGCGGCGTTTCGCCGCCGGGAGCTGCGACAAAATCCATGGCGCATTCATGTCATACATCGCGCTCAGATCACCCACGATGAGCCACGCCTCCTTCGCGTCAGCGGAAACGCCCAACCAAGTGGACACCAGCCCATCAATGCCATTCGCACCACGATTGGCGAAGAACGCCGTGCCCGGATTCGCAATGTCCGCCGCGAGATTCCACTCTCGAATCGGAAGGCTGTTGCCGAGAAAGACGTTCGCACCCGAACCGATGAGCCGAGAAACATGACGCATCCACGCCGGCTCGGAGTTCGGAGCCGCTGCAAGTAGCGTGTCGAGCTTCTGTCCGAGGACCGGTGCAAACACCCCGGTATTGTCTGACTCCTGACCTCTGACTTCTGACTTCTCCAACATCCTCCACGGCACGACGCCGACTTTCTCCGACCTCGCCAGCCCGCGAAATGACGCTCGTGAAATTCCCAGCACGCTGATCTCCTCCTTGATATCGAGATCGCGCCACCAGCGCCACGAAGGAACTCCGCCAAGACGCAGCACGCGTTTGCAACTTGAAGCCTGCAGCATCTTCTCGCCGCCTCGCAGCATCAAGTGTTTCAGGGAATCCTCCGCGTGCAGATTCGCCGTCGCTTCTGCCACAACCGGAGCGTTGAGCCTCAAGAGAAAATCGCGTGCCGCCGGAACGTCGGCGGGATGCAGTCCGGACGCGAGCACCACGAGCGCGCCCTCTTCATCAAAAAACTCCCACCAGCACTGTTGATCAAACGTGAAAATTTTATCCATCTCAAATCCGCGCACCCTGCTGCCAGCTTGTGATTTTGTATTTGTGACTGGCAAGTTCTCGATTCCTTCTTCCAGACGCACATTGAAATGCGCCGGCCCATCGGAGAGCCAGCCTCCATCGGTCATCTGGAATCCGCCGTCAGCATCACACTCAATCTCCACAATGCGCGAAACGTAATCTCCAAACATGCCCCGCTGTTCGATCGCCTGTGGCGCGCCACTCCCAGCGTAGCGGGAGGGACGGTCTGCAGTAATGGCGACCAGCGGGAGGTTTTGATAGTGCGCCTCGATGATCGCAGGGAAAAGCTCCGCGACCGCGGTTCCGGACGTCGTCAATACTGCAACCGGTGCGCGGGCTTGCATCACTCGCCCCAGCGCAAAGAACGCGGCACTGCGTTCGTCGAAGAAATGGCGGATCGACGCACCCCTCTGAACCAGGGTGTCAATGATCGCCGCATTGCGCGCGCCCGCACAAACGCAGAATTCGCGCAAACCCAGCTCATCAACCTCATCAAGCAGGGCCCGGATGACTGCGGTGTTTCTGTTCATGTTGCTAGACTCCGAACATTTTCGCCACCGCTTCGCGCTTCTGGCGCAGTTCGCGCCACTCGTGATCGAAGGCGCTACCGCCCACGATGCCGCAGCCGCAAGGCAGCTTGACCTCGCTCCCCGACCACGAGATGCCGCGAATGGCGACTGCACAGTGAAACTCGCCGGCATGGCGAAATCCAAAGGGCGCCCCAAAGAAATCTCCCGCACCCAGTTGAAGCCGATACTCCATCAACTTGCTTAGCGAAGGTTCGTCACGCGGCAGGCATCCCACCGCAGGCGTGGGATGAAGCAGTCGCACGAGCGCGGCATCATCACGGACATTCCGCAACACGGCAGTGAATCGGGTGCAAAAATGAGTCAGCCCTCCCGCCACGCTGATTTCGCGTTGATCGCGCACGACATCACCAACTTGATTCAGAGTCTCCTCAAGGAAATTTGCCACCAGCTCATGCTCTTCAATTTCCTTCAAGTCGGTGGTGAAATCTTCCGCACCCGAAGGCTTGGCTGTGCCGGCCAGCGCCATCGTTTGCAAACTTGAACCCGTTCGGGTGAGCAACATCTCTGGTGTCGCGCCGAGAAGTCCTGCTCCGTCCTCGATGCGTGCGTAGACCCAGAATCCCGGCGGTGCATCGAACGCCCGACGCAGCAAAACGGCTGGATCGCCCTCGACTACCGTCCCGCATTCAGTCAGCACCGGAACCATCTTGCGAAGACGCTGCGCCAGCACGTCGCGGCGGATGCGGCGGAAGACCATCTTGAACCACTCGGTGCCGGGCATCTGCCAGGTAATGCGCAAGGGTTTTGATGCCGGCAGGAAGCGGTCGAGATCAGCCGCGCTTTTAATTTCAAACAGCCGGGCCGGCACCTTCCACGGTTTCGCATCAGACAGCACAAAGTCATTGATGTAAAATGACGCGCTGTCAGATGGCGTCGCCGATTCCGTGAAGGGGCCTTCACCGATCCATGCGCTTCCGTCGGGAAGCCTGAAAAATGCCAGATCCATCGTGTTGATTACGAGTGTGACTGAACATCGGAGCGCCCCTTGGTCAAGTCATGCAGCACACGAGTGCGCAGTCTCCCTGCCGCGCTTGATGAATATCGCGAGAGTTTTAAGTGGGCGGATTACCTTTGTCCCAAAAGCCCGCCAGTCACTGCACTGCTGCATGAAACACTGCGCTTCTTGAAGTTCAGCTTCATGAGAGAGTTGTCCTTGGAGGGTCTCAGATACTGATCGCCGGAACGAACATAATATGGACGTTCCATCAGCACTTCGTCGGATGGTCCGCGATAATAAATGTCTTGAGCCCTGGCCGTGAAGGTGCCGTCAGGCGTGATAACCGTCACAGTGGCACCTGTGGCATGGGCAAGCAGGATCGGGCCGTTTTTACCAGAACGCTTAAAACGAATGCTTTCGCTTTCGAGCAACACGAATGGCGATTCACAGAGGATCAACTGCCTATTGGGCTTCGTGGGCTCCATTCCCATAGAATTTTTTGAAACCCATGTGAACGGATCAACCCAGGTCAGCGTGTAAGTCAGCCCATCAACGGCGGCTGAGGCACCTTTGCCGACGAGCGAACCAGGACGTGGCGCTTTCATGCCGCCGTTGGCATCGGATAGCTCAGCCTCGGTGATGAGAGAACTGTGAGGGATGCTCTGTCGCTCAAGCACACTAAGCTTCGGCCCCGGTTTGGCGGCCCAGGCTTTGAGTTGCTTCGTGGGTAAATGTGCCAGCGGCTGATCGCGCTTCGAAATGCTGTCGTGTGCACCGTTCACCGCTGCGGCTGACCAGATGCCGGCACAGGGCGTGAGCCAGGGAAGTGAGAACAGGCAGGTTGCGCTCACAAAAATAATGCGACGAAGTTTATCCCGATTCATGGCTCAAAGCTGATGGATCGCGGCTGCTTGTGCAAGCATGGATTTCGTCCGCCTGCGTAACATGCAGAAGCCGATGGCTGTTATCACCAGCGCGATGAATTGATAACCGCTGAGGCCGAAAAAAACCTTCGGCGTGTCGCGCATGAACTCGTGAAAGAAGCGAAACAGGCCGTAGGTGGTGAGATACAGAAAGAACAGCCGGTCGCGCAGCAGGCCACGACGTTGCAGCAGCAAAATGGTGATGAGCATCGCGATCTGGAACGCGCCTTCGACGGCAGGGGCAGGCCAGCGTGACATGCCAGTCACATCGCGTGCAGTAAACACACCTGCGGTCGGTTTGCCGAGGCAACAGCCGTTCAAATAGCAGCCGACGCGGCCCAGCAGGATGCCGATGGGCACGATCACGGCGAAGGCATCTCCCGTGGATGATTTGTAGCCGACGAGAAGCTTGGTGCCTTCCACACCTGCGTAGGCACCAAGCAATCCGCCGAGCACGGACTTGCCCGTGGCCCAGCGCAGCCAGCGATCAGGCTGCTGCCAATCGAGCCAGCCTTCCGCCAGCATGTAGGCGATTTTGGCCCCGGCGAAACCACCCACGAGCGCTCCGATATAAATAAGCAACAGGCCGCTTTGCCCTTTGGAACGCCGATACCAAAACACCGCGCCAATAAGAATACCTGCTCCCATCATCGCAGCATACGCGGCGCTGCCGGTTATGAACTGATGTTGCGGCGCTGAGTTCAACATGCTGTTTTCGCGTCAGCAAATCCAGAATAATACCGGCAGAACGAATCGAGCTTCCCATCGGGCCGGATGACGTGGGTGCAACAGCGGTCGATGCGATCCTCGTCCCAAGTCCATGCGTCCATAAAGGGTTTCACCATAATGCGGAAAGCCATGCTGCGCGTGCGTTCCATGGTCTTGAGCAGTTCGCCGAGCTCTGTGTTCTCGCAACCGCAGCGGGCCAAGTCTTCGAGAGTGTAATGCATCTTGTCGTGCAGGAATCCCTGGAGCTTCGTGAAGTCGAGGAAATCGCTAACGTGATAAATGCTGCTGCCACGACGGATGAGATAGCCGATGGTTGCGCAGTTGGGATCGCCGCAAGGCAGCGGCGTGAAGTCTTCAAAGCGAAGCTGGCCGTTCGAGTGCTCCACGAGGGAAAGGAGAATGTCGGCGGTATTGAGCCGGGTTTGAAATGTGAAAGCTGGAATGCCGAATGCGGATTGAGGCTGCTGCACTACTTGATTTCGCATTCCGAGTTCCGCATTCCCAATTCCCGATCTTCCACTACCGAAAACTGGCTGAAGCGTGATGCCGTGAATAATTTCATGGTCGAGCCCGAAACGGGCGGCGTCCCAAAGATTTGCGATGTTGTCTGGCGTCACAGTCATCGCGAGCGTGATGGGCAGGTTCGCTGCGGCGCAGTTTGCGATGACCCGCTGGCGCATCTCACGCAAGTCGACCCCTCGAAGCTCCTTCTGACCGGCTGACTGCGTGCCATCGAATTGAAGATAAAGTTGAAGGCCGGTGCCGTTGAATGAATCGGAGAGCTGCCGTGCAAACTGCGGGTCTTTCGCGAGCAGCACGCCGTTGGTATTGAGCAGCACAAAATCGATCAATGGGTGCTGCTTGAGCCAGGTGCAGAGTTCAAACAATTGCGGATGCAATGTCGGCTCCCCGCCACTCAGCTGGATGATCTCGATCTTGCCTTTGCGATCAATCACACCTTGCACGCGCGATTTGATTTCATCGAGCGGCACTGCATCCACTTTCGCTCCAGTGCCGACGGGCGAGTCGGCATAGCAGGTGGGGCACGCGAGGTTGCAAGAGTTCACGATCTCGATCAGCGCCAGGCAAGTCGAAAGAGTCTCCACAGGATTGTCGCCCCTGCCATCTGCATTTCTTCCCAGCGTGCCAGCCGCATCGCCGTTTGCGGAACAACATCCGCCACTGGAGCAGCTAGCGCCATTGCGGTTTTCTTCCTTCCCCTGCGCCAACCAATAGAATCGGGCATCGCTGGCGATGCAGGCGGAGAACTCTCCATGCACGGCGCATGTGCGATCTAGATAGACTTTACCATCGCGTTTCACGACGCTCGCGGGACATGCTGCGTGGCACACGGGGCAACGTGAAGTGGTGCGTTTCAAAACCTCCCCGGATGCGGGACGGCTTGTCACAGGTATGG
Organism: Verrucomicrobiota bacterium; assembly: GCA_031400955.1. Taxonomy (GTDB): domain Bacteria; phylum Verrucomicrobiota; class Verrucomicrobiia; order Verrucomicrobiales; family Verrucomicrobiaceae; genus VFKE01. The sequence goes on from JANNQW010000285.1 coordinate 25,676, forward strand.
TGAGTGACTTTTCCAATTAGTAAATATCCTCCATTTGAATGACGCGAGACTACCGAGAAAACCGCCGCTTACGACTCAATAAGTGGCTGAATCTGCTTTTACGTAAACCTATTCTGTTAATTTTGTAAATTCTGTCTAAAGATCACATTCCATGCGCTCCGCTGCGATTCAAATCGTGCAAACTCTCGTGCAAGCCGGTCACCAGGCCGTCTTCGCCGGCGGCTGTGTGCGCGACATGCTGCGCGGGACGGATGCAAAGGACTACGACATTGCCACCAGCGCGCGGCCTGAAGAAGTGCAGCGCCTCTTTGCAAAATCGTATGCGGTGGGCGCGCATTTCGGCGTAATCATCGTGCGGCTCGATGAATATTCTTTCGAGGTCGCCACGTTCCGCCGCGACGGAAAATATTCGGATGCGCGCAGGCCGGACACCGTGGAGTTCACCGATGCGGAGGAGGATGCCAAACGGCGTGATTTCACCGTGAATGGATTATTTTACGATCCGCTCAAGGACGAAGTGCTGGACTATGTCGGTGGCCGGGCGGACCTCGAGCAGAAAATTCTGCGTGCCATCGGCGATCCCGCATCCCGCTTTGGTGAGGATCACCTTCGGCTGCTGCGTGCAGTGCGCTTCGCCACGACACTGGAGTTTTCGATTGAGGAACAAACCTACCACGCCATGTGCGCTCTGAGCGCCGGGATCAAGACCATCAGCTCGGAACGCATCCGTGACGAACTCTCGCGCATTTTCCTGCATCCGAACCGCGTGCGCGGCTTCGACCTCCTGGTGGAGACCGGCTTGATGATGGAGATTCTGCCAGAGATCATGCGACTCAAGGGCTGCGAGCAGCCGCCGCAGTTTCATCCGGAAGGCGATGTCTTCGTGCATACGCGCATCATGCTAGGGCTGCTGCCGCCGGATGCATCACTGCCGCTCATCTTGTCAGTCTTGTTCCACGACATCGCCAAGCCCGCAACATTCGCAGTGGACGAGACTGGCCGCATCCGATTCAACAACCACGACAAACTAGGCGCGCAGATGACGGAGGAAATCCTGCGGCGGTTAAAATTCCCCAACGCCATCATCAGCCCCGCCGTCGATGCCGTGGACAATCACATGGTCTTCAAGGACGTGAAGCAGATGCGGGTTTCACGGCTCAAGCGCTTCCTTGCGCGCCCGACGATCGAGGATGAACTCGAACTGCTTCGCGTGGATTGCTCCAGCAGCCACGCCATGCTGGACAACTACGAGTTCCTCCGCGCCAAGCAGGTAGAATTTGCCAGCCAGCCTGAACCTCTGATTCCGAAGCCGCTGATCAACGGACACGATCTCATCTCGCTCGGTTTCACGCCCGGCCCCAAGATTCGCGATGTTCTTAACGGCGCACAGAACCTCCAACTCGAAGGCACACTGCGCACGCGGGAGGAGGCTTTGGAATGGGTGGCAAAGCAGAGCAAGTGACTCATTCCCGCCTGACGAAGATTTTTCAATTTTCAGCTTGTGCGCCATGCTATTCACAGGATAACTCGCGCCATGAAAAGATTCATCACCTCTGTCAGTACCCTCGCAGCCACGCTGCTGTTGTCGGCTTGTTTTGAAATGTCATCTGTCGTAACCGTCAATAAAAACGGCACCGGCACCATTGAGGAGACCGCACTGGTCGGCGCGCAACTGAAGGCCATGATGGCTTCCATGCCTGCCGATGCTGGCGGACAAGGCGGGCCGAACATGAAGGATATATTGCCGGACAAGGCCAAGGCTGAGGAACGCGCCAAAAAGCTCGGCGAAGGTGTGACCGTGAAGTCACACGAACCCGTGAAGATGCCCGATGGTCGCGAAGGCGTGAAAGTCACCTATGCCGTGGCTGACATCAACAAGCTCAATTATCAACCCTTCGACGCCAAAGGCGGTGAAGGCGGCGAATCGAAACCGATCACTTTCGCGTTGAAAGGAGACACGCTGAACGTCAGCCTCCCGCCCGACAAACCAAAGGAAAAATCAGCTCCTGAAAAGCCGAAGATGCCCGCCGAGCAAATGCAGGCTCAGATGGCGATGATGAAGCCCATGTTCGCCGGCATGAGAATGGCCGTCCAGATCAAAGGTGGCAGCGGCATCGCCAGCAGCGACGCCTCCAATCTGAGCGGCGACACCGTGACCATCATGGATATCCAGTTCGACAAGCTCATGGAGAAGCCCGAGGTCTTCGGTAAATTCATGGAGACGGCCGACGACAAAGACATGTCCCCCGCCAAAGCCGCCGAGCAGTTCAAAGGCGTGGACGGCATCAAGGTCGAGGGTAAGGAGAAGATCATGATCAAGCTGAAGTAATCTGCCAAATCAGAATTTCTGAATTCAAAGGCCGGAGCGCATGCTCCGGCCTTTTTTTGCGCTTGTTGTGCGCGCTTCAGCGCGTCTGGTATTCTGTAGTGACGCGCTAAAGCGCGCACAACGAACAATTCTACAACCACCCCGCCACATCCTTCGCGAAATAAGTCAGGATCATGTCTGCACCGGCGCGTCGGATACCGACAAGCGTTTCAAGTACCGTCTTTTTCTCGTCTATCCAGCCGCTAGCAGCGGCGGACTTGATCATCAGATATTCTCCGCTCACCTGATAGGCAGCGATAGGCAACAAGGTGATTTGTCGAAGCCGATGGATGATGTCGAGATACGGTGTCGCAGGTTTTATCATCAGGATGTCCGCGCCCTCCGCTTCATCGATCTTGGCCTCGCGCTCTGCCTCGCGGGCGTTGGCCGGATCCATCTGATAAGTTTTCTTATCGCCGATTCGCGGAGCAGAATCGAGCGCACCTCGAAACGGGCCGTAATACGCGCTGGCATACTTGGCAGCATAGGAAAGGATGGAGAGCTCGGTGAAAGCTTCCATGTCAAGGGCTTCACGAATGGCTGCGATGCGACCGTCCATCATGTCGCTCGGCGCCACGATGTCCGCGCCCGCTTTCGCATGGCAGAGCGCCTGCTTGCACAGAGCGTCCACGGTTTCGTCATTCAGGATACGACCATCGTCCGCAACCAGGCCGTCATGACCGTCGCTGTTGTAGGGATCAAGCGCGACATCGGTGATGACCATCAGCGATGGATGAGCGGCCTTCAGCGCCTTGATGGCTCGCGGCACCAGACCCTTCGGATTCCACGCCTCCTCGCATGCGCGCGTTTTCAATTTGCCCGAGATCGCCGGAAACAGAACAACCCCCGGAATGCCCAGTGCATGAGCTTCGCCCGCTTCCTTCACGAGTCCATCGAGACTCCAGCGCTTGCAACCCGGCATGGAGGCGATCTGTTGATCATCCTTGCCCGCGTGCAGAAAGAGCGGATAAATCAAATGCGCCGCAGTCAGTTCGGACTCACGCACGAGATCGCGAATAGCGGCTGACTTGCGGTTACGGCGGGGGCGGATGGGAAGGTTCATGATCAGACAGAATTAACGGAATAAACAGAATTACGATCTCGGAATAACACTAAACCCTTCTTTGGTGTCCTTGATGACCCAGCCAGCCAGCTCCAGCTTCTTGCGCAGTTCATCCGCAGCGGACCAGTTCTTCGTTTGCTTCGCTACCCAGCGTTGTTCGGCGAGTAGTTGAATGTCATCGGGCACGGTGACGGTTTCCTCCGCAATGATTTCGGGAAGCACAATGCCGATGGCATCGAGGACGAAAAGCAGGTTTCCTAACACCGCTTTGGAATCAGCAGCGGAAAAGTCTGCCACCTTCGTGCTTTTCACGACACCGAAGACGCAACCGAGTGCCTTGGGGACGTTCAGGTCATCGAGCAGCGCGAACCATGCAGCCTCAAAGATTCCAGCGTTTCCATTATTGACGAATTCATCATGCGACTGCGGAGTCGTGGCGCCAGTCTTGTCGCGCAGTGCCTTCTCGAATTTCGCAAGGCTCGCCAGCGCAGAGCGCGCGGCGTCCAGTGAGTGCAAAGTAAAATTCAGCGGGCCGCGATAGTGGCCGCTTACGAGCACATAACGGACCTCAGCCGGCGTGAATCCGCGCTGTTTCAGATCATCGAGCGTATAGAGATTGCCCAGGCTCTTGCTCATCTTTCCGCCGTCGACCATGAGATGTGCGATGTGCATCCAGTGCCGCGCGAAATGGCCGCCGGTGGCGCAGCAGCTCTGGGCAATCTCGTTCTCGTGATGCGGGAAGATAAGGTCGATGCCGCCGCTATGGAGATCAAACTCCGCGCCGAGATATTCCAACGACATCGCGCTGCACTCCAAGTGCCAGCCGGGCCGTCCTCTGCCCCAAGGGCTGTCCCAAACGTTGTCGCCGTCCTCGGGCTTGTGGGCTTTCCACAAGGCAAAATCTGCCAGTGCGTCCTTGCTGTATTCGTCGCTGTCGTTCGCACCCTGCGCGGCACCAAGACGAAGCTCGCGATCCTCGAGATGCGATAGCTTCCCGTAATCGGCGAATGACGCGACACGGAAATAAACCGAGCCGTCGCCAGCTTTGTAAGCATGACCTTTCTTGATCAGATCCTCGATCATCTTGATCTGATGCGGGATGTGGTCCGTCGCCTTCGGCTCCTCATGCGGCGGCAACAGATTCAGCGCGGCGCAGTCGTGATGAAAGAGCTTCGTCCAATACTGTGTGAATTCCGTCAGTGACTGACCAGCCTTGATGGAATCACGGATCGTCTTGTCATCCACGTCAGTGATGTTGCGCACATGCAGCGTAGGGGTGCCGCTCAACTCCACGACACGACGAAAAACATCCTGAGCTATGAATGTGCGGAAGTTCCCGATGTGCGCCGGGCCGTAAACCGTGGGGCCGCAGCCATAGAAGCCGAGCCGTTTCCCATCGGCGGGCGCAACCGTGAGCAACTGGCGGCTTAGCGTGTCGTGAAGCTGGAGTTTCTGCAATGCGGTTGCGGACATGAAGGGCTAATGAAGCGCGGGCAGCCCATCTTTGCAAAGAATTGCCCGAGAGAACTTGCCAGACGTAATCCCTGCGTCACCCATGCTCATGCCTCGCAACTGCGCGCTTTTCGTCTGGTTCCGTATCCTATTCAACTGCCGGTTCTACTATCCCGTCTATACGATTCTGTTTCTCGACTTCGGGCTGAACCTCTCGCAGATCGCCCTACTGAACGTGACGTGGGCTGTCAGCATCGTGTGCCTCGATCTGCCGCTGGGCGCGCTGGCAGACGTGATCGGGCGACGGCGCATGGTGATTATCGCCGCATCGCTCATGGTGGTGGAGATGCTCGTTTTCGCGTGCGTGCCAGTCGGTGGGCCATGGGTGTTTTTTGTATTTCTGATCAATCGCGTGCTCAGTGGCGCGGCGGAGGCGTTCGCCAGTGGGGCGGATGAGGCCATGGCTTACGATTCGATACCCCAAGACGAGCGCGCATCAGTGTGGCCCCTCGTGATGGGGCGATTGAATCGATGGACGGCGGCGGGGTTCATCATCGCAGCGTTGACGGGTGCATTCGTTTACGATTCGCAAAAGATGAGCGCGCTCATGGGAATGGCGCTCGCGAAGTCCACGACGCTAAAATTGCCCATTTACCTTTGCGTGCTGTCCGCGATGGGCTGTCTCGCGGTCGCGCTCTCAATGAATGAGGCAAAGCACGAAGGGCAGGCGCTTTCATTCCGCGAGAAACTTCGCACAAGCTGGCGCGGCATCCGCAACGCCGGTGCGTGGATCTGGCGCACACCGGCACCGCTGCTGCTGCTGACGCTGGGCTTCCTGCTCGACAGTATCGTGCGGCTTTTTTACACCGTGGGGAGCAATTACTACCGTCTGGTCGGAATTGAAGAAGCCTGGTTCGGCGTGATATCCGTCGTGGGCTCGCTGCTCGCGCTTTTCACCAGCAGTTGGATGGAATGGCTTGTGAAACATCGCAGCGCACGGTTCAATTTCCTCGTCGTGATCGCGATGGTGGCGTGGGGTTTGATCGTGCTGGCGAATCCGGTGAATGGCTGGCTGGGTGTGGTGCTGCTGGCACCGATTCTTCTCTCAATGCGATTCTTCCAGTTCTTCCTCTCTCATTATTTGAATGACCTGACTGATTCCGCTCACCGGGCGACGGTGCTGAGCTTCAAAAGCCTCTCCATGAACCTCGCGTATGGCACACTGACACTCTTTTTCGGCTGCCAGACAGCATTTCTCGCGGGGAAGCTCGGATTGAAGAATGAAGACCCGCTAGTGTTCGCGACCGCGCTGACCTGGTGGCCGTGGTGGTTTGGTGGCACCATGCTGACCTACGCCGGGCTGCGCATCTGGAAACTCAGGTCCGCCCTGCGAGGTTGACACGCCCGCCATCAGATGCTTGTTGCGCGTTCACATTATGCTAGCTGAACTCAAACAACGCCAAAAAGAAGGCCGTCCGATTAACGTGGGGTTGATCGGCTGCGGGGCCATGGGACTCGGAATAGCATATCAAGTCGGAAAGACCCCCGGCATGAAGCTGACTTTCGTGGCCGATTTCAATGAAGAAGCGGCCAAAAAGGCCGCAGAAGTCTACGGCAAGCCCACCAAAATCCTCAAGGACGGTATGGCCGCATTGCAGGACGAGAAAATCCCCTGCGACGTGTTCGTGGAGGCAACCAACTCCATCATCGCCGCCTACGATTACTGCACTGCCGCCATCGCCCGCAAGGCGCACTGTGTGCTCATGAACGCTGAAGTGGACGCGATTCTCGGCTATCTCCTTCGTGATGCCGCGGCCAAACAGGGCGTCATCGTCACTAGTGACTCAGGCGATCAGCACGGCGTGCTGGCGCGCATGATGGAAGAGATCGAGATGTGGGGCTTCGATATCGTGCAAGCCGGCAACATGAAGGGCTTCCTCCAGCGCGACCAGACCCTCGAAGGCATCGCGCCCATCGCGAAGAAGCTCAAACTTTCCACCGTGCAATGCCTCGCTTACACGGACGGCTCGAAGCTGAATATCGAAATGTCCGTGATCGCCAACGAATACGGCCTCACGCCTTTCGTGCCAGGCATGGAAGGCCCCCGCGCCAACAAGATGCAGGACGTCATCGACGTTTTCGACTTCGACAAATACAACGGCCAAGGCCGCGTGGATTACATTCTCGGCGCCAAGGAGCACGGTGGCGGCGTCTACGTTGTCGCCAAGTGCGAAAGCGAATTCCAGCAGGGTTACATGAACTATTACAAGGTGACCAACAAGCACCCCTACTACGTGTTCCTGCGCCCGTATCACCTGTGCCATCTGGAAACCCCGCGTGCCATTGCTCTGGCCGCGCTTTACGGCAAGGCAGTCTGCACCATGCGCATGGGCCGCGTGACAGACACCTTTGCCTATGCAAAGAAGGATCTTAAAGCGGGTGATATTGTGCAGCACGCCATCGGCGGCGATGAGGTCTATGGCCTGATCGACGAAGCGAAAAAGGCCGACGCCGCAAACCACGTTCCACAGGGTGTGCTCGACATCGAAGGCATTCCGGATCGCCCGGTCATCAAGCGCAAGGTCGCCAAGAACACGCCGCTGACTTGGGATGATGTGGAGATTCCCGCAAACCGGATGGTTGCGCTTTGGGAAAAACAAAAACCTCTTGTCGGTCTGAAGTAGCCGGAATTGCGGATGGCTGAGAACAGCAAACACGTCGTCATACTCGGCGGTGGCCCCTGTGGTCTTTACGCGGCGCGCGTGCTTTCGCGGGCCGGCGTGTCGGTGACCGTGCTGGAGAAGGATTCGCGGCCCGGCGGTCTCGCCACTTCTCATCTGCGCGGGCAGAACTGGTATGACATGGGCTGCCACATGCTTCACGAATTCGACAAGGAAATTTACGAAGACATCATGGACATCATGGGGGACGAAAGCATCCCCGTTGAACTCAGCGCCAAAATCCGCTGGGCCGGAAGCTTTTACCGCTACCCGCTCCAATTCCAGGACATGATCAAGGGCATTCCCTTTTTCAAGCTGGTCTTTTATACGCTCGGTCTTTTCTACGCGCAGATCAGAAAGTCGCTGGTGCCTTGGACGCCGAAGAATGCCGAGGAGGCACTACGACAGCTTTACGGAGCACCGCTCTACCGTTTCTTTTTCAAGGACTTCACCCATCGCTACTGGGGCATTCATCCACGGGAGTTGAGCGCGACTTTCATCACCACGAAGATGCCGCGCCTCAGCGCGGTCGACGTAATTAAGAAGGCACTCGGGAAATTCGGGATCAAGGACAAGGGCGACATCAAAGCCGTGGACAGTGCTCTGCACGAGGAAACCCTGCACTACTCCCGCACCGGGGCCGAGGCCATGCCGCGCTGCATCGCGGGTGCTATCGAAGAGGCGGGCGGTCGGATTGTGGTCGATGCCGATGTCACACGCGTCGAAATCCGCGATGGCCGCGCGACGCAGGTGCATTATTCGAAGGATGGTCATGATCTGAGTCTCGAATGCGACGAATGCATCTCCACCATTCCGCTGCCGTGGCTGGTGCAGAAGGCTGATCCGGCTCCCTCGCCAGAAGTGCTGGAGGCTTCACGTCAGCTCCGCTTCAAGCCGATTGCCATCTACGGCTTGCTCGTAAAAAAAGAGAAGTGCATCGATGCGCTCTACATTTACTATCGCGACCGCGTGTTTCATCGCGTGGGCGAACCGAAGAACGCCGGTTTGATCGTGAAGCCGGAAGGTCACACCACGCTTATTGTGGAAACTACTTGCGAGATCGGCGATTTCAAATGGCAGGGCGGCGATGAGGCCAAGGAGCGCATTTATGCCGATCTCGAACTCGAAGGCATCTGTAAGAAAGAAGATGTCGCGGAAGTGAATCTGATGCACTGCGAGACTGGCTATCCAGTGTTTGCCCTCGGATTTGAGCCGCACCTGGAGAAGGTGATGAAGTGGGTCAAAGGGATCACCAACTTGCAGAGCAACGGGCGCCAGGGTGGATTCAAATATCCTAACATGCACTCAGCGATGCGCATGGGCGCGACCTGCGCGATGACGGTGTTGAAACGGCTCAACGGATAGGATTTCCGTTTTGAGTTGATGGGGACGATGGCGTCCCTGCTCCTTGGCACAGGACTACTTCACGACCGGGGCGATGATCTCACGGTATTGATCGCGACTGAACAGGAATAGATCGGGGTTGCCATCGAGTCTACCGTAACAGGCGGCACCGGGCCGGCCAGGATTGGTCGAAACAAAAGTAAGCGTGTGCGCCGTGGGCGGATCATCGGGCTTGGATGGATTGATGACAAAAATTTGAACTGTGAGCGACGGATTTTTCAAAGCTTCATAACCGATGGTGCGGTCGGTGACCCAGGTCTCGGCACTGAGGCTGACGAGCTTGTTAAGAAGGGCGTCAGCCTTTTCCTTTTGAATGAGTGCGGTGATGTCCTTGGTGGCGATTTCACCTTTCCAGGAATTGACAGACGGATCGTAGTCGAGAGTGACAGCCGGGGAATCGCCTTCTGAAACCACAATGCGACGGACGACAAGGGTGCTGAGATTCAGGATGCTGAGGTTCTGCCATTTCACGCTGTCGGTGGAGATGGCACTGAGTAGTGAAGGGTTGATGCGATAGATGAAGGGCTCGTGGTTGTAGCGGCAGAAGACTCGATTATCTCCATTCACACCGAACTGGAGAAGATTGGATTTTGCACCTTCGCGCCATTCGAGTTCAAGAAAGGGCTGATGAAGGCCGAAGGGTTCCAAGTTGGAGGCGGCGTCCGAGGCGAACTCGCGAATCTGTGTGGCCATAATTTCATCGAACAACTGCATGACGCGTTCCTGATTGGCCGGTGCGATCTTGCCGAAACGGGCCAGCATCCAAGTCTCGCCTTGTTTATCGAGTATGATCTCGGGTTGAGATGTACTGCGGATTCGCAGAGCAGTGACGGAAGCGGTGTCAATGGTAGCGAGGCGTGTCTCGCGCAGATCGTTGGGCTGGAGTTTCCAGACGGCGGCGGCTTTACCTGGGAGAATATAGCTGCCGGGGCGGTTGCTGACCGTGGCCATGATTTCTGCTTCTGGATCGGCGCTGGGCTGGAGAGAAAGCTCCACGGGCTCGCTGAGATCATCGGCTTCAATGCTCACCTTCATCGCGGGCTGGACGGCGCTGGTGGTGGCGGTGGCAGTGGGAACTTTTCCGGCGGGGCGAGCATCGATGTGGAGCAGCGCAGCGAGGACCGCATTAACGCGACCGTCACTGGCGCGCGTTTGGAAGGGCTTGGCGAGTTCCCAGGTGCGCTTGGCATCGCGACGGAATTCCATGAGGCCCGTGCCTGCGGAGAAGGTGATGCGTCTGACCTTGTCCGCCTTCAGTCGGATGAGCGCAGGATCGCGCCATGATTGAGCGGGCGTTTGCAGCATGGTGAGGAAGTCGAACTTCTTCGCGGACGAATCCTTGGATTTTGCGAGTTCAGCAAAGGGCATACGTGCGGCGTGGATGACATCGCTTCCCTTCTGCTGCGGAATGGAAATAAAGAGCGAGTTCTCGATCGCAGTGCGCGTGCCCACCTTGCAGACGGCGAGTTTCTTTCCAGCACCGGAGACGGTGAGCGACATCGATGCGTCGTTGAGGCTGGCGTGCTTGAGTTGCTCATTGGAGAAGGAGCCGGGCATGATGGTTTCGATATTCTCCAATCGCAGAAGTATCTCGAGAACTGCCAGGATGGGCATGGGGTTGGCGCGATCTTCGACCGGTGCGGCGACCCACCAGGTTTCACCGCGGCGCTGGAGCGTGACGGATTGATCTTTTCCAGTGATCTCGATGGAATCTGCCTGCTGTTTATCGAAGGTGAACAGACGCTGGCCGGTGCCGACGGATTCAGGAGTGCGGGCGGAATTATCCCTGAAGACGAACCATGCGAGTCCGGCGGTGAGGATGATGAGGGCAATGGTGGTTCGAAGTCGCATGTAATAAAATTCGCGCCAACTTTCTAGCGCAGCCTGCCCTGTGGAGCAAGCCATGACCGTTCACTTGCGCCGGTGCGACCAGATGAGGAAGCCCAGCAACAGCGCAACACTGGGGAGCATAATCACCGTGGCCTGAAAAATCTGACGACGCTGATCGTCGGAAAGCTGGATGCGGAAGAACTGCTTGCGCTTGGGCGTGATTCCCATGAGTCGCTCGCGATTCAGCATCCAGTTGATGGAGGAGGAAATAAAATCCTGATCGACCGCAAGTCTCGTCGCTGGATTCAATAGCGTGTCGTTGCCGACGATGACCATGCGCGCGCTGTCCACGCGAAGTCGTTCGTCCGAGACTGCACCGCGCTCCACGCTGGCGGCGATGTGAACCGGCTGCCTTGCATCATCCGCATCGGCTTTGGGAAGTTCATCCAGATAGCGCGACTCACCCCAGTAACGATCCGCCGCATCGATGAGTGGTGTAACTACGATGTGCTTCGCGCGAAATTCCGGCGCGGTGCCGATCAAGTTGAACGATTGCGTTTGTCCGCTGAAGCGGGTGCCTGCAGCGACGTAGGGTTTACTGATGGGCGAATCATTGCGGAACATGGCTTGAACGCTGAACTCTTTTCGCGGACCGGCGCTGGTGCTTTCCGCGAAGAGAACCCGGTCGGCCCGAGGAGCGATGCCATTGGCGGCAAGAAAATTGCGCAGACGCGGAGTGTCGCCATTGGGATTCAGCAGCACGAGGAGCGCCGCGCGCTTCGTATTCCAATAGGCTTGCAGCATCGCCAGTTCGCGCTCGCTCAGATCGTAGTGCGCACCCGAGATCACAAGTCCATCGGCGTCAGGAGGGATGGCGGTGACGTCGGTAAAGTTGAGCGGTGCGGATTCAATGTTTTGCCGACGACCAATGTCTGCCAGCGCGGCAAAGTCGGGAGCGGAGTCGCGACCGCCCGTGGCGCCTTTGCCGGTAATGAAATAGAATTTGCGGACGCTGCCCTCGATGAGGCCGACAATCGCGGAGATCACTGCATCTTCGCCACGGTAATCCACACTCAGATTATCCCGGTTCCCTTCGGCACCGCGAATGATGAGTTCCTCCTCGCCGATGAAGCGCACGCGGTCGGCGACCCGCACCAGGATGCCGTTGCCATTCAGGGTGATTTTATTTTGCAGCTTGAGTTCTTCCGCGCGTTCGAGATCGCGCGCGGGATCGATTTCATCCACCCTGATCCGGCTGCGTTTAACTCTTTGGAATTCCTCAAGCAGCGCGCGGGCATCGTGAATGGTGTCGGAGTCGCGCGTATAGATGAGGGTAAGAAAGACATCCTTGTTGAGCTTGCGCAAATATCCAGTGGTCAGGTTGCTCAGGCTGTAGTCTCGGCTCGGGCTAAGGTCGCGCAGAACATAATGGCGATAGCCGGCGTAGTTTACGATGAGGAAAAGAGCAAACAGCAGGACGAGCTGGAGCAGTGCATTTAGGCCAATGCCCCAGCGGTGCAGGGGGCGCGGAGCAGCCGACTGGGGCGTAATGTCTTTCTGGTCAGGCATGGTTCACAGACGCCAGCGGCGGAACTCCAGAACGTGATGAGTCAGAGCGAGAAATACGATCATCAGGCTTGAATAATAAACCAGGGGACGCGTGTCCAGCAGGCCGTTGGTGAAGGAGGGGATGTGTTCCACCGTGGCAAAGTATTGCACGAATCCCTGAAACAGCGGCGGCACCCCCGAGCCAAGGTAAAGAACGAAAACACCGAGGAGGAAGTGCAGCAGACTAATGGTAAAAGAGAGCACCGCCGCCACGATCTGGTTCGATGTAAGCGCCGACGCGAAGCAACCCGCTGCAATATTGAACAGGCCCAGAAAAAACAGGAGGATGTAGGAGCCGATGATCTGTCCCTGCGGAATTTCTGCGGCTCCCTTGGTCATGAACTGGAACAACTGAAAATTTCCCAGGCTGGGCAGCCAGAGCAGACAGTAGAAAAACATGGCGGCAGAAAACTTCGCCAGCACCACCTGCCAGGTATGAACGGGCACGGTTAAAAGTGTTTCGAAAGTTCCCATTTTCCGCTCCTCGGCAAAGAGGCGCATGGTCAGTAGCGGGAAAATAAAGAAATAGGAAAGCCAGAACCAGCGGGAGAAAAAAGTCAGCGCCACGATGCTCGTGGCTTGCGGTCCGCTCTCGAGCATGGCGACGGCGGCATGGAATGACAGGCCATTGATCAGCATCACCATTGCCAGCACCACCCACGCCACCGGCGAGAAGAAGAGCGAACGAAGTTCCTTGAAGAATAACGTGATGAGGATGCGCATGATGAACGATGAGAGACTACCTGCCCTCGGTGAGTTCGACGAAGACATCTTCAAGGCTGGGGAGTTCGCGATGAAGTTCGCGAATGTGCCATTGCTTTTGCAGCGCGGCTTCAAAGATCGCGGCGCGAACGTCGGCGCGAGCCTCGACGCGGAGTGTGAACCGTTTCCAATCGCCGTCGGCTTTACGCTCGGTGATTTTGCGAACCCCGCTGATTTTGGAAAGTTCTTCCTCGAAGGGGCCCTGACCCTGGAGTTCGAGTTTGACATCGGTGGCCGCGCGCAAATTGCGAACCAGATTGCGCGGAGTGTCATCTGCACAAATCCGTCCGTGATGAATCAGCAGAACGCGATCACAGCTTAACTCGACTTCGCTCAGAAGATGAGTGGAGAGCAGAATGGTCTGCTCCGGGCGCAACTCCGCCAGCAGCTCGCGGATGTGACGCATCTGGAGCGGGTCGAGGCCGTTAGAGGGCTCGTCGAGAATGAGCAGTGGTGGCCGGCTGATAAGGGCATCGGCCAGGGCGACACGTTGACGAAAGCCTTTGGACAAGGTGGCGATGATCTTGCGACGTGAAGCCGTGAGCCCGCAGGCTTCCATGACGTCGTCGCTGCGTTTCCGAAGTTCTCGACTGCGGAGTCCTTTGAGTGCGCCACGAAAATGAAGGTATTCATTCACGCGCATGTCGAGATAGAGGGGAGCGTTCTCCGGCATGTAGCCGATGCTTTGACGCGCCTTGATGGATTCATGAAAAACATCGAATCCATTGACGCGTGCGGTGCCGCTCGTCGGAGAAAGATAACCGGCGAGGATGCGCATGGTGGTGCTCTTGCCTGCGCCGTTGGGTCCGAGGAAGCCGACGCATTGGCCAGCTTCGACCGTGAAGCTCAATCCATCCACGGCAGTGCGTCCGGCATACTGCTTGGTGAGGGAGTTGACTTCAATCATGGGGAGGGAGAACTGTGGGTTATGAGTTATTCGGGGAGCGGTTCAAAAAAATCAAAATTATCAACACTTCACCATTCTGTAACCCTTAACCTGTAACTCCATAACCTCTAACGCCGCGCTTCGCGCGCTCAGGGCAGCGGCCTGATGAAGATTTCCTTATAGTAGGTCGTGCTCTTGGGGTCGTGGCCTTGGAGTGCGATGGTGCCCTCGCTCAACTTGCGTCCCGGCATATTTTTCAGAACTTTTGCGGGATCCCAGTCGGCAGGCTCGGTCCAATCCACTGTGACTTTATCATCTATTTTGATGGTGATGTGTTTGCCTTCGACCTTGATATGGTAGTCAAACCACTCATCGTCCTTGTTGGGAGCGTTATCCATCACGTCCTGCACGGCGTATAGGCCGCCAGTTTTCTTGCGATCAGTGTGGGTGGCGTTAACCTGGCACTCGTAGCCTTTGGTCGGCCAGCCTTTTTCCTCAAACGCGGTGTGTATGTAAATGCCGCTGTTAGAGCCATGTGTGGTCTTGACCTTAGCCTTGAACTCGAAATTCTTGAATTTCGCATTGCCGTTGGCTCCGACATAGAAAAGATGCGCGCGTCCATTGCTGATCTTGAGTTCCCCATTCTCCACGCTAAAGGCATTTTTCTTTTCATCCGCTTTTTCCTCGGTTGTCTGGTTGGATTTCCAGCCCTCGAGATCCTTTTTGTTAAATAGCGGAATCCAACCCTCTTCTGCGTGGAGGGCGGGACCGGGCTTGAATGCGGCGAGGATCGCCATGGCAAGTATCATCGTTTTCATGAACGAGCAGCTTGCACGATGCGGTGGTGATTGTCGAGTGGGAATGGACTGAGGTTGAATATTGGATTCTGTCGCCGAAAATGGCTTGTGATGACCCTGGTTTGCAAGGTGACGCCGAATGCCCGCCACACAGAATGCGCGGGATGGAGCGCGGATGGACACGGGCGACGGGTGCTGCTGGTAAAACTTGGGGCACCGCCGGTTAAGGGGAAAGCCAACGATGAGCTGGTGCGCTTCCTGGCGGAAATGCTCAACTGCGCAAAGCGCGAGATCGTGTTTGTGCGCGGTGGGACAGGGCGCGTCAAGACGCTGAACATTCCAGATGCAGTGGAGACTCGTCTCCCGCAACTTTGAAACATGGCCTTGAGCTCCGGACTTCAGCCGGGGCGGGGGTGCCGCAGCATCCTGAAACCGGAAACTCTTGGTCGATGGGCGCGCTCAGTCTTTCAGCTTGGTAATCGCCTTGTCGCGAGCCTCGATGGCCAACTTCCAGGCGTTTTCCATGCCAAGTTTGTCGACAGAGAAGGATTTCTTTACAACTTTACCGGGTTCTGGACTCCACGAAGCTTCGACGTGATCGTAGCTATAGACCTTGTCGCCGACTTTGATGTTGGTCTTGCGCAGGCGGATGCCGCGGTGACCGGACGTATTGCGGGCTGTGATTTTTCCCGCGAGTTCGCGACGGGTGAAGGGCTTCATTTTGCGCTCCATTTTGTCACGGACTGCACGCGATTCCTCCAGAGCCTTCGCCTTGCCGCCGTGGGCGGAATCGGAGAAGAACTTGTTGAAGCGCACGCCGCGCCGGTAGATGCGCACTTCCCATCCGCGGATGGGGCGACGGCCTTCGGCTCCGCGGGTTTCGATGCGCGTTATGTTTTGGTTTGGGTTTGGTTTTCTTGCCATGGCGGTGTTGGTATTTAGGTTTGTTTTTGAGGCCCCCTCGTCTTGCTGGACGCTCTACGGAGGAGGGAAATCATGGATCGTCATGCTGTCGCACGAGTTTTTGGTAAATGCTGGCGATGCGGCGTGTAGTGGGGCCGGGGGCACGTGAGAGTTTCCGACCGTTAATTTGCGAAATGGGCTGCACGCCGCGGATGGATGAGGTGAGAAAGGCTTCCTCAGCATGCTTCAGCGCCGAGTAAGATAGACTTTTCTCCTCTAAAGCCTCACCGTTTGATCGACAGAATTCCAGAACCAGTTCACGCGTGATACCCGAGAGGCAACCGGAGGAAAGTGGAGGCGTGACGGCGCGACCGTTGCGCACAATAAAAACATTGGTAGTCGCGCCCTCGCAGAGTTCTCCACGGGTGTTGGCGAATACGGCTTCCCCCGCGCCTTTGGCATGAGCGGCACCCAACGCAAGCATATTGTCGGCATAGGATGAGCATTTGGCGCCCGCGATGGCGCTGCGCTCGTTGCGCAGCCAGGGGACGGTGACGATTTTCACCGTGCGCGAATGACGCTGGAGGGGCACGGCATGCACGACGCAATTGGGCTGGGCTCCGGCGCCAGTCTCCGGAGCTTCGCCAGCGGTGACTGTAAAGCGGACTCTGGCTTCACTCAATCCGTTGGCCTGTAGTGTTTGTTTCATGCTTTCAATGAATTCGTCCCTGATTGGAGGACGGATTCCTAAAATTTGGCAGGAATGCACCAGACGCCTCCAGTGCCGCGTCACCGCAAAAGGGCGTCCGTCGCGAGCGCGGAGCGTTTCAAAGGCTCCGCAACCAACGGTGAATCCACGGTCAAGTGGCGAAATGCGCGCCAGCGATGCCGGGAACAGCGCTCCGTTGATCCAAATGATGGGTTCATTTTCAGACACAAATTAGTAATACGTTGTGAGGGGGCTTGGAAAAAGGCTGGTCGTATTTGTTCAATATAAAGGCAAAAATATAACGTCTGCCTATCGATTAAATTTTTTATGCACGGTGCAGTGGTAGTTATTGGCGAACGCCCGCCACCTACTGAAGCTTGCGAGACGGCTCGATGCTTCCAGCCATTATCACCGCCTTGTTTTTCGCCGCGTCGGGAATCAGCGGTCGCCAGGCAGCCATGACGTGTTCTCATGCCGCTCGCGATGCGGCTGGAAGAAGACCGGCGGAGTCAGGTCACGGTGCTCGGCGCATTCATCGCGGTATCTGGATAAATCTGATACTGGCTTGATCAAGATGCCGCTGTATGTCGAGAAACATCGCATTCCGGAAAAACTTATCATCATCCACACAAAACATCCGGTGTCCGCCGTTATACCTGATGAATGATTGCATCAGCCTCACGAATGACGGACTCCGAATCTGGCTCCTGGCGAGACTGGTATCGGCAGCACGCCAGCCGACTGCTGCTCTACGCGAGGCAATGGTTGCCGGAGCGAGCCGACGCCGAGGACGCGGTGCAGACTGGGTTTGTAAAATTTTGGCGGAACAAGCCGAATGCCACAGAGTCTGACACCCCGCTGCTTTACACGACGGTTCGTTGCGCGGCGCTCGATTTGCTGAAACGCAATGCCCGTCGTGTTAGACGGGAAGATCAACTGGCCTTGGAAAGCGGCGACGTCTGGTGGGATGCCGACACCCTGACTCACCAGGAAATTGCATGTGATATTCGCCGCGCCATGGAGAGCCTCCCTGCTGCCCAGAGGGAAGTGATTGTGCTACGCGTCTGGGCCGAACTCAGCTTTGCGGAGATCGCCGCAACCGTGGGCGAAAGCATCAATACGATCACATCCCGCTACCGGTATGCACTGGAGAAACTAAAGAAAATCATGACGGAGGAAGACTATGAACGAATCTGAATTTGAAAATCAACTGCGCGGACTGCAACCCGTCTCCCCTTCCAACTCGCTGCAAGGCCGCATTGCCGCTGCGTTGCCACTTGAAAAATCACGGCGCAATTTTTTGAGCGTCTGGTTAATGGAACGAATGCTCTGGGCGGCGGGCGGTGCCATCGCCGTCTGGCTCCTGATGCCTCGACCAGTCCTATCACCCGGGCCTTCGATAGATGCCACAACTCCACAAGTTGCCAGAGCACCCCGCGTTTCGGAAGAACCTTCCGCGTGGTCAGATGAAGGCGTGCAACTCATCGATGGCGGGACGCCCGCCAGGATTCTGCGCCGACTGGTGCTGGAACGTCATCACTCACCAGACGGTAATGCCGAAATGCGGGTGCCGCGCGAAGATGTGATTCTGCTGCCTGTGGCATTTCGATAATCGGATCCATTTATTTCAGACTCATTCAAACCCAAACTCACACATCACATGAAGACCATCGTTCATCCCATCCTCGCCGCTGCCGCTCTCTGCATTACCTCAGTATCTGCCGAAGAAATCAAGAAAAACGAGCCCGCGCCCAGCCAGGCTGAAGTCAAAGTTGGCCCCCTCTCCTTCTCGGTCAAATCCACCGTAAATGTGGAATCCGGCGTCAAAGGTAAGACCGCTTATCTTGGCGTGGTCACGGCCCCATTGTCCCCGCAATTGCGTGCCCAGCTCGATCTGCCAGAGGGTATGGGCTTGAGCGTCGAGGCGGTCGCCAAGGACAGCCCGGCGGAGATGGCCGGCATCAAGCAATATGATGTGTTGAAAAAATTCAACGACCAGATGCTCTGCGCTCAAGAACAGCTCTCGGTCCTCGTAAAAGCCGCCGGGAAAGATGCCAAAGTCACACTGATTCTCCTGCGCGGCGGCAAGGAACTAAACGTAAATGCCGTGCTCGGCGAACACGATGAGCCGGAAAGTGGCAAGGCCAAGTTCTCCATCAATGGAGTGCCCGGCATGTCTATTGAAGTTGTCGACTTTGATCGAATGCTCAAAGAGGGCGTCAAGGGTGTGCCCCCCGGTATCATTCCGGAAATACTAAGCCAGGCCTTCGGCGAAGGCACAGGCAAGCGCGGATCGGCCGGCATCCAGCAGCACTTGGAAGAGATGCGCCAGAAGAACGAAAAGCGGCAGAATGAAATCGAAGCCAAGATCGATGGAGCCATCGACAAGGCACGTGACGCCAATAAAAAAATCGATCCCAACGGATCAGCCAAAGCCCAGATGTTCTCGTTCTATCCCGGCGGACAGTCGCAAAGTGCGGTGACGATTGCCGACACCGAAGGCTCGGTGGAAATCAACGATACCAACGGCAAACGAACGGTGATAGTGAAGGATGCCTCGGGAAAAGAGATTCATTCCGGGCCGCTCAACTCCGAAGCTGACCA
>JANNQW010000286.1:0-23904 GCA_031400955.1 Verrucomicrobiota bacterium
AGTGCTGGCGCGCACGGCATCACGCGGGATGACACTTTGATCGCTGCCCCAGCCTTTTTTCCATCCGTCATTCACTCCGGCGAACGAGGGGCGGATCATCTGCGTGTGGCATTGGGCGCAGCCTTCACGCGCATAGACCAACTGGCCCTGACGATAAATGCCTTTGCCGGGATAAACGCCATCGATGCCGTCGCGATCCTTTTCGTAAGCTTGGGGAGCAAGCTTCTGCGCCTGAAGCGCTGGCCGGACAACGAGCAGCAGCCATGGAGCAAAAAAGCTCAGTGCCAGGCAGGTTAGGAATTTGCAGGGGTTCGTCATGCGAGTGTCAGAAAAGATTTCAGGCGGCGGCAGGAGTTTCCTCGTGGTGAACTTCCAGCAAGGTGGGTTGCACACTTCGGCGACCCAGACCGAATACCATCAGCATCAAGTGGAAGAAGAACCACAGGTTGGACCACAGGATAAAGACCCACGCAAGGGTGCGGCCGATCAAATAACCACGGGAGTTCACGATGGCACCGATGAAGGGCAGGTTCCAGTTCTCAGGCGAATTCACGCTCTCGCCCTGCGCCAGTCCACCGACGAGCATACAGACGACTAAGGTTGAAATGCCGTAAACGGAATACCAGAAGTGCTTGCGGATGAGACCGGCGCTGAGCCATTCACAACCGGCGAGACGCGGCACGATGTAATAGATCGCACCGAACATCGACATACTGAAGAAGCCGTAGATCGCCAGCAGATGAAAGCCGTATTCGGCGTAAGTAAATTGCAGCGTGGCGCCGAACCAGAACGTGCCCAGCAACGCGGACACGACGCACATGATGACAAAGCTGAACGAACCCACAAACGTGAAGCGCAGCGTGGGACTGGTTTGAATCATACTGTGCTGTCCGCTCGTGGTCAGGTGGTGATTCAAGGCCACGATCACTGCGGGAATAACCAGCAACAACGCGGCCGCACCGCCAACGGCAGGCATCCACGCTGGCAAGGGACCACCCATGTATTTTTGAAAGCCGGTCCAGCCGCCGAGGATGGCGAGACCCCAGAAGCCGAGAACCGCAAGCTGGGTGCTGGCGATCGGCTGGCCCGTGATCTTCGGGATAAAGTAATAGCTGGCACCCAATCCGAGCGGGGCAAAGACGAGGAGGATCAGCGTGCTGACATACCAACCGTTGATCCCGGCACCGATCGCGCCCAGCGGAGCATTGAGCGACCAGCTATTTAGAAAAAGATTCGCCGTCAGATAAATCCATGGGAACCAGAAGCACGCGCCAATGATATACCAGGTGCCGATCTGAAAACCTTCACTGCGCGGCGCAGCGAGGAACATCGCCACCAGGCGCCAGGCGATCATGAGGAACGCAGTCAACATCAGCGGCCAGACCCAGACAGGAAACTCCAGCCATTGCAATGATGTGCCCGCGCCACTGAAAATTCCCACCACACCGAGGGTGACGCCGATATTCCAAAAGATTCCCGCAGTCACTAACGTGCCCGCGCCCCTCTGCAACACCGAGCCGGTGCGACGCGCCACCAGCCAGATCGCCGCGCCCAGACCAGCCTGCAGTGCCCAGCCGTAAATCAGCGCGTTCATGTGCGCGGGCTGGAGACGGCCGTAGTTGAGCCACCATGTCCACTTCCCGTCGAGAAACTCCGGTGCATAAAGCTTGATGGACGAGAGCAAGCCCATGAGCGTCGCGGCCAGCAGCCACATCGCGGCGTTGGCGAACAAGAACAGCACGGGCCACTTCACCGAGCGGTCAATGGCCGCGCGGCGCAGACTGTCGTCGCTGGAAAGGGCAGTTGAATTGGTCTCCATAAAAACTTGGGATCAAAAAATCAGTTGCTGTCGGGAACGGGCGGAACGGGTGGAACCGGCGGCGTTGCCGGAACTGGATCGGGAGCAGGTGTCGCGGGAACATCAATGCTCGGTGGTGCAGCAGGCACCGGCGGCGGATTGATGGGAGCCACAGGAGCAGGTGCTGTCGCTGGCGCGGGTGTCGGTTCGGGTGTTGGCGGGGCCTCCGGTTTCACCGGAGGCGCAGGAGCTGGCGCGGGTGCGGACTGTTTGATCGCCGTGGGCGAACCGGGAACGACCACCTTGCTCGCTTCAAGTTTGCGTGTTCCAATTTGTTCGACTGCCTTGGCAATGACAGCATCGGCATTGTCGGCCAGACCGTATTTTTTCAACTGGACCATCTGAGCTTTGGCGATTTCCTCCTTATGATCGAGGCGCACTTTGCTCTGCGAATCTTCAGGCTTGCCACCGGCAAAGATTTGCAGGCCAGCCGCAATGACGGCGAAACTCGCAAACGCGGCGAGCACACCCAAGAAAACCAAGGGACCGCGAGATGGGGTATGGGGTGCTGGATTCGGCATGAAGAATTAGTTGGTGCAGGAGACGGATTCGAGCAGGCGCGGATCTTTGCAAGGGTAGAGGCTGGCCTTGGCGAGACGGCGAAGATAAGCCCAGGCACAGATGCCCCCGATGCCGACAAACGCGGCGACATCACCAACCCATGCGCCGGAAAGCAAGAGCAACGGTTCGCCGTGATAGCCAAGAGCCGCGCCGATTTTTCCGGAGGTGAGCGATGGCCCGCGTTCAGGAATGATGAGCCAGTAAATATCGACCAGATGATTCAGCAGAATCCAGCCGCAGACCCAATTCATCACGTTGGGGGTTTTCTTGCGTCCCGCAGAGAGAAGAATCACGAACGTGGCCACGAAGTGGAGCCAGACCAGAGCATTGCTGAGCCACCACCAGACGCCTGTGTTGCGCAGCAGATAGAAGCGCGTCTCCTCGGTGATGTTGGCATACCAGATGAGGAAGAACTGGCTGAAGGCGATGTAGGCCCAGAAGATCGTGAAAACCATCTGGAACTTGCCCATGATATGGTAGTGCTCCATCGTCACCGTCTTCTTGAGGTAACCCTGGCTTCGCACATAACTGAGAGCGATAATGGAAAACGCCATGCTGCCCCAGGCACCGCCAGCGAAAATATAGACGCCCCACATGGTCGAGAACCAGGTGTAATCCAGTGCCATGACCCAATCCACGGCGCTGAAGGTCACGACCAGTGCATAGATCAGCATCGGGAACGCGCAGAGTGCGCGCGAACGGAAAGTGTGCTTGAAGTCACCATCTGCGTCCTGCTGGACGCTCCATTTGCGAAGCAGACTGATGATGCCGATCAGGAAACCGAAGTAGAAGACCGCACGGACCGTCCAGAAGGTGATGTTCAGGTAGCCATGCTTGGCCACGAGAATGGCGAGGTGATGATGTATTTTCGCGGCGGCGGCGAGTCCGTCGTAACTGCCCGCATGTTGCTGCTCGACGATCCACTCCCAGAGCGCTCCCCTTACGCCGGGGATGAGGATGAAGGGCAGCGCGAACACGGCCATCCATTTCACATTCGCCCCCAGGTTTTCAAAGAAGCGCCGCACAGCCACGCTCCAGCCGGAGTTGGAAACGTGCTGGAGCATGGTCCAGAAAATCCCGCCGTTGGTCAGCGTGAAGAAAAAGAAAAAGGCAAACAGCCACGAGTAGGCGAACTCCGCCTGCTTCTGCGCGCCAAGGATGCCAAAAAGATAAAGCACCGAGACTGCAAGACCCGCGATGCCCGCCACAAGCAGCGCGCCGTTGAGTTTCGACACTTTCGCGAGGTCGAGGCGTTCGCCATCGCGCGGAAGATCGTCAAGGGTGATGGAGTGGGAACTCATGCTGGGGAATTATGGAGCCGGGATTTTGGCGGCGAACTGGAGCGTGCGGATGTAGGCCACGATGGCCCAGCGATCCTGCACCGCGATGTTGGCGCCGTAAGAACCCATCTGGTTGAAGCCGTTGGTGATGGTGTCGTAGATCTTTCCGTCAGGCCGGTAGAGGGCATTGGAAGGATCATCGAAGCCTGCACTGGTGAGAGCGGCGGGAATCACCGGAGAATACTTCGTGAACACGCCCTTGCCATCTCCGGAAGCTGCATGGCAAATCGCGCAATGGATGTTGTATCGATCCTGCCCGCGCTTCACGAACACGGCGTCCACCTTCAGTTCCTTGGGAAATCCGTCGCCGTAAAAGTCGCCGTCCTTGCCCGTGTAATAATAACCGGGACCATGAGTGAACTCATAGTCCTGGGCCTCGAAGCCCGTGCTGGCGGGTTTGCTCGGGACTGCATAACCCATGGGCACCGTGCCGGTTACAGGCTTGCGCATTCCCTGACCATTTTCAAAGAACGAGCTGGGCTGCTGGGCCTTCACTTTGGCCTGGACCTTCATGTCATTGAAAATCTGAAACGGCGGCTCTTCAAATTTGTGCCCGCGGAAGCCGGCAAAACTCACGATGATGATCCCGGTCAGGATGTAGCTGAGGAAAAAATATTTCATGGCCGGGGCAGATTACAGTTCGTCCTCCACGAGTTCGATGTTCCGGCCGCCGAGTCCCTCAAGGAAGGCTTTGGTTTCGGCCTGGTGGAATTTGGGATCACGGGCCTCGATGCAGAGAAAGAAACCGTCGTCAGAGAATTTCTTGAAGGTCTTTGCAGCGAAGAGCGGATGATTGAAACGGGGAAGCCCCATCAACGCGAAGCAGCCGAACAGTGCGGTGAACGCGCTCAGCAGGATCGTCAGCTCAAACATGATCGGGAAGAACGCGGGCGTCGTGAAGATGTTGGTGGGCTTGGCTTGGACCACGGTGGGATAAATGATGCACTGGGTTATGTAACAGAGCAGGAAGGCGGTGAGGGTGCCCGTCGCGCCCCCAAAGAAGACAAACCACGGAAGGATGGAGCGCTTCACGCCCATCGCTTCGTTGAGTCCGTGGATCGGAAATGGCGAATGCACATCCCAACGCTGGAAGCCGGCGTCACGCACCTTCTCGGCGGCATGGTAGACGTCCCCCGCCCCGCTGAATTCAGCGAGGTAGCCGTGGACTCGTTTGAGGGTGGTCTTGGGCATGGTGAAAAAATTTAGTGGACGGCAGCTGGTTTGGAATCAGCAATCATGTCGGGCTGCAGCTCATGAATCCCGCGCTCGGCGTGCTCGTCAAAATGCGGATTGCTCTGGGGAAGCACGCCCTTGACCTCGGCCACCGCAATGACCGGCAGGAACCGGATGAAGAGCAGGAAGTTCATCAGGAAGAAACCAAAGGTGCCGATGAAAGTCCAGTTATCCACCCAGGTCGCCTCGAACACGCGCCAGGAACCCGGCATGAAGTGGCGCTCCAGCGTGGTCACGATGATGACGTAGCGCTCATACCACATGCCCGCGTTCACGAACATGGAGACGATCATGACCCAGACCAGGCTGTTGCGCGCTTTCTTGAACCAGAATATCTGCGGTGCGATGACGTTGCAGAAGAACATCGCGTAGTAATACCAGACCGAAGGGCCGTAGCGTGCACGCAGCAGGAAGGCCTGGCCTTCGTAGGGATTGGCGCTGAAGTATGCCATGAACAGCTCCATGCAGTAGGCGTAACCGACGATCGTTCCCGTGAGCAGGATGATCTTCGCCATGTTGTCGATGTGCTTCATCGTGATCAGATCCTGGAGCCCGTAAATGGAGCGGGCAGGAATCATGAGCGTCAGCACCATCGCGAAACCGCCAAAGATCGCGCCCGCCACGAAATAGGGCGGGAAGATTGTTGTGTGCCAGCCGGGCACGATGGAAGTGGCAAAGTCGAAGGACACGACCGAGTGCACCGAAAGCACCAGCGGCGTGCTCAGTGCAGCCAGAAGGAGATAGGCCATCTCATAGTGGTTCCACTGGCGGTTGCCGCCGCGCCAGCCGAGGGCGAAAACGCCGTAAAGCGCCTTCTTGATGCCGCTCTTGCAGCGGTCACGCAATGTCGCCAAGTCAGGCAAGAGACCGAGATACCAGAACACAACCGAGACTGTGAAATATGTCGAGACCGCGAACACGTCCCAGAGCAGTGGAGATTTGAAGTTCTGCCAGATCGCATTCGCGTTGGGAACCGGAGCAAGGAACCACACCATCCACACGCGACCGACGTGAAACGCCGGGAACAGTCCGGCGCACATGACCGCGAAAAGCGTCATGGCCTCGGAGGCGCGGTTGATCGAGGTGCGCCATTTTTGACGAGTGAGAAACAGAACCGCCGAGATCAGTGTGCCGGCGTGGCCGATACCGATCCAGAACACGAAATTGGTGATGTCCCAAGCCCATGACGTTGGCTGTTTCTGACCCCAGACGCCGACACCAGTCGAGACCAGATAGACAAAGCAGCCAGCCATGATGAGGAACAACGCCACCGAAGGAATAAACAATATCCACCAGATCATTGGCTGGCGGTTTTCCACGATCCCGCAGACGCGGTTCGTGATCCACGAATAGCTGTGATTGTTCAACACCAGCGGCTCGCGCTCGAGAATGCGTGGAGTGCCGGTGACAGGGGCTGTAGCGGTGGTCGCCATAGATAAAAATAATTAAAAGCCGTTGATGCTGGCTTCGCCGGTCTTCGGGTTGCGTTTGTCCGGCATCAGCGGGTTCACATTGCGGATGCGGGCGAGATAGCTGGTGCGCGGACGGGTGCCTATGTATTGAAGCACGTCATAGTTGCGCGGATTATCTTTCCACTCGTTCACCGCGCTCTTCTCGTTGGCGAGGTCGCCAAACACGATGGCTTCCGCCGGGCAGCTCGCCTGGCACGCGGTCTTCACAGCATCCGTCGGAATGCGCAACTGGCTAGCGTTATCCCGCGCGATGCTGCGCTGGGTGATCTTGGCGGACTCGATGCGCTGCACGCAGTAAGTGCATTTTTCGATCACGCCGCGCATGCGAACGGTGACGTTCGGATTTTTCTGAAGCTTGGTCACCTCGACCTGGCTCTTCTCACCGAGCGGGCCCGCGTAAAGGTTGTTGGTCTCGATGCCGGCGACCTTGTTGGTGATCAATGGATTGCGCTTGTTGTAGTCGAACCAGTTGAAGCGGCGCGCGGTGTAAGGGCAGTTATTGGCGCAATAGCGAGTGCCGATGCAGCGGTTGTAGGCCATGGCATTGAGGCCGTCCTCGGTGTGCACTGTGGCATTGACCGGACAGACCGTTTCGCAAGGCGCGGACTCGCACTGCTGGCAGGCGACCGGCTGGCTGACCATCTCAGGATTGTCGAGTTCATCGAGCGTCGGATTGCGGTCCAAGCCGTCCGGGGTCGAGAAGTAACGATCCATGCGGATCCAGTGCATGACGCGGCCTTTGGCGACCTGGTCCTTGCCGACGATCGGGATGTTATTCTCGCTCTGGCAGGCGACGACACACGCTGAGCAGCCGATGCATTTACTGAGGTCGATGACCATTCCCCACTGATGTTCATGCAGGTAGTCAAAGCCATTTCCATCGACGTTATAATCCTTGCGCTTGGGATCGTTGCTGCCGATGCGTCCCTTATAGAGGGAAATGTTCGGCGGAGCGTGGGAATCCAAGCCCTCGTGCGCGGCAAAATGTTCGTCTTTATCAAAACGATCTTTCGTGCCCTCGCGCACCTGCGCGCGGCCTTCCATTGTGTAATTATCCTGCGTGATGGCCAGTTCGTAATTGCCTCCGGCCTTGGTAACGCTGGCGCCACTCAAGATGAATTCACTATTGGTGAATACACTGTTGGCACCCGCCAGCGGATAGGCATTTTTGCCACGCTCGTTGCCCACCACGCTCGATGAACTCTGTCCGTAGCCCAGAGGGATCGTGATGGAGTTAGCCGCATGGCCAGGGGCGGAGATGGCGGGAATGATGAGGGATTTGCCGCCGACCTTCACTTCGATCAGATCTCCGTCCTTCGTAAGCTTGAGAGCCGCAAACGTGCGCGGACTCATCCACGCTGCATTGTCCCAAGTGAGTTTAGTGATCGGATCGGGCGCTTCCTGAAGCCAGGGATTGTCCGTGTAGCGGCCATCATAAAGAGATGCGTCGGCGGTCAGGACAACCTCGAAAGCGCCTCCGGTGGGCACTGCGTATTCCAGAGCCTTGGCAGTGATTCCAGCGAGATCGCCGCCGTTAAACGTCACCGCCGCAGCAGGATACGATGTGCCGGGCAGGAAACCATCGCGCAAAGTGTTGTTCCACTTCTCGTCATTCGCGCCACCGGCGATTTTAGCAAAAGTGGCCTTCACCGCCTCTGCAGCAGGATCGGTTTCTGGAGCGGCGGGGGCCGCAGCGGGAGCCGCCTTCGCGGTCTCGGCGAATTTCTTGCGACCCAGCAGAACCAGAAGAAGTTCGTTCGCCGAGATGCCATTAAACAAGGGCTGGATCATCGGCTGCACCACGGAATAACAACCATCCGCGCTGCGAACGTCATCCCACGATTCAAGATAATGAGCCTGCGGGAGCGCCCACTGCGAAATCTTCGTTGTGGCCTTTGGCCGGTCGGTCAGATGCGTCAATGTTGGACGCGCAGATGCTTCGAGCTTCTGGATGCTATTGAGGAATTCACCACTGTCGTAGGCAGGATCGCTCTCAGCCATCACCAGCACATGACTGATCTTTTTAGCTTCGATATCAGCCTTGAGTTCAATAATGTCGGCCACCTTGTATCCCAGATCGACCTTCAAAGTCTCAATCGTCGCACCGAAGGAACCGAGGGCATTGTTGATGCCGAGCACGAGCGCCTGAACTGCCTCGCCATGACGCGGGCCGGCCAGCACAAGTGCCTTGCCCTTGCTATCAACTAAATCCTTGGCCGCAGGCGCAATCCACGCGCGAAGATCCGCGCTGGCACCACCCGCGAGTGCAGCGGATGCTTTTTGCAATGCCGGATCACCCACGAGTTTGCCGATTTCTTCAGCGAGCACCGCGGTCGCAACTGGAATTTCAACAGCGGTAATCGGCAGACGATGATCAGAAATCCCGCCGGTCAGCGTGTAGCGGTTTTCAAGAATGTAGAGACGGTTCATCGCGTCGCTCTTCTGCTTCGGCGCTCGACGCTTCATGAAATCGCGCACTGCGGTCTCGGACGTTGTGTCCAGTCCGATGAAATCGCAGTCGAGCGAGAACACGATGTCAGCCTTGGTGAAATTAGGCAGCAGCTTCACGCTATCGCCGAGCAATGCCTTCAGCGCCGCATCATAACCGCGCTTGTGCAACGGCTCATATTCATAAATCTTTGCCTTGGGATATTCTTTGGCGAAATCCGCCAGCAGATTGGCGCGGGTCGCGGAAGAACTGGGATTCAACAGGAGCGCGACACCTGTGCCGCCGTCCTTCTTCCAATCGCCCACCCATTGGTTGACGGCGGTTTGAAATTCCGTCCACGGCATCTCCTTGCCTTTGTAAGCCGGATGCTTGGCGCGCTCTGGCGCGTAAAGATCGAGGATCGAGGCCTGGGCGAAAATATCGAGACCCGCACCGGAAGGATGGAGCGGATTGCCCTGGAGATGCGTCGGACGCCCCTCGTGCGTGACGACCACCATCGGGGACGCGCCCCAGGGCCGCGGCATCGAAGTCGCGTAGAGCAAGGACTTGCCGGGGATGACCCACTCCACGTGTTTTGTGAAAGGAACGATCTTAGCGAGCGGACGACGGCAGCTCGTCAGGGTGATCCCCGCCAGCGCGGCGGCTCCGCCCATCATTTTGACGAAGTCACGGCGGGATGTCTCGCGCTCATCATCCGACATGGTCGAAAGCGCGGGATCAAATTCCCGGCCAACTTTTTCCGCGAACTCCGGTGCGTTCGAGTATTCGCCGAGGCTGCGCCAGTAACGGCGGCCGCTGTTGGATTCCTCGGGGTGATGCCAGACACGTTTCATGGATAAATTCAGCGAGATGGTTTAGCGATGGCAGGTGGTGCACGACTCCGACGGTGCAATGCGCCAGTGGTCCTTGATTTGAAGACCCACTTCCTCTTGCGTGACTTTGGCGCCGTATTTTTCTTCCGCCCGGGCGACCGAATCCTCGAGCTGTTTACCCTTAAATCCGAGCTTCGTGTAAAATGCCGTCCGATCGAGATCTCCGGGCTTGTAAGTCAGATTGGTAATCTGCTCGAGCGGGCGCAGATTCTTCTCCGGCGCGCGATGGCAGTCGAGGCACCAGCTCATGCTCTGCGGCTCAGCCTGCCGGACGACTTCCATTTCGTTGACCTGACCGTGACAGCTCTGGCAGGAGACACCGCGATTCACATGCACGCTGTGGTTGAAATACACATAATCGGGAGCCTTGTGAACCTTGGTCCACTGAATCGGCACGCCAGTCTTCTCGGCATCGCGCACCATGGCGAGCTTCTCGCTGTCCTTCTTGATCTGACCGCGGTCCGGTCCGTGGCAGTTGTAACAAGTTTGGTTGGTCGGCACGTTGGCGTGCGCGGAAACTTCGACATGAGAATGGCAGTAGCGGCAGTCGAGCCCAACCTGTCCCACGTGCAATTTGTGTGAGAAAGGAACAGGCTGCGTCGGCTCATAGCCCACCTTGGTGTATTTCGGCGTGAAATAATACGTCAGTCCCACCGTGATTCCGGCACCGATCATGACCGCCGCAATGGCGATCTGCAGAGGCAGCCAGTTAGTCCAGCGAGGAAAGAAATTGCCCATAATTGAGTTGTGACGCGGTCCTTGTGAAATATTTCACAAGGAATTTCATCATAGATTCCGCGCGCTGGATTGCAAGAATGAAATAAAGATTTTTGAACTTTTTTGAGCTTGGCCTGTCGTGCAGCGCGCTCATGCGCTCCCGCAGCCGGTTCCAAGTGGTGTCGACAGAACTCATTACCAGCAGAAACACTGGCGACTTTGAAGAACTGTGAGCGTCGTCATGCAAGTCAGGACGCCACCAATTTCCCAAGCATCGCTTCTAGCTCCACGCCCATTTGTGCAGCTGAGAATGCATTGAGCGTGCGTTTCCGACCAGTCTCGCCAAGTCGCTTCCGCAACTCCTGATGCAGTAATACTTCCTCCAGGGATGAGGCCAGTGAAACTGGATCGTCCGGCTCACACAATAATCCGCCCTGCGTGATTTCGAGCAGTTCTGGAAACGCCCCATGTCGTGGCTGCACAACGGGAACGCCACAACCTTGAGCCTCGATGACATAGAGGCCGAAGGCTTCACCACAGGTCGCCGGCACGGAAAATACGCTGATTCCGTGCAAGAACTTCACTTTGTCCTCAAAACTCAGGTTCGGCTCCCATGAGACGCGTTCACTCACCCCCGCGTCCGCCAGCTTCTGCTTCAATCCTCTGATGTAAGGTTCATCAGAAGGCGTCGCCGCCCCGCCGATGCGTAAACGCACTTCCGGCACCCGCCAGCGATTTGTGATTTGAATGAAAGCCTCAACCAAGGTCGTCAACCCTTTGCCATGGTTCATGCGCGCAAGGTATCCGATCGTCGGCCGTTCCGGTTCTCGACGCTCTGCTGCATAGGCATCGAAGTTCAAACCATTGAAGACCACGCTCATCTTGGCCATCTCAACTCCCATTCGCCGGGTCATCAATTCGGCGTAGAACCGACTCGGTGCGACAAAACGCGTCACGAAGCGCGCCGCCTCATTCAACAAATCCCATGATCGTGTGCGATAGGGCTCGATCAATGTATCGAGAAACGCATCCTCGCCCTGCAACGAGCAAATGACTGGCAAGCCCAACCGAGACAGCGCCGGCGCCAGGCCGCACAAGAGCGAGTTGGACAGCACCACCACATCCGGTCGGCACTCCTCCCCCACCCATCGCACTAGACTCCCCCATTCCGCCCATTGCGTGCTCTTTTCACCCAGCAGGCTGCCGACGGTCATCTCACCCAGATCGCGCGCACCGGTCATGCCCATCCGCCGTGAAGCCCAGCGTAACAGCGCCGGACGATCCATCATCCGGCGCACGATTCGCGGCATGAATCTGAACAACGGAAATTTCTGCTGAAGAAACAAACCGATTCCGCCCACGCGCACGAGTTGCTCCGGATTCGCGTCGTCGGCATCCGTCACCAGCGGCAGGTAGAGCGGCACGATCATGGCGTCATGCCCGCGCGCGCGCAGCGCCTTGACCAGCGCATGATCCCGCAGACAGCTTCCGCAATGGAATGTCCCAGTGCCTGGAGTGAGGTGGAGAATTTTCATCGCAACTTCTTGCAGTAATGCTCACCAAGAACATACTTCAACCAACGAAATGGCATCATTCGATCCAATCATCCCAAAGCTGAGACACTATGATAAATAAACACGCGCTCATCATTGCGGCCATCCTATCGGTTGTGCCAAGTTGCAACAAAAAACCAGATGCCACCTGCTATAAAGTTCATGCCATGATAATTCAAACAGAGAGCGATATCAATACAGATATAAGTCTCGCAATATTTGATGCCCTGGAAAAAAATACTCCCGAAGGACGTGATGACGCTATGCTGATGCTCAATGTCATGATTGAACATTACCCGACCATGATGGCGCTATTAGAAAAACCGCCATACAACCATAAAGACACGTCAACGACAGCCACTAAAGTGGAAGCCTTTCTACGAGACAAGAAAGTGCTTATCCAGAGCATTCGTGACTCAGTAAAATCCCGTGCAGAAGCCGATAAGCCCTCACCAGGTGTGCAACGTCGCCTAAGCACCCTGCCGGCTCTTCCGAAGGATTCGTGATGATATGACCAAAGATATTTGCACCGTTATTACCGTTCTAATCATCACGAATAACGCATCGCCTCGTCCACCAGTTGCATGAGTTTGAGGGTGCCGGTGTCGTGCTCTGGCGAGATGAGCAACCAGTCGTCATCCATCGACTCCATGGCCTTCGGCTGAACGTTCCCGTCCGGGCCGACCTGGGATACGATGTTCAACCGCGGCGGAATATATCCGCTCGCGATGCAGAGGAACTGATAAAGGAAAGAACGCTTCGGAGTGTAAGGCTGGTTGTGCCAGAAGTAGCGGTGATCGCGCTCGGTATTTTTCGCCAGTTCGCTCTCGAAAAGCTGGCGTTCGCCAGGCTCGGTGAACTCGACGTGGTCCACCACACCACCTCGCAGATCGCGCAAGGCGGTGCTCTTGGCGCACCAGTCTGAAACATTGCGCCAGCGCTGAAAATCCGGGCTGCTCTCATCGGACGGACGTGCATCGCGCAGCACGGTCTCGATGAGATTAGAATAGAAATCCGGGCGCTTGATCTCCAGTGCCTCCCAGCCGAAGCCGTCGAACAGATTCTGTCCGCCCACGATATTTCCATACCACTGGCTGGGAATGCCGTTCTCGTTCTCCTTCAAACCGTAGAACTTCAGGGCATCCTTCACACTGTCCGGAAGCGCGGCGAGCTCGGGAAAGAAGTCGTATTTGATCGGCGGACTGATCATCAGCACCGGCTTGCGCTGCTGACGCGCCACAATGACTTCATGCACTGTGCCGACGCTGTAGATATTCGTAGGCACAAAGGCGATGACGAAATCGGAGACATCCGTCATCCGCAGATCGATGTGAACCGTCTCCCAGAAGTCGCGTTCAAAAAGCGCGCGTGTCTTCGCGTTGGTCCAGAAGTCAGCCTCATACCGGTTCTTGTTGGGTGTGATGCCCTCCTTGCCATAGTCACTGTGACCGCGGATCATCGGTTTGTTCCAGGGATCGAGCACCCGGATGTTGAAAGCCTTCAGCACTGGTGTGAGAATCGCGCGCCAGCCGAGGTATTTTTCAATCACACGGGAGCCAACGAAATCCATCGGCCCCGATAGATAACTGCGCGTTTTTTCCAGGATGCTTTGCATGAGTGTCAGTGATGGAAGCGAATGGATGATGACGGAGAAACAAACAAATTACAAATTACAAATCACGAGATAACCTGCCGCAGCTTGATAACTTCTCACATCGACAACTGCTGAAACAGTTCCTGTGTCGCCGTGACATCCCGCGCGATCTGTGCTTTCAATTCATCCAAGCCAGCGAACTTCTGTTCCAGCCTGAGCAGTTTCAAAAATGCAACTTCCATCTCGGCACCGTAAAGATCGCCCTCGAAATCCAACAGATGCACCTCCAGCGCACGGTTCGTCGCGCCGGTCTCCGCCGTAGGGCGCAGGCCGAGATTGGCTACGCCGCGCATCGCCCGAACCTTAAACCCTAAACCCTGAACCTCGACCGCATACACCCCGCTGGGCGGAAGTTCTTCATTCTCCACCACCACATTGGCCGTGGGAAATCCAAGCTGGCTGCCAAGATGCTTTCCGTGGACGACCTCACCGAGCACCGTGTAACCGCGACCCAGCAGCCGCTTCGCCTTCGTAAAATCTCCCGCCCTCACCGCCTCGCGGATGAGCGTGCTGCTCACAACCTCGCTGTCCATGTGAACAGCAGGCACACCGTAGACGCCAAAGCCGTGCGCCTCCCCAAGTTCCATGAGTTGATGAATGTTACCTTCGCGATTTTTCCCAAACAACCAAGTGTAGCCGACAGACACAAAGCCGAGCGACTGACACGAATTTAACAGCATCCCGACAAAGTCCCGCGCGGATGTCTGCGCAGTTTCATTCGTGAAGGGAGCCACGAGCGTGTGCGAAACACCCAGTTGCTCCAGAATTTGCAGTTTGTGCCGTGTGGAGCAAAGCAGGCGCGGCGCGACTTCGGGCCGGAGCACGCGCAGCGGATGCGGATCGAAAGTCATCACCACCGCCGTGCCGCCGTGTTTGTCCGAGAAATGCAGTGCCGCGCGAATGACTTCCTGATGCCCTAGATGCACGCCGTCGAACACGCCAATGGCAAGCGCGATCGGGCCGGGAAGTGCGGAGAGATCCGTGATGTTGCGAAGAACAATCATTTGATCTGGTTGAATCGTTGAAATGTTTAATTGTTGAGAAGAAAGAGCTTTTCGAGTTCACTTCAACATCTCATCCCTTCAACATTTCAACCGCGACTCGCGCTTCACGCCCCCCGCAATTTGCTTACATCATACAATGAAAGCATCGACGCCTGCACCTCTTCGCGACGACCTTCCTTGAGCGCATCAAAAGTGGTAAATTTGCCAGGCTGAAACGTAAAGTGACCGGAGCGGCTGCGTCTCAAGGCGCTGAGATGCGCCCCGCAACCCAGCTTCTGACCGAGATCGTGCGCGTAAGTGCGAACATAGAAGCCCTTACTGCAGACAACACGAAAATCGATTTCCGGTAGCGCGATGCGCGTCAGTTCATATTCAAACACATGCACCAGACGCGGCTCGCGTTCGATCTCCAAGCCCTTGCGCGCCAGCTTGTATAACGGCACACCGTCCTTCTTGATGGCGCTGACCATCGGGGGCATTTGATAAAAATCACCCTTCATCGTGTCGAGCGCATCGCGTATCTGCTGTTCGCTGAGTGGCGGCACTTCTTTCGTTTCGAGTGGTGTGCCCTCTTTGTCCTGGGTATTGGTGGTAAATCCGAGCGTCGCAGTGCCAATGTATTCCTTGTCTTCGCTCATCAACAGATCCTGAATCCGCGTGGCACTGCCAATCACCAAGATCAGCATGCCGGTCGCCATCGGGTCCAACGTTCCGCAGTGGCCTATTTTTTTCATGCCCAGGCAGCGCCGCGCTACGGCGACCACGTCGTGCGAGGTCATGCCCGGCGACTTGTCCACGAGCAGGACGCCGTTAATCGAGTCTGGTGATTTCATTCGTAAGTGATTGTAAAAAAATGTCTTCGGCAGCAGCGATCGGACCAGGAAGCCGAGCGCCCGCAGCCATGCGATGCCCGCCACCACCGAACTGCGCGCAGACTCGCGACACATCAAGGCGCACATCCTTGCTCCGTGCACTGACGCGCACCTTCCCATCACTGATCTCTTCAAAAACAACTGCCGCCATGACTCCCTCAATCGAGCGGAGTGTGTCAATCAAACCTTCCGAGTCTCCGGGCTCCATATTCACACCTTGCTGCGTTGCCATCGTCAGCGCCCAACTGGCAATCCTGCCGCCAGCGGAAATTTTCATTTCATTGAGCAGGGCCTTGAGTAGAAGAACACGGCGCAGTGGATGTTCATCATAGAGCTTCTGCGAAAGCTTCGCGGCATCGAGTCCAGCTTCGATCATTTCCGCAGCGATGCGGTGCGTCCGCGCGGTGGTGCTGTTGTATTGGAATGAGCAGGTGTCAGTGCTGATGGCTGCGAACAAATTATCTCGAATATCGGCATCGACCGGAAAGCCCTGTTGCGTGAGAAATTCGTAGATGATCTGGCCAGTCGCTGGTGACGTGGTGTCGACGTGGTTGAGATGACCGTAGCGCGGGTTGGTCGCGTGATGATCAAAGTTCACCAGGAGAGGCGCACCGCTCATTGCCTTGACCGTGCGCGCCCCGAGTCGCTCGTGCGTCGCAGTATCGAGCGCGACTGCGGCATCAAGTTCTAAGGGATAGTCGTCGGGCTTTTCGACGATACCAGCGAGGGGAAGAAATTCGAGATTAGAAGGAACACCATCCTCGCTCAGCGCGTGCACGGTTTTTCCCGCGAGAGTCATGCTCCGAGCGAACGCGACGAGCGAGCCAATCGCGTCACCGTCCGGACGCACATGGCAGCCAACGGCAATACGCTGACAGCCGCGCAGCGCTTTCGCAATGATATCAAAGTTGTCGTCAGTTTTTGTCGGCATCGTCTTCAGTGGTTTCGTCCATGGCATCCAGCGCTTGCGGCGGAAGGTTTTCAATCAGACTCAGCACGCGCACTCCGCGCTCAACGGAATCGTCAGCCTTGAAGGTGAGTGTCGGTGAATTTTTTAACACCACGCGCTTGTAGAGCTCGCGCTGAATGATCCGACGTCCCGAGTTCAAGCGTTTGATGATGCCATCAGGCGTTTCACCCTTGCCGAGAATTCCGACGTAGACGAAGCATTGCTTCAAGTCTGGCGTGATATCGACTTCATGAATTGTGACGAAGGCGCCGGAGAAGGAGAAGTTGCGCGACAGAATCGGCCCCAGTTCGCGGCGAATGAGTTCCTGAACTCGTTGGAGGCGGTGAGTCATTTTACGATTTTCTGGTGCTTGGTTCGTAGTTCTTGGTTTTCGTCCCAGATTCCAAAGAAGAACCATGAACGAGGAACCAGGAAACCGGGCGATTCGCGCGGTTTACAGCGCCTGGGCGAATTTCTCGAGCAGGTAACACTCAATGATGTCGTCCTCCTGATACTCGGTATAACCAGCGACGCGTATGCCGCACTCGAGGCCGTTGCGGACTTCGGGCACTTCGTCGTGGAACCGGCGAAGGGTGTCCATGTGTCCGTCGAACACCGCCTGACCGCCCCGGAGAACTCGGGCCCGGGCCTTGCGTTCGATGCGTCCGTCTGTGACGACACAGCCGGCGACGATACCCCGGGTAAGTTTGAAGACTTGTTTGATCCGAGCGTGGCCCAGCGGCTTCTCGCGCGTCTCAGGATCGAGCAGGCCTAGCATGGCCTCCTTAACCTGATCGACGAGTTCGTAAATGATCGAGAACAACTTCACCTGCACGACCTCGCGCTTGGCGACGCTGACGGCAGTGCTTTCAATCTTCACGTTGAAGCCGATTACGACAGCGTCCGACGCGCTCGCGAGCAGGATGTCACCCTCGGAAATCGGGCCGGCAGCACTGTGAAGAATATCAATATCAACTTTTTCAGTCTTGATTTCGTGAAGCATCTTAATGATGGCTTCCAGCGATCCCTGCACGTCCGTCTTGAGGACGAGTCGGAGATTCTTCCTCTGTCCGTCCTCAATATTAGCGAACAAGGTTTCCAGTGACGAACGCCTCGGCACCGCAAGTTTTTTCAATCGGATTTCCTCAAGCCGTTCATCACTAAGGCGCTTGGCTGCGCGCTCGGTCTCCATCTCGATGACCTCGTCACCCACGTTCGGGAGTCCGTTGAATCCGACAAGTTCAGCCGGCATGCCGGGCATGACCTTCTTGATATTCTGACCGAGATCGTTGATGAGCGTGCGCACCTTGCCAAAGAACGGGCCGCAGATGAAGGGCTCGCCGACTTTCAATGTGCCGCTCTGAACAATAACGGTCGCCGTAGGGCCGCGACCCGGATCCATGCGGGATTCAATGACGGTGGCACGCATGGAGGCCTTCGGATTCGCCTTAAGCTCCAGCACTTCGGCTTGGAGGGACATGGTTTCCAGCAGACCGTCCAGACCGGTCCCCTTGGTGGCGGAGACTTCAAGAACTTCAGTGCTTCCACCCCATTCGACCGGCATCAAATCGCGCTCTTGAAGCTGCTGCTTGACGCGCATGACGTTGGCTGTCGGAAGATCGCACTTGTTGATCGCGATCATGATCGTAACACCGGCAGCTTTGGCGTGATTCAAAGCCTCAATTGTCTGAGGCATGAAACCATCATCGGCAGCAATCACAAGAACGACGATGTCCGTGACGTGAGCGCCGCGGGCGCGCATCTCGGAGAATGCGGCGTGGCCCGGGGTGTCAATGAACGTGATGGGGTGCCCGTTGTGCACGACGCTATAGGCGCCGATATGCTGGGTGATGCCGCCAGCTTCGCCGCTAACGACCTTTGTTTTGCGGATGGCGTCCAGCAGTGAAGTCTTGCCGTGATCGACATGCCCCATGAAAGTGATGATGGGCGCGCGGAGTTCCAACTGCTCTTGCGGCTCCTCTTCGATGGTTTTCGCAGTCGGTGGCTCGATGACTTCCACGATTGTGTGGACGCCGCCGCCCTTCTCGCGTTTCTCGCGCTCGAAGACAAAGCCGTGCTTTTCGCAGATTTTGGACGCGATATCCGGCTCAATGGCCGTGTCCTGCTTGGCATAGACCTTGAGTTCGAGCAGATCCTTCATCACCACGAAGGCCTTCAGCCCCATGCGCTCGATAAGATCCTTGACGATGATTGGCGGTTTAATGTGGATGACCTTCGGGTCACCAGTCACCTCGTCTGCCGGGATGGCGGGCGGCTCATCGTTCTTCGCGATCAGGGCTGTTCGTGCATCTTCCTCATCCTTCTTATGAAGGGAAATCGGAGGCAGATATCCACCCGTATTCTCGGAATCTGAACGGCGGATTTTTTTCTCTTCCTTGTTATCTTCCTGATCGAAGATAGAAAGCGCCTCAGACTTGGCCTGGGAGAGCGATTTTCCAGGAGGTTTCGCCACGACGACGGGTTCCGGTGCAGCGGCCTTTTTCGATCTGGCCAGTGGAGCAAACGCTGAGCCTGTCACCGGAGAGCCACCACGAATTTTCCGAGTTGTAGAGCCGCCCTCGTCGATCAACGACAGGGTTTTTTTGGATTTTGTAGGCTTCGTGTCCTTCCCCACTTTTACAGCGTGAGCGGACTCGGCCTCCCTTTTGGAAGAAGTGCCGCTCTTGACTGGGGGCTTAGAATTCAATGGTTTCGTAGGCATGCAATGGGCCGGTAGACCGGCTTGATATCAAATAAGAAAAGTTTCTGAGCGATTACTGTCCGCAAGATCAGGCCGATGCTGGCTCGCCTTCGGGCGCGGTGGCGTGCAAGGCGAGCGCTTTGCCGACGATTTGCTTGGCGAGTTCGGTATTGCCATCGAGCATGCCGGCAATGTCTTCCTCACTGGCATCCGCGAAGAAAGAAAGCTCCGTCATGCCGTTATCCACCAGCTTGCGAGCCACGTCCTCGGTCACGCCGAAAGCCTCGACGATGCCCTTGACGGATTCGCCCATGTGACCTTCGAACACTTTCTCGGCGCGCTCGTCTTTTTCGATGATCAGTTCGTAACCGATAAGCCGCGAAGTGAGACGGGCATTCTGGCCCTTGCGTCCGATGGCCTTCGATAATTCAGCCTCGGCGACAGAAATCTGAATGCGTTTATTTTCTTCGTCCACGTTGATGGAGAGGATCTTGATGGGCTTGAGTGCCTCTTTGGCGAATTCCACGGCGTCCGCGGTCCAACGAACGATGTCCACTTTTTCGTTATTGAGTTCGCGAACGATGTTCTTGACCCGCGTGCCGCGCAGTCCGACGCAGGCTCCGACAGGGTCAACCTTGGGGTCTGCGCTGTGAACCGCCACCTTGGTCCGGAAGCCCGCCTCGCGAGCGATGCTGACAATCTCGACCGTGCGATCGGAAATTTCACTGACTTCAAATTCGAACAAGCGGCGAACGAAATTCGGATGGCTGCGGCTGAGGATGATCTCCGGGCCACGCTGCGTGCTCTTCTCGACCGCCTTAACATAAAACCTCATCCGATCGCCCGAGTTATAGTCCTCGGTGGGCACGCGTTCGCGCATGGGCATGACTCCATCAAACTTGCCGAGATCGATGATGACATCGGACTTGTCGAAACGACGGACGGTCCCGCTGACGACATCTCCGGTGCGGTCCTTGAATTCCTCGTAGAGGTTGGCCTTCTCCACTTCGCGCAGGCGCTGCATCCAGGTCTGCTTGGCTGTCTGGGCGGCGATACGGCCAAAGTCTTTCGGTGTGACTTCCACGTCCACTTCCTCGCCGATTTGCGCTCCCTTGCGGAGGCGACCGGCATTCTTCATGCTCATCTCCTCGAAGGGATTGGTCACCGTTTCGACGACCAGCAGCTTGGCAAAGGCGCGGATGCTTCCCTTCTCAGGATCGATATCGATGCGCAGTTCGCGCGCAGGACCGATGCTGCGTTTGGACGCGGCTAGCAACGCACTTTGGAGTGCCTCGACCATCTTGGGACGGTCGATGCCTTTTTCTTTTTCGTAGTATTCAAACAGGGCTTGAAGTTCGCTTATCATAAACTTGAGTGTCCGCCCCCGGACGAACCGGAGCAGGATTTCTCCCGCTCCCGTTCCAGAGAGCCTCTCGCTCAAGTGTGCCCGCCCAGGAATGGAACGCGCATGTTACGCAAGTGTGACATGGCTGCAAGCGATTTTATGATCTACACGATCATGATTCCCATCCCCGAAGACAACCGGACTGCCAATTTTATTATGATCAGCCACATCCACCGGCCAGAAGCCGCGTTGACCGCATCGCTCGGAAAACTTGATTTCGATGATATTCCAGCTTGCATCCTGAGCATCCCTGATTAATTAACTCTCCCCTCATTTCGGCGCAGGTAGCTCAGCGGTAGAGCAGTTGGCTTTTAACCAATTGGTCGTGGGTTCGAACCCCACCCCGCGCACCAAATCAGGGATTCAGTTTTGCATGGGTAGCTCAACGGTAGAGCAGTTGGCTCTTAACCAATTGGTTGACGGTTCGAATCCGTCCCCGTGCACCAATTCCCGTCCGTTGGATGGGTAGCTTGGTGAAATCCACCACAGCATGACTCATCTAGCGACGCATTTTTATGCACATGTTTGGCATTTCATGATTGCCTCGTGTGACATTTCCACTACAGTTTCGGCTTTTCACACGTCCAAACACACCCCGAAACACTCACACTCAGCGCGCGTTAGCTCCACTCACATGTCCGAATTTCTCACTCACAACGGCATCATACTTTCCATTCTCCTCGCCGCGCTGGGCTTGGGTTACGCCATTTTCCTGATCAAAAAAATCATCTCTTCGTCGCCCGGCAATGACGCCATGCAGAAGGTAGCCACCGCAATTCAAGATGGTGCCAAAGCCTACCTCAGCCGCCAGGTGAGCACGGTCAGCGTCATCGCAGTGATCATGACCATTCTGCTTTTCATCTGGAAGCGGAACACCGATCATCCATATGCAGTGCCCTCGGGTTTCCTCATCGGTGCAGTCTGCTCCATGATCGCCGGCTACATCGGCATGCGTATCGCCGTGGTGGCAAACGTGCGCACGACACAAGCTGCAACAGAGGGCGCCACTCCGGCCTTGCGCGTGGCATTCAATGGCGGCGCAGTGACCGGCCTGCTCGTGGTCGGACTCGCACTCCTGTCTGTCGCGGGCTTCTACCTGGTGATGGGTCAAGAAAAGTCCATCGATTCACTCGTTGGCCTCGCACTGGGTGCGTCGCTCATCAGCGTGTTCGCCCGACTCGGCGGCGGCATCTACACGAAAGCTGCAGACGTGGGTGCCGACCTTGTCGGCAAACTCGAACATGCACTCGATGAGGATGATCCGCGCAATCCCGCCACCATCGCCGATAACGTAGGCGACAATGTAGGCGACTGCGCTGGCATGGCTGCCGATGTGTTTGAAACCTACGCCGTCACACTCATCGGTGCCTTACTCATCGCATCACTGACACTCAAGGGCGTGAGCGCGGCGCTTGTCTATCCCTTTCTCATCGGCGGCATCTCCATCATCGGCGCGGTGCTCGGTATTCTCTACATCAACGTGCGTGACGGTTCCCCCACCGGACTCCTGATGAAAGGCGTGGGCATCTCCGCTGCTGTCTCCGCGATTCTCTTTTATCCCGCGACCAAGCTGCTCTTGCCCGAAGTTCTCAAAACAGTAGACGGAAGCACTTTTTCCAGCATGAATGTTTTTTGGTGCAGCATCATCGGTCTGGTCATGACCTGGGCCGTGGTCATCATCACGAATTATTACACGGCAACTCAATACGCACCAGTGCGCAAGATCGCCAAAGCCAGTGAAACCGGCCACGCCACCAACATCATCGCCGGCATCGCCCTCGGCAACTACGCCACCGCACTGCCCGTCATCCTCATCTGCTGCGCCATCGCGGGCGGCTATTCATTGGCCGGACTTTACGGCATCGCCATCGCCGTGATGTCCATGTTGAGCATGGCTGGCATCATCGTCTCGCTCGACGCCTTCGGCCCGATCACCGACAACGCAGGCGGCATCGCCGTGATGAGCAAGCTCGACAAGAACGTGCGCGATATCACCGACGGCCTCGATGCCGTGGGCAACACGATGAAGGCTGTCACCAAAGGATATGCCATCGCTTCCGCCGGCGTGGCCGCACTCGTTTTATTCGGCTCCTATTATCTCGAGCTCGACAAACATCTGCACCTCACTGGCAAGCTTGATAAACTAGCCAGTGTTGATTTCTCCCTGAAGGATCCAACGGTCATCATCGGCCTCTTCCTCGGTGGATTGCTCCCCTTCCTGTTCAGCGCCATGAGCATGAAAGCCGTCGGCAGCGCTGCGGGTGCGGTCGTGCGTGAAGTTCGTCGTCAAATTACCGCGAAGCCCGGCATCCTCACTGGCACCGACACTCCTGAATACGCCACCTGCGTGGACATCGTTACCAAGGCCGCGTTGCGCGAGATGATCGTGCCCGCGCTCCTGCCGCTCGCAGGCGTCCTGATCGTCGGCTGCATCCCCGGCCTGGGATACACTGCGCTCGGCGGCATGCTCATGGGCACCATCATCACCGGATTGTTTCTCGGCCTCAGCATGACCAGCGCCGGTGGTGCTTGGGACAACGCCAAGAAATACATCGAAGAAGGCAACCACGGCGGCAAAGGCAGCATCGCGCATCAAGCTGCGGTTACTGGCGACACTGTGGGCGATCCTTATAAGGACACCAGCGGTCCCGCGATCAATCCCATGATCAAAGTGGTGAACATCTTGGCCATCCTTGTGATTGAGTTGTTGTTCTGATAAGTTGAGAACCGCGCTGATTTATTGAGTCCCGCATAATAGGATGACAAATGTTGAAGTTATGTTATGCTCGGCAGATGAGCATCAAACGAAATCATCTTGAGATGGAGCGGCGGCGCAAGCGCGCTGCCAGATTGTTTGAAAAGGGCGTCGCCCCTGCCGAAGTGGCGCGACGCTTGCAGGTGGCCCGGCAGGTGGCCTACGGCTGGAAGCAAACTTGGGAGTCCGGCGGACTGGAGGCATTGTCCAGCAAAGGTCCTGCGGGTCCCAAGGCCAAACTCAACGCTTCGCAGATCGAGCAGGTATGCGACGCGTTGCTGGAGGGGCCCGTCGCGCAGGGTTACCGCACCGAGTTGTGGACCTGCCCGCGCGTGGCACTGCTGATCCGGGATTTGACAGGGGTCAGGTATCATCCGGGTCATGTGTGGAAGTTGCTCGGCGCACTGGGCT
This sequence comes from Verrucomicrobiota bacterium, assembly GCA_031400955.1. GTDB lineage: Bacteria > Verrucomicrobiota > Verrucomicrobiia > Verrucomicrobiales > Verrucomicrobiaceae > VFKE01. The sequence continues at coordinate 23,807 of JANNQW010000286.1, forward strand.
TCAGTTGCCAGCGGCCCACGCGCCGCGCGATCGAGCGCAACGAGAAGAAGATCTCGCGCTGGAAGCGCGTGGAATGGCCGAACATTAAAAAAAAGCCC
>JANNQW010000287.1:0-7953 GCA_031400955.1 Verrucomicrobiota bacterium
ACGGCAAGCTGCTCATGACTCTCGGCGAGCGCGCCAAGGCGGGGGCTGATTCCTCACACTTTAACAAACCAACCGATGTTGCCGTGGCTCCCGATGGAACTTTTTATGTCAGCGATGGTTACGGGAACAGCCGCATGATGAAGTTTTCCAGGGAAGGAAAGTTCATCTCACAATGGGGCACGCGTGGTGAAGGCGCTGGAGAATTTCATACGCCGCATGGCCTTGCGCTGGACAAAGGCGGCAGAATCTATGTTGCGGATCGCGGCAACGCCAGGGTGCAGATTTTCGATGGCGACGGCAAACATCTCGGCACTTGGAAGGACAAGGCCATCGGTCGCCCATGGGCCATCTGCGCGGCTTCGGATGGATTCTTTTACATCGTGGACGGCGGTGACCAGCCCGGTCATCCCATTGCCAGCGTTCCGGATCGGGCGCGGATTCATAAGGTGGACGCCACGGGAACTGTGATTGCGTCCTTTGGTTCGTTCGGGAACTACGACGGCCAGTTTTTCTGGCCCCATGACATCGCAGTGGGGCGCGATGGATCCGTCTATGTCGTGGATGTCACTGGAATGCGGGTGCAGAAGTTCGTGCCGCGGAAGTAGCCGTGGCTCACGCGGCCCTCCGCGAGACCTGAAACCTGCGCGCTAGCGCCAAGAGAGACAGTTGAGTGCGTGCGCTGCGCGTGGTTTTAAACTCATGCGGAGGGCCGCATGTGCCACTTTGGTGCCCTCTATTTCAATCCTGATTATTCTGTAAATCCTGTCTATTTTCTTTATCAGAGTCAGTCGGTATCAGAAGCCGAATCCCTTCGGCATACCGCCCTTACCGCCGCCGGTCATTTGACCCATGAGACCGCGCATCATGCCTTTGTTTTTCATCATTTTTTGCATCATAGCGAATTGCTTGAGCAGTTGATTGACCTCCATTACGGGACGACCGGCTCCGTTCGCGATGCGCTTGCGGCGGCTCCCATTCATGATCTCAGGTCGGGCGCGTTCCCGGGCGGTCATGGAAAGCACGATGGCCTCGGTGTGCCTCATCCGATTCTCATCCACCTTCATGTCCTTGAGCTTACCCATGCCAGGCAGCATCCCCATGATAGATTCGAGCGGTCCCAGTTTTTTCATGAACTTCATTTGTGAGAGGAAATCGTTGAAGTCGAATTTCGAACTTTGCATTCGCTTCGCCATCCGCATGGCGTCTTCCTCGTCGATCTGCTCCGCGGCTTTTTCCACGAGTGATACCACATCGCCCATGCCGAGAATGCGGTCGGCCATTCGTTCGGGATGGAAAATTTCCAACTGGTTGAGCTTCTCGCCCACACCGGCGAACTTGATCGGGCAGCCCGTGACCTGCTTCATCGAGAGCAAGGCGCCGCCACGCGCATCGCCATCGAGTTTGGTCATGATCAAGCCGGTGACACCGATGGCTTCCTTGAAGGTCTTGGCGACGCTGACCGCCTGCTGGCCTGTGGCGGCATCAGCGACGAGCAGCACTTCGCGCGGGTCGATGACATCCCTGATTTTTACCAGTTCTTTCAAAAGTTCTTCATCTACTTCCTGGCGACCTGCAGTGTCAAAAATGGCGATTCCCCCGCCCTGTTCCTTGACCCACTCCAGCGCCTGCCTTGCGACTTTCACGGCATCTTTCTCGCCCTCGGTTGGTTGATAGACCGGCACGCCGATGGACTCGCCGAGCACGACCAGTTGCTTCACCGCCGCAGGACGAAAAACGTCGCAGGCGATGAGCAGCGGGCGCTTGCCCTGCTTCTTCAAAAACGCTGCAAGCTTTGCTGAGGTCGTGGTTTTGCCCGCACCGTTCAAGCCTGCAATCAGGATGCGCTCGGGCGGCGCGATATCGAGTTCGGCAGCACCACCGCCCAGAAGCGCCGTGAGTTCGTCATGGAATATCTTTACGATCTGTTGCGCGGGCGAGACGGTGCGCAGGACTTCCTCGCCCACCGCCTTGGTCCTCACGGCTTCGCAGAGATCCTTCGCGACCTTGAAATCCACATCCGCCTCCAGCAGGCCCATGCGAATCTCCCGCATGGCGTCGGAGACGTTGGCTTCACTTATTTTGCCGTGGCCGCGTAGTTTCTTGAAGGCGGATTCGAGTTTTTCCTGAAGGAGAGAGAGCATGGAGAGAAAGGATGAAGGCGGAGGGGTGAAGGATAAAAAAATCCCTTTCTAAATTTTGAGTTTTATTTCGCTGCGGTGGCCTTAACCGGAGTTGAAACCGCTGGCGCGGAATCCGGGGCGATCACTGGTTCGGGCGGCAAATAGGAAGATTTCTGATCGATCTTGAACTTCCAGCTCACCACTTCGTCTTTGTCGCTGTCGGCGCGGCGGAAAACGAGTGTGGCGGTGCATTCCTCCAAGCGGAGCTTTTGTGGGATCTGGTAGCGCAGGGTCTGAGTCGCAGGATCAAACTCCGCCGGAACAGCACCGTAGCCGCCAATCCGCAGCATCACGCTATCCGGCACCACTCCACCGACGCGGGCGAGTCCGGCTTCGATCACGGGTCGGCGATCGGTGATGGTTGAGTTCGGCTCCGGCTTGAGGTCGAACATCTTGTTCCCCTGCTCGTCCACGGCATCCATTTTTACAAACTTGCTGCTCGCCACATCATTCCGTCCATGAAAGCTGACAGCCAGCTTGAAGTTTGCATCCTTGTCCCATTGCTGGGTGAATCGTCCGAGTTTTCCCAGTGGCGTGTCCCAGGTTATTTTTTGCGGATTAACCGTCACCGCGGCTTCATAGCCGGCATCCATCGCCAGTTGCACGATCTCCTCGTTCTTGTTGCCGTAAGGATAAGCGAAAGTCCGGCAGGGCGTGCCGAACGTGTCCTCCAGCCATTTTTTTGACCCGGCAATCTCCTCGTGTAACCACTGCTGGTATTGCGCGTCGCCCTTGCCGTTTTTCATTGCCAGCGCCTGATGGGAGATGCTGTGGCTGCCAAGTTCGCCGCCATTCGCCAGCATCTCCTTGATCTGGGCGATGGTCATCGAGCGGCCTCCGGTGTTCACATATTTCTTATAGAGGTAGATGGTGAACGGGTAGCCGAATTCTTTCATGATCGGAAAGGCAAACTGATGTTCGCCCACCCAGCCGTCATCCAGAGTGATGACGACGCATTCGTCCGGGATGTTTTTTTCGCCACGCTTCCAGGCCAGTAGGTCGGACATCGGGATTACAGAAATACTGGCATCCTTCAGCGCCTGCATTTGCGCGCGAAACGTGGGCACGCTGACCATCATTTCCGTCTTCGGAATGCGTTCCACGAAATCATGATAAAGCAGGATGGAGACTATCGAGCTTTTGTTTAGTTCGAACGGCTCCGCCTTGGGCGCATTGGGTTCAACAGTCTTTTCCGGTCCGAACAAAACCGCGGGCTCAACAGGTTTTGCCGCCAACACTTCATCCGGCAATGTCGTCTCGCTCACCGCCTGAGCTTTATCGGACGCTTGCTTTGGCTTGTCGCAGGATGCCGACAGCAGACACGACAGCAGACACGACAGCGCCAAGCCAGCGGTGACAAACAGGTGAAGAATCGAAGAAGTTTTGAGGGTAATTTTTGGCATTTTCAACACAACCGAGAATAGCACAGACCCGGCTCCACGAAAGCTGAAATCAGTGCCTATCGTGCACCGTCTCACACCGACGACAAGAGTGTCATCGTTCCATTGGAATCACGACACTCTTCACGACACTCTTGTCGTGTCGCTGTCCGTCATTGGCCAATCATGAAATCCTATTGCCAACTTACACCATCCCCGCAATATGCGCACCGATGGCGAGAGAGGCGGTGGCGGCTGGGCTGGGTGCGTTAAGAACATGAAGGGCACGTTCACGCACCAGGATATGAAAATCCTGCACCAGTTCACCTTGAGGCGTCATGGCTTGGGCGCGAACACCGGCTCCACCGGGCGCGAGATCGACCGGACGCACATCCGGGACGAGTCGCTGCAAGGCGTGACAGAAACGATCACGGCTCAGGCTTTGAAATAACTCTGAGAAAGCCATTCCCGGATACCTCCGTAGAAAGCGCCAGAATCCCGGAAAAAATAGCGTGTCGGCCAGATCGCGCAGATTAACATCACGCAAGCGGTAACCCTCACGCGCGAAGGCCAGCACCGCATTGGGGCCAGCCTCGATGCCGCCGCCGATCATCCGCGTGAAATGGACGCCAAGAAAAGGAAACGCCGGATCAGGCACTGGATAAATGAGATGGCGCACCAGGTGCTCGGCCGTGGTGGCCAGACGGTAATATTCGCCGCGAAATGGAACGATGCGCACTTCTCGCGGCTCGCCCGCGAGCTGGCTGACCCGGTCGCAATGGAGACCCGCGGTGTTGATGAGCAGTTCCGCGTTAAATTCGCCCGCACTGCTGCCTGCTGTCCACTCACCGGCGTTGAACGAGAGACCATGGACAGACGCGCCCGTGACAATACGCCCCCCCCGTCGCTGAATTTCATGCGCCATGGCGTCACACACGGCGCGATAGTCCACGATTCCTTCTTCCGGGGCATGAAGCGCGGCAATGCCTGAGGCGTGCGGTTCGATTTTGCGCAATTCGTCGCCATCAAGACGACGCAATCCATTCAGTCCGTTCGCCGAACCACGACGCTGCAACTCTTCGAGTCTCGGCAACTCATCCTCCTCCGTGGCGACGACGAGTTTGCCGCAGATTTCGTGAGGGATGTCATACGCCCGGCAAAACGCCACCATCTCACGGATGCCCTCGACGGCGAGCCGCGCCTTGAGCGAGCCCGACTTGTAATAAAGACCACAATGCAGCACTCCGGAATTGTGTGTGCTCTGGTGCTGGGCCAGCAGGGGTTCTTTCTCCAGCAAAGTCAGCTTGAGTGACGGATGCCGCTCCAATAATTTGAGTGACGTGGCCAGACCCACGATGCCTCCGCCGATAACGAGAACGGACTTCATTTATCTAGTTATAATAAAAACGTAGCCGCGCATTCGTAAAAATGCGGGAAGATTGGATGTTTTGCAGGCAGGTGATTTTGTCCCGTGCTCTTACGAGATGCGTATACGAAGATAACAATAACGACCCAAGAATACTGAGACCGTTCCATCACTCCTCATCCCAGCGCCTTATCCATGATCTGCTCAACGCGACCGACCATGTCATGCGTGTCTTCGAGCAATCCAGCGGAGAGCAGGGCGCTGTCGAGTAACTGCCCGGCGATTAATCCGGCAAGATCAGGATTGGTTCCTGTGGCAACGGAAAGCTTCTTCACAATGGCATGCTTGGGATTGATCTCCAGAATCACCTGCGCGGCACCGAAGTCGTCCTTCTTCATGGCACGCATCATCTGACGCATCTGCGGGCTCATGTCGCCCTCGGATTGGAGTGCCATGGCGGGTTTGCTGACGAGACGTTTGCCGGGGCGCACCTCGGACACGCGGCTGGCGAGACTTTCCTTGAGCCAGGCACAGAGCTTGTCTGTGTCTTCCTTGCCGAGCGATTCGCCTTCATCGGTCGTTTCGCCAAGATCCACATCCGATGCAGCGACACTGCGCAGTTCCTTGTCGTCGAACTTCACCAGTGCGTTCACCACATAGTCATCGATGGTCTCGAAGAGATACAGCACCTCGAAGCCGCGTGATTTGAACGCTTCAAGGTAGGGCCCGCTCTCAATAGCTTCGCGGCTGAGCCCGATCTGATAGTAAATCGTCTTCTGCCCCTCTTTCATCCGCGCAATGTATTCCGGCAGGCTGACGAGTTCGTCTTCCTTCGTGAGCGAAGATTCGAATCGCAGGAGCTTGGCGATGGACTCCTTATTCTCGAAATCTGTGGCGACCCCCTCTTTGAGGAAGCGGCTGAAGTCCTTGTAGAACTCCGCATATTTCTTCGCGTCGTCACCGGCTTCACGATCGAGAAACTTGATGATGCGTCCCTGCACCACCTGCCCCAGCTTGCGGAAGAGCGCGCTGTCCTGCATGGACTCGCGCGCGATGTTCAATGGCAGATCCTCGCTATCCACCACGCCGCGAATGAAGCGCATCCACTCGGGCAGGAACTTCTTCGGCTTGGGATCGATCAGCACCCGGCGGCAATAGAGGGAGACGCCCGCCTCCATCTGGCCCATGCCGAACTGTTCCATGTTCTGCGTCGGAGCAAAGAGTAGCGCATTGATGTTCAAGGGAGCATCCGCATTGAAATGAAACGTGTATCGCGGGTCGTCGAACGCGTGTCCGGCGAACTTATAAAACTCCTTGTATTGCTCCTCGGTGACCTCGCTCTTATTCTTCAGCCAGAGTGCTTCGACGGTGTTGATACGCTCGCCGTTAAGGTGAATCGCGAAGCCGACGAAGTTTGAATATTTCGCCAGAACCTGTTTGATCGTAGAAGCTTTCGCGAACTCGGCCGCATCGTCCTTCAGATGCAATACTATTCGGCTGCCACGGCGCTGGCCGGGAGCGTCCTCAATGCTATAGCCCGTGGTGCCGTCGCTGGTCCACACGAGATGCTCACCGTCGTTCCGCCACGAGTGGGTGAAAACCTTCACTTCACTGGCGACCATGAAAGCTGAGTAAAAGCCGACGCCGAACTGGCCGATGACGTTTCCGCCTTCCTTGCCGCCCTGCTTCATCGACTGGACGAATGCTTTTGATCCCGAGTGCGCGATAGTGCCGAGGTTTTCGACGAGTTCCTCACGAGTCATGCCGATGCCGTAATCAGCGATCGTCAGCGTTTTCACCGTTTCGTCGGTGGTGATGTTGATCTCCAGCGGGAGCGCATCATCAAAGATCTCTTTCTCCGTCAATTGGAGTAGTCGCATTTTCTCAAGGGCATCGGACGCGTTGGAGACGAGTTCGCGCACAAAAATCTCGCGATCCGTGTAGAGCGAATGAGTGACGATGTCGAGAAGTTGGCCGACTTCGGCCTGGAATTGATGCTGGGTAGGTTTTTCGTGGGACATGGGGAGCCAGTCTAATCGTCAAGAATGACCCTAATTTCAAGTCCCGCGTTACGCGCTTCTTCATTCAAAGAAATTCCAGAACGACGTAAAAATTAAATCTTTATTAAGTTTGATGATATTTTCCAACGCCTAAGCAGCTATTAATTAGCAACAGGAGTAGGCGGCTGCCAGTTGCTGGGACACTCGTATATCTCAAGCTCACCGCAGGAGAAATGAGTGGGCTGGCAGTTCACTAAACTTATGCTGTCGCTATCAGCCGGTTCACCGCGCTAAGCACGGCTTTGATCGATGCCAACTCAATATTTGTATCCACTCCCGCACCCCAGCAGGTCATTCCTCCTAGAGCCTTGATCTGGATGTAGGCGAGCGCACTCGCCTCCGTGCCGGCGCTGAGTGATTGCTCGCGGAAGTTTGCCACTTCAAATTCAGGTGCACCGGATTTCTTCAAGCCATCGACGAACGCGGCTATCGGGCCGTTCCCCTCCCCGGTCACGCGCAACTCCTCGCCTGCGCGATCGAGGCTGGAGCGGCAGGAGAAATGACCATCCACTCCGTCCGCATGGAAATGAATCAAGGCATACGGTTTGCTGCGCTCGATGTATTCCTTCCAGAACATGCCCTTTAATTCCAGCGCCGTAACTTCGCGCCCCATCTTGTCCACCTCATCGTTGGCCAGCGGTCCGAACTCTCGCTGCAAATCTTTCGGCAGTTCGATGCCGAACTCGCTTTCCAGCAGATAAGCGACACCGCCCTTCCCGCTCTGCGAGTTCACGCGAATGACCTCGCGATATTCGCGACCGATATCCTTGGGATCGATCGTGAGATAGGGCACGTCCCAGAAGCCGCGATGCTTGTCGTAAGCGGTGAGTCCTTTTTTTATGGCATCCTGATGCGAACCGCTGAACGCAGTAAAGACCAACTCTCCCGCATAGGGCTGACGCGGCGGAACCGTCATGCCGGTGCAACGCTCATACATCGCAATGAGCCCGCTCATGTCCGACAAGTCC
>JANNQW010000288.1:0-8177 GCA_031400955.1 Verrucomicrobiota bacterium
GGCGGAAACATCGCCACCAACGCTGGCGGACCGCGCTGCATGAAATACGGCGTTACTCGCCACTACGTTCTCGGACTGGAAGTCGTGCTGGCCGACGGCACCGTGCTGCGCGCCGGTGGACGCTGCCACAAAAACAAGACCGGTTTCGATCTTGTCGGGCTCTTCGTGGGCAGCGAAGGCATGCTTGGTGTCGTGACCGAAGCCACGCTGCGCCTCATCCCGCATCCGCAAATGCGTGCCATGCTCAGCGTCGGCTTCGAGACTTTCACCGAGGCCGCAGGAGCGGTGCAAGCCATTTTCAGCAACGGTTTCCTGCCTTCCGCGATGGAAATCAGCGACCGCTTCACCCTCCAGGCCGCGCGCCATTACATCGGCGAAGGCGTGCCGCACGGAGAAGCCCACCTCCTGATTGAAGTCGATGGACTGGAGAAAACCGTGCCGATGGAAATTGCCCTGCTTGAAGCCCTGTTGGAACAGCGCGGTGCACTCGACATCGCCGACGCGATGAGCGAAGTTGAATGCGAGATGCTCTGGAAGCTGCGCCGTGAATTCTCCTACAGCCTGCGCGCTACCGGCCTCACGAAACTCAACGAGGATATCGTGGTCCCGCGCGGCAGACTGGTTGATCTAGTGCAGTTTGCGGAAAAGCTTCAAGCGGACAGTGGTTTCCCCGTAGCCTGTTTCGGCCACGCCGGCGACGGCAACATCCATGTGAACGTCATGGTGAAAAACATGGATGATCCCACTGAAAGTGCCAGGGCCGATGAGACGCTCGACAAGCTGTTCCGTTTCGTCATAAACATCGGCGGCGCCATCACCGGCGAGCACGGCATCGGCATCGCCAAGCAGCGTTGGTTTGCCGATGCCGTCGGCGCCGGGTCTGTCGAGACGCACCGGCGGATGAAGGCGGCGCTGGACCCGTTGGGGATATTGAATCCGGGCAAGTTTGTTTGACTCTCAATTATGTTCTTTATCCGCCTCGTCCAACTCCTCGTCCTGAGCGTGGCTCTCAGCTTCGGGACATGGCTGATTTACTGTGGGTTAAAAAATAAGATGAAGGGTAGGCTGTTTTTTGGCATCATCTTAAATGCTACAGTCATTTCATTGGTCGTCGTGAACATTGCTATGGATGTTATGATGGATTGGAACCCAAAGATTCCATCACTCGCTGAGGCGATCGGTGTTTATGCCGATGACAAGGAGAGTATCGAGTTGAGGCTGGATAACACGTTCATTTATGAAGTTGGTGGCCGCATTACAGAGGGAAAGTGGAGGCGGGAAGACTGGAATCTATATTTCGATCCAATAGTCAAGAATCAGGATATAAGATTTGTCAGATTCGCGGGCGCATTACGGGTGATGACTCATGTGCCCGACGATCCAGACAATTGGAACGGCAATCCCGGCCTCAAGAGAATCAAGGAACTGTAATCATCTTGCCGAAGCTCCCTTTTGACTTTCCCCTTTTTCCTTATCCCTTTCATCATGGAGCACAAACACGAGGAAACCGTCAGCGCGCTGCTGGCGTCGTATCGCGAGATCGGCGGGATCAATCACTTCGACGCGGCGAACCTTCCGTCGAAAAGTGATGTCGCGGCGATCTGCTCGGAGTTGCTCCAGCTTATTTTCCCCGGCTTCTTTGCCGATGATGTCATCACCGCCGCAGACCTGCCCACGATCACCACCAGGCGGGTGGAGAGCGTGCGCGGACGGCTTTGCGCGGAACTGGGCCGCAGCCTGTGCTACAAGCACGGCGACTCGAAGGATCATCGCGCGGAGTCCGCGCGCATATGTCAGAAATTTTTCCGCAGCCTTCCCGCGGTGCGGAAACTTCTTCAGACGGATGTCGAGGCCGCTTACCAAGGAGACCCAGCCGCACAATGCCCGGATGAAATCATTCTGGCCTATCCCGGACTGGAAGCCATCGCCATCCAGCGGCTTGCCCATGTTTTGTATCTGGATGAAGTGCCGCTCATCCCGCGCATGATGACCGAGTGGGCGCATGGCCGCACGGGCATCGACATGCATCCCGGCGCGCAGATCGGCTCGCACTTCTTTATCGACCACGGCACCGGTGTCGTCATCGGTGAGACGTGCGAGATCGGCTCCCATGTGAAGCTCTACCAAGGTGTCGGTCTCGTCGCGCGTTCGCTCGCCGCAGGCCAGCAGTTGAAGGGAAAAAAACGCCATCCCACCATCGAAGATCACGTCACGATCTATGCCGGAGCCACCATCGTCGGCGGCGACACAGTCATTGGTGCGCACAGCACCATTGGCTCAAATACGTTCGTATTGAAAAGTGTTCCGTCAGACACTCTGTTGATGGTCGGCGAACAGGTGCAGCGTGCGCACGATAAAAAGAAGCGGCGGGGCGATGTATCAGACGCAGGGAACGAGTTCACCATTTGACCCATCATGTCGTTGATGAGGCTTCCGCAGCAGCTTTGGCTGGCCTTTGCTGGCACCAAAGCTAAATCCTCGGCTACACAAAAAGCTCAAGCTGCGGTCAAAACCTGCAAGCCGCAGGCCCGCGACGCGCGTGATGCTGAGTTGGAAATTCAGGCCCGTAAATGGCTCGCCGGACTCGGCATGCACGAGGAAGCAAAAGGCGTCCGCGTCGATTGGAATGCCCGGATGCGCAGCACGGCAGGCTATGCAAAGTGGCCGCAGTGGGTGGTGGAATTGAATCCGCGCTTGAAAGAATTCGATGGTCAGATCGAGCGCACATTAAAGCACGAACTGGCGCATTTGATTGCCTATGCTCGTGCGGGCCGACGTCGCATCGAACCGCACGGCACGGAATGGCGACAAGCTTGCGCCGATCTAGGCATTCCAAACGAACGCGCGAGTCACACGATGCCGCTGCCAAGACACAAGCAGCAGCGAAAATTTTCCTACGTATGCCCGGTTTGCGGGACGGGTGCCGAGCGCGTCCGGAAGTTCAAGCGGCACACCGCGTGCCTGGCCTGTTGCAAAAAACACAATGGGGGCCGCTACGATGCGCGGTTTCAGTTTGTCATGAGGCCGTTGTAGCGGGCTCAGGCCGCCACGTTTTCATCCAGCGCATAGATCTCCGCGCCATCAGGAATCGAGCCGTCACGAATGCCATCGAGCCGACGCTGGCTGCCACGCTCCGTGCCGGGGCGGTTGGCCGCGCGCTTGATCACATCGGCAATGACGGGGCCCGCGATAAGCGCACCCGCGGCTAGCAGGGTGAGCGACGAGATGTTCGCCGACTTCCGGCCCATGCCACGGCCAAACAAAATGCCGAGCGCGCAACCCGCTGCCGCGGCTGCGGTGGTCAGGGCATAGACACTGAGATCCTCGTGTTGCGGGCTGGGCGTATAGGTCGTCATGAGATAACATACGCCTCTCCTTGGATAAACGAAAATGAAAAATCACGTTTGAGGTTCAGGGTTCAGGGTTCAAGCTTCGCGGGTGAGTTCCAATCTTCCCAACACCTATGCCGTCATCCTCGCTGGAGGCAGCGGCCAGCGTTTCTGGCCCCTGAGCCGCGACGCCAGACCAAAACAATTACTGCGGCTGTTCGATGATAAAACCCTCCTGGAGCACACGGTTGAACGACTCGCGGGTTTCATTCCTCGGGAGAACATTTTGGTGCTCACCAATCGACAGCAGTTGGATGCGGTGCGTGAAGTTCTTCCTGATTTTCCGACGGAGAACATTGTTGCCGAACCGGAGAAGCGCGACACCGCGCCAGCGATTGCGCTGGGTATTGGCTGGGTCGCGGCTCGTGATCCGGAGGCCGTGATGATGGTGCTGCCGAGCGATCATCTTATCAATGACCATGCGGGATTTCATCGCACGCTTTCAGCCGCATGCCAGGCAGCGCGCGACGGCACCGCGCTGGTCACGATCGGCATCAAGCCTTCGTGGGCCTGTCCGAGCTACGGCTACATCGAACGCGGAGCGCGGGTCGGGAGTGACGAGGCGCCAGTTTTTGAGGTAAGCCGGTTTCGCGAAAAACCGGATGCGGAACTCGCGGAACAGTTTCTCGCGCAGGGAAATTTCACCTGGAACGCCGGGATGTTTTTTTGGTCCGTGCCCGCCGTGCGTCGGAACCTGGCGGCTCACTGCCCGGAACTGGCGGGATTTGTCGATGAACTCGCTGCGACACCTGATTTTGCGACAGCAATCAAGACGCGCTTCCCTTCGCTCACGAAGCTGTCCATCGACTACGCGCTGATGGAGAAAGCCCCGCGCGTGTTGAACGTTGAGGCCGCGTTTGACTGGGATGATGTCGGCAACTGGACGAGCGTGGGCGAACATCTCATGAAGGATGCGGCGGGCAACCAGCATAACTGCGAGTTGAGTCACCATGAAGCGGGGAACAATCTGGTGTTCAGCGAGACCGGCCAGCACATTGCCTTGCTCGGTGTGAGCGACCTCATGGTCATCGCCACCAAGGACGCGCTCCTCGTGGCTCATCGTGGCGAGGCGGAGAAATTGAAGAAGCTGGTGGACGGACTGCCGAAGGAGCTACGTTAATTTGCGTTCGACTCATGCGAATCCTCGGCATTGATCACGGCACGGTGCGCATCGGACTGGCGCTGAGCGATGAGCTGGCGATGATTGCCAATCCTTTGAAGACGCTGGATGTGGGTCCCGACATCGAGCGGGAAATCGCATTGATCGTGCAGCAGAAGCGGATTGGCGAAGTGGTGATCGGCATGCCGTATCGGATGGATGGAGAGCGCGGCAGCGCGGCAGCGCGCGTGGAGAAGTTCGCGGACCGATTGCGCAAGGCGCTGCCCGACAACGTGCCGATGGTATTCGTGGACGAGCGACTTTCCAGCAAGGTGGCGCGCGAATCGCTCGGTTTTACGCATCGCCCAAAAGATCGCGAGGAAAAGAAGCTGGTGGACCAGGTGGCAGCGGTGGCGATTTTGCAGGACTATCTGAACACCCGGCAGGGGCCGGAAGCATGGCTGCTGCCTGAGGAAGAATGAGGTTTCTTGGTTCTTCGTTCTTGGTTGAGTCGCGGACATGGTGCAGAATCTGGCGCGATGATGGACATGCTGGGGAACCAAGAACCAAGAACCAAGAACGAGGCAACCCGCCGTCTGCGGCTGACTCTCGCCTACGACGGTCGTCCCTGGCAGGGCTGGCAGTCACAGCCTGGCGGACAGACGGTGCAGGATCATTTGGAAGCGATTCTGCAAAAGCTCACCGGCACCCAGGTCGCGGTGCATGGATCGGGGCGCACGGACGCGGGCGTTCATGCGCGGGGGCAGGTGGCGCACATCGAGCTGACTGAGGAAAGCTCACTGCGCGGTGAATCGCTGGTCCGCGCGATGAATGTGAACTTGCCGCCGAGCATCCGTGTTCTGCACTGTGAAGATGCGCCGTCAGATTTTCATGCGCGATTCAGTGCGAAGGGAAAGGTCTATGAGTATCGCATCTGGCGCGGCGATGTGATGTCGCCGTTCGAGGTTGGCTTTGCCTGGCATGTGTTCAAGGGACTCGATATCGACCTAATGCGCGAGGGAGCTGCTCTGATGTGCGGCACGCACAATTTCGCCCGGCTCTCCGCAGCGCGCGGCGACATCAGCGAAGAGGAGCGCCGGGAAAATGCGGCGGGGCTGACGCGGACAATTGAGCGCGTGGAGATTTTTGATGAGGGCGATTTGTTGCGCCTGGAGTTCGAGGGCGAAGGCTTTCTCTACAAGATGGTGCGGCTCATGACTGGAAGCCTGGTGCATGCCGCGCGCGGCCGGGCATCACTCGAATGGATCCGGCAACTGGTGCAGGAGCCCGATGGCATGAAGTCGCACCACTGCGCTCCGGCGGATGGGCTTTATTTGCTGCGCGTGCTGTATTAACTGACGCAGAAAATATTGCGTCTATCCAATTACATTCACCAGGTTAATCGCGCTTCGCGCTGGGGATGGGCTGAGCATCGACTGGCGGATTCTTGGGACCGATACTGACCCGCTCTCCGAGAAACCTGGGCTGGGTGCCTAGTATTTCCACATCGAACACGGCCTTGCAGCGGGCGAAGATTTCCCGGAGATACATTTTGTAAGTAGATTCGGAATTAGAGTCGGCAGCATTAAAGGCGACTGCATTTGGCATCCCGCTGCGCTTAGCCAGGTAAACTGCGCGCTCGTTGTGGAAGCGCTGCGAGATAATGATGACATCTTCCTGGCCGAAGATCTTCTTCGCCCGGATCACGGAATCCAGCGTGCGGAAGCCGGCGTAGTCGCAATAGATGTGATCCGCGGGCACGCCTTTATTGATGAGTGCTGCCTTGAGATCGGTAGGCTCGTCATAGCCATTGCGCGAATTGTCGCCTGTGACGATAAGGAACTGCACTTTTCCGGATTGAAAGAGCCTAGCCGCAGCATCCACCCTGGTTTTGAAGAACAGGTTGTCGTATCGGCCGACTTTTTTCACGCAGCCGAGAACCAAGCCAACCGTCCGCACAGGCACATGGTCGAGATTCGAATAACAAGAGTCACGCGCCGTCCACCAGACGACCGCATAGAAACTGCCGAGGATGACCGCCGCACTGAGCGTGATAATAAATCCACGCCGTGACCACTTTTTAAAGAACGACCTGGGTTGCTTCATTCGCCCCGAAATGACCGGCACGGATTCGCTGGTGTTGACTTCAGGAAGGGCGTCTTGACTCACGAGTTAAGATGATGCGCCATGAGAGCCGTCGTTCAACGAGTTTCGAAAGCTAGCGTCACCATTGCAGGACGAGAGATCGCGTGCATCGGGCGAGGACTGCTGATTTTGCTGGGGATTGAGAATTCGGACAGCGCGGAAGATGCGCAATGGCTGGCGGGCAAGCTGGCCCGGCTGCGTATTTTCAATGACACCGAAGGCAAGATGAACGCAGGCATGAAAGACGTGGACGGACGCGCGTTGGTGGTCAGCCAGTTCACGCTCCACGCGGCGACGAAGAAGGGCAACCGCCCCTCATTCATCCGCGCCGCCCGGCCCGAAGTCGCTGTACCGCTCTATGAATTGTTCATCGAGCTGCTGGAAATGGAGTTGGGCAAATCAGTTGCGCGGGGAGAATTCGGTGCCGACATGCTGGTATCGCTCGTCAACGATGGACCTGTGACGATCTGCATCGACACCAAGGCGCGAGAGTAACGAGGTGCCAGGGTTTGCAAACCAGGGTGCGGTGTGTATTTTCAACGGCTCCAGATGAACCGCACCCGACAGTTATTCACCACTCTTGCCGGCTTGCTCCTCAGCCTGGTGATCCTGCGTCCCGACGCAACGATGGCGGCTGTAAAAAAACCGGCACCCGTTGAAAGCAAGACTCCAGATAAAAAGAATACAACCAAGCCAACGGAGTCAAAAAAGAGTGGCGAAAAAAATCCAGACAGCAAACCTGCCGCTCCGAAAGATGTCACCGATCAAAAGGCCGGACGCACCAAAGAGGGAGCTGGCTCCAAGGACTCCAGAACAGTGGAGACGAAGACTGATGGTGAGTTTGAAAATGATGAGCACACGGAGCCAAAGAAATCCGACAAGGTCGGAAGCAGCACGACGGCAACGCCCAAAGCCGACCTCGCCGGATGGGAAGTGCTGCATTATCAGGATCGCGACTACGTCAGCGCGACGAGCATCCATCGATTTTACCGGTTTGCGGAACTCAAGGTCGAAGGCAGCGCCGTCTGGTTCATCTCACCGGCGTTGATCATGAGGGGCACGATCGGCAGCCAGGATCTGATGATCAACAACATCAAGTTCGTGCTGAGCTACCCCATCGAAGACGCGAACGGAAAAATCCTCATCTCACGCCTGGACCTGTGCAAGCTGATAGACCCGGTGTTGCGCCCAAGCTACATCGGCAGCTCCAGCACGTTCGACACCGTGATCATCGACGCCGGGCATGGAGGTCACGACTCGGGTGCGCGCGGGGTTTATGGCTATGAAAAGGAATACGCACTGAAGCTGGCGCTGCAGTTAAAGTCCGACCTTGAGAAGCGCGGGCTTAAAGTGGTGATGACGCGCAAAGACGACACTTTCATTTCGCTTGGCGGACGCGTGGAATTTGCCAACAAGATCCCCAACAGCATTTTCATCTCCCTGCACTTCAACTCCGGCCGGAGCGAGGCCACGGGC
This sequence comes from Verrucomicrobiota bacterium, assembly GCA_031400955.1. GTDB lineage: Bacteria > Verrucomicrobiota > Verrucomicrobiia > Verrucomicrobiales > Verrucomicrobiaceae > VFKE01. Next base: position 8,110 of record JANNQW010000288.1, read on the forward strand.
ATCGAGACCTACGCGCTCAGCCCGCAGGGCAGTTCCTCAAACTATGGAGCGCGTGCCGTTGATAATTC
>JANNQW010000289.1:0-8891 GCA_031400955.1 Verrucomicrobiota bacterium
CATGGCGTGCACTGGTATTTTGATGTGGCCCCCACAGTCCTCTGTGGGGCTGGCTAGTGCCCCCACTGTGGAGTGTGCGCACCACACATGAGCAAATCAAATTCCGTTTTCATCGTCATGTCACGATTTAAAATGCTCCCAGCCTTTGGCGGCGAACGACAGCGCGCCACCCCTGCCCTTGGGCACGAAAGAGCCAATCCGTGTCAGCAGCGTGCCGTGAAACTGCTTGTGCCATGCGCTTTCAAGCTTGTCGGCCATGCTCGGTCTGACTGCAATCAACAGCTCATGATCCTCGCCATCCGCCCACGCCTGTTCCTTCGTGCAGCCTTGGTTGCGAGGCAGCGCATCTTCTTGAATGACAAATCCCACACGGCTGGCCAGAGCCATGCGCGGCAGATCCTTGGCTAACCCGTCGCTTAAATCCATCATGGCATGTGGTTTGAAATTTTTAGCCAGCCATTGTCCCTCAGCGATCCGCGGAACGAAATCGAGGTGATGTCCGCGCCGGGAACCGCCGAGCCGGCCCGTGACAAAAATCACATCGCCCGCCTTGGCCCCGTCGCGGCGCACGCAATGCGAGGCCTTCACCCGGCCGGTGAGACTGATCACGACGGCGAACACCGGCGAACGCGAGGTCTCACCACCGACGATGCTGATGCCGAATTTCCGTGCGCACTTTAGCAGGCCAGCATAGAGCTGCACCATATCCAATACCTTCCGCTCCGCCGGCGCGAGTAGAGTGATCAGCGCATGATCCGGTGTGCCGCCCATCGCTGCGATGTCGCTTACGGCGCGCGCCAGCGCCTTCCAGCCTACGCCTTGCGGCTTCGTCCCGTATGTGAAGTGAACACCCTCGACCACACAATCCGTCTTGAGCAGTTGGAGCCAGCCTTTGCCCAATGGCTTCACCACGGCGCAATCATCGCCTGCGCCCGTCAGCACATCCGCACTCAAAGGGATCTTCTGCATCAAACGACGCACAAGGGCATCCTCGCCCAGACTCGCCAGCGACGTCGCACTCATGACTGGGACGTGAAAATGAGCATCGCGAGATTGAACGCATTGAACAACGCGTGCATGGCAATCGGCACCAGCAGGCAGCCAGTGACTTCATAAGCGATTGAAAAGCCCATCGCCAGAGTGAAAAGCGGCACCGCACTGCCGATATGACCGTGGACGCAGGCGAACAGCAGCGAGGTGAAGATGGCGGCGAACCAGCGGTCGCTGAAGCGCTTAGTTACGCCATAAAGAAAGCCACGGAAAATTGTCTCTTCTGCGACGGGGGCGATGACAACCGCCGCCAGGCCCAGCATGAGCTTGTAAAATATTCCGCCTGATTTCTGAAAAATTTCAATGGGTTCCTGGGCGCTGTTATCCGGCCAGTTGCCATGGAAGACAATTTCCTGCACCAGGTAACGAGCGCCAAGCATTGCGATGTAGACAAGCGCGAGTGATGAAGCGCCGAACAGCGCTGCGCGCAGCGGGGGCAACTGGCGGATACCAAACATTTCGCCTGGTTCCTGACCCCGTAATCGCATGTAAGCCAGGATAGTCAGTGCGATGGCCAGCATGAAGACCATGCCGATCAGCAGTGCTGTCGCAGGGTTATCGCCACTATGAACACCTGTGTGTTCCGTTGTCTCCGGATGAGACGATCCCGCTGTTGTGCTGAAAATGAAAAAGGCGATCAACAGCAGTGCCGCAATGCCATCCGGCTGGTCGTAGGGGCGCGCGAGCACATTGCCGTCACAGTTCCACTGCGGACCTCCTCCGGCGCGAATGAAAGCATAAAGGCCGAGCCCGATCACCAGCGCCATGCCCGCGATTCCGAACAGATCGCGAATGATTTCCAGGGTGGCAGCTTCGGACATTGGGGAGGGGGGCGGAAGAATGGAGTGATGGAGTGATGCGGGGCTTATTCAAGCCGAATCGCAGTCCTCAGCTCCTCGGGCGATTCCACTCTTCCATCATTCCATTCTTCCGCGCGTCCGGCGCTTCACGGCGCCATGTGTGCGGGCAGCAGATACATCTTGCCAGGCTGCAGCCGTGGGATCAGCCGGTCCGAGAGATCGATTTTCACGCGGCCCCTTGTGTCCTGCGCGGAACTGAAAGAACCGAATAATTCGCGCAGTGACCCGTGCTTCTCGTAGCGCACCACATTGGCGTTCGGCGCGTGACCGAGTTCGCGCGCCGTGGCGTAGGCATCTTCGATGTAGCCAATCTGGTCCACGAGCTTCTTCTGCAAGGCTTCGCCCCCTGTGAAGACGCGACCGTCGGCGATGCCATTTTTCAGTGTCTCCTTGTCGATTTTTCGCGCCTCGGAGACAATGCCAAGGAATTGCTCATACATATTAGTGACGAGTGCCTGCACATAGGCTTTTTCCTCATCGCGCATGGGCCGCGCCCCACCGAGCGTGTCTTTGAATGCCCCGCTGACAAAGGTCATGGACTCCATGCCGATTTTTCCAAATGCGCCGCTGTAGTTCAGCGACTGGATGATGACCCCGATGCTGCCGGTGAGGGTGGTTTCGTTGGCCACGATCTTGGTCGCGCCGCAGCTCACGTAGTAACCGCCAGATGCGGCCAGCGAGTCCATGTAAACGACCACCGGCACTTTTTTAGCGGCCTCCTTCACGGCATGATAAATCGTGTTCGATGCCGTCACTTCGCCGCCGGGCGAGTCGATCCGAAGGACGATCGCCTTCACGGACTTGTCTTCCGTGGCTTGCAGTAGCGCGCGCTTGAGCGACTCCAAATCAAATCCGCCGCCGCCGAAGAGTTCCTCGTTCCGTCCGTTGGAGATGATGCCCTCGAGATCCAGCCGCACGATCTTGTCTTTCGATTTCGCCGCACCCTTCTGTTCCAGCATCTCGTGGAACTTCGGCGGTTGCTCGATTTCTCCAGCCAACGACTCCGCCAGGCCGAGGTGAGCTGCGAACTGGAGGAAGTTCACCGCCACACTGGCGAGCAGCAGGAAAACGAGAAAGAAGATGAGACAGCCGAGTCCTTTGCTTTTCATAGTGACGCGATTCTAGTTTGCCCCTGGCAAAACGCAATGCCGCGAAACACGCCCCGATCAGAAAACCAGCGCGCGCAAATCTGCGCAGGCCGCTCCGCTTTGCGCCGCCACATCGCCTGCGGTGAGTGATTCCTCAGATTGTGACCCATCGCGCACCGCAATCTCCGCCGCCCGACCGCTGAGCCAGGCGCCGAGGCAGGCGGCGGCTTGCGAAGACACTCCCTGTCCCATCAGTGCAGCGCAGAGGCCGGTCAGAACATCGCCCATGCCTCCGCTGGCCATGCCGGGATGGCCGGTGCTGTTGAACGAGAGGGGAGTATTTTGTGATGCAACGACCGTCCGGGCACCCTTGAGCAAGAGCGTGAATTGCGGATATTTTTTTACGTATGCTGTGGCAAGATCACCGCGCCCAAATTTCTGCCAGCCCGGCTCCCGTTCGATGAGTCGCGCCATTTCGCCGGGATGCGGCGTCAGCAGCCGGGATGCGGCGACTTTCATTCCGTCAAGGCCACGCCGCGCCAGCATGTTGAGAGCATCTGCATCAATCACCGCCGGGACCGCTGCGTCCGCGATTACCTGCAGCACTTCTTCCTCATGCGCCAAGCCCAGCCCCGGACCGATGGCCAGCGCATCCAGTTTTATCTCCAGCACCTCGCGATAATCCTTCACGCACTGCACCATGATTTCCGGCGGAGCGAGCGCGGCGATCATGGGATAAATCTCATCCTTCACAAACAACGTGACCAGTCCCGCGCCTCCTCGCAGCGCCCCGGTCGCACACAAAACTGCCGCACCAAGAAAACCGCTAGACCCGGCGATGATGCCGACCCGTCCCGCTTCGCCCTTGTGAAAATCAAATGTTCGGCGCGGCAGCATGGGGAGCAACAACGATGGCGTCAGCACGCAGCGAGAGTTGTCGCCCGCTGCGACCGACAACTCTCGCAAGGGAACGATTGCCAGCCGGCCGACAAAATCAGTGGCTTGATCCGTCAGCAGGAGATCCTTCACATGTCCGACCGTAATCGTGCAATCCGCCTGCACGCACGCCCCGCCGGAACCGAGACCCGAGGGTATATCCAGCGCCACCGTCACTGCGTGCCGTGAGTGGTGCAATTGGTTCATTTCAATCACCTTGTCGGCCAGCGCTCCCCGAAGCGGACCGGTCGCGCCAATACCGACCAGACCGTCGAGCACTACCACCGTGCCTTTGAGTTGTGCGATTTGGTCTGGTGAATGAAGCGTGGAGATTTTTCCTGCCAATGACTTCCAATGTCGCCCCGGAAGTTCCTTAAACTCATCCTCCATAAATGTCGGCCGCGCCCACAAGGTCCAGCCAGCATCAAGAAGATACTGTGCCGCCACCAGTGCGTCACCCGCATTGTTTCCCTTCCCGAGATAGAGCACCGCATGACCCGCCTGCGGAAAGAATTGCGAAATGACTCGTGCGATGCCCGCTCCCGCCTCGCTCATCAATTTTGCAGCGCTGACGCCGCGGGTAAACGCCTCCTCTTCAGCGTCTCGCATTTGACTGCAGGTTAGCACCATTACCGGTTCGGGTAAGAGTTATTTCCTTTGATACGCGATGATGCCCTTGGCGATGCCTTCAGCGATCTGATTGCGATAATTGCCGCTCATCATGGCGCTGCGCTCTGATCGATTGCTGACGAAACCGCATTCCACCAGCACGGCCGGATTCTTCGTGGTCGCCCGGATGACGTGAAAATTTGCATGTTTCACACCGCGATTCTCCAGTCCGCTCTCTTTGAGCATATAAGCCTGGGTGTAGGCTGCGAGCTGGTAGCCCGCCTTGTGGCAGTAATAAGTCTCGATGCCGTGACCGGACCCGCTGCGGTTGTAGTTGTAATGGATGCTGACGAAGATCGCATTCGAGCGGCTGTTGCCGACGGCTGACCGGCCCTGGAGCGGGATGAAAACATCGGTGGAGCGCGTCATCACCACCTTTAATCCGGCGCTGGTGAGCAGTTGCTGGACCCGGCGCGTGGTGTCGAGCGCCATGTGTTTCTCATAGACGTAGCCTACGGCTGCGCCGCGATCGTGACCGCCATGACCGGCATCGAGGATCACCGTGTCAAAGGCATGAACCGGCGCCGCCAGAAAAAGAAATAGCAAAAACTTGATACAGGTGCGCGGCATGATCATTCGGTGCGAAACTAGACAGTGGCGTGCGCGTCGGTCAAGGCATTTGCCGGATTCGCAAGAGCCTCGGATACTTGACGCCAAACGAAGGGTATTACTGACGCCCAGTTTGTCGCACTTCAATGTTGGAAAGAAGCGATTGGATTCCCTGGAGTCATGGTGCTGCACTCCAATTGATTCCACTCGGTCCGGTTACCCCTGCTGGCGTGACAACAAGCTTCGGGTTCCCGTCCCAGTGCCCGATTCGTGCAATCATGTCGCCTGAAAGATCTGAAATCACGATGATCGAATCGTAACCATTGTCTGTCCGCTGATGCGGATTACCGGTAAGGGCTCGTTGTAGACGTGGTGCCTTAATCCGATAGCGGCGCATGATGAATCCTCCTGCAGGCTGGGTCACCTCCTCAACCGGGGTGTAGCCATGTTCGCGTGGATCATGGGGCGAACCAGTGGAGTAGAGGTAGTAGTCGAATAGCAAGAATCCCGAGATTCCAAGGAGCGCAACCGTGCCCACCACCCCGACCCCGAGGCCTACCGCTAAGCGCTTCCATACTCGTCGGGGTTTAGTCATATTCAGCAGAACGGTTTAAGCTGAGCCACCGCCGACCAGATGTCAAAGCACAATCGAAGGACTGAAGGCGTGAACGAAGCGACTGATCGACAAACACCGAAACGGGGAGGCGGTTGGCTGTAGCACCTGATTAAGTTCCCGACTCACGGGGCGAAGTGCTCTCGTGCTGCCAAAACTGGAATCTGGCGTATTCGCTGATATTCCAGCCCCACTTGGAAAATTTACCCTCAGGGGACTGAGCAGTTTCCTCGACGTGCATCAGATGTGTATTTGACTCTCCCACATGCAAAAACTGAAGAGCGGTGGAGATGTCGACTCTCCGGACATCCTTTCGAACTGGGTCGTTGCCAGCGGCGGCGGGGATGATGGCAGGGTAATGCGCTCCAGATCTTTTCGCGCAATTCGTAGATTGGTCTTGCCAGCAGCATGGAAAGTATGGGAGCATCGCGCAGGATTACCCCATGTTGTTATGAAACTTTCTTTACTATTTCTACTCTGTCTGGTGGCGACTGCTGGACATCTTGCTGCCGATCAAAAGTCTTCTGTTCCCGACCCCTATGCGTGGACAGTTCGTGTTTATCGGTTTCCATCGGACGAACTGGCCTCCGGTTTCGTATCGCGCGAACTCGGCCAACTTCACGCACCGCTCATGCCAGAGGCGAATGCGGGTGCAGATGAAAACATCAAGTTCCTGAAAAGCAGCAACGATGTGGTGACACAATATCTGCTCGTGCATGGCATTCCGTTACCGAAGGGTTCGCTGGCGGCAGCAGATACCGCCAGCGACATGCTTGTCGTCCGCACCATGAACTCGACGCACGATCTGATCGAGTCGCTCGCACACAGTTTCATTAACCGAGTCCTTCATTACCTGAGTTTAAACACGCACATCGTCGAGGCGAATGCGGAAGTGATCGTCCAGATGGTTAAAGAAGCTCACCTTCAAGCAGATCATCGCGCTCTGTGGGAGAAGATCGAGGCGCTGGCGGGGCAGGGCAAGGCACGGCATGTCAGCACGATGCACATCGATACGCGAAGCGGCCAAGGGGCACGTGTTTCACGAATGCAAAATCACCGTCATGCGACCGGGTTTGAAATGAATGAACTCGAGTGGCTTTCAGTGCAATCCGAAACCGGTGACTATGGCACGCGCATGCAAATTGAACCGGTTATCGGGCCTGACAGTCGAACGATCGACCTCAACATTCAGCTGAGTCATCACTATGCCCGGCCTACTGAACGCTGGGAACCTGCGGCACAGACGGGGCAGCGGCGCATCGAGTCGCGCGTAACGGATTATCACAAGGCAAATTTTGCCACGGCCACGACGATGATCACCGGAACAACTAAGCTGCTCAATGTCTGGAGGGTTGAGGGCGCACCGGAACCCGAACGAGCGAACGCGATGCAGGCCGCGTTTCTCACAGGCGACATTGTGTCCGTGTTGCCGTTGTCGAACATACGAGTCGAATCGTTGCTGAAATCCAATGGTGAGAAAGTGGTGCCTACTCCACTGCCCGGAACGAAACCGCCCGATAATGGTCTTCCGCCCGGAATGATCCTGCGCCGGTTCCGTGTGCCTCCTGATTTTCTTTCCATGGGTTCGGCGGGCGTAGGAGCTGCTGCCTCCCCGGATCCATTTTCCTCTAGAACGGCACCGAAAAATGAAGCGCGCGTGATGAAGGCTGTTACCGCGATGGACGTGCTGAAGATGGAGGGTATTCCTTTTCCGGACGGGGCGTCGGCTAACTTTAGTCCTATTTCCGGGGAGTTGATCGTGCGCAACACGCCAGAGAACACAGAAAAAGTTGCAAGTTTTCTGGACGGTCTCTTAAAGAAAACTCCGCTGGTTGTCGGGATTACGGGCTATGTGGTGCAGGCGGACGGGGCGTTGCTGCGCCGGATCAGTGCGGAGACAAGCACAGTCGCGGAACACTCCGCAGCTTGGAGTTTGATTGAAGATGCAGTTGCACAGGGCAAGGCGAAAATCTTGCGCGCGACGTGGATCGAAACTCGCAGCGGTCAGCGTATGACGATGGAATCTGGAACACAATACATGCATGTTGGAGATTCATCAATTTCTGGAGACAGCACCAGTGTCAGCACAACGGACACTCAGGCCAAGGGCAATGAAAAGCCAACTAGTGACAAAGAACAGAAGGCCGCGCCGCCGGTTATGACAGTGGTAGATAGATCGCACCCGTTGCTTTCCGCAGAACATGAAACCACGCACGTTGGATTAAAGTTTGAACTCGAGCCGGTGGTCGGGCCTGACGGACACACCGTCGATCTCGACTTCTCTCTCGACTACGATTATGCCCGGCCGACGCAGCGGTTCGAACCAGCCGGTGGTGCCGATAAAGTGCTGCGAGCCGAATCGCCGGGGACGGATTTCCACAAAGCGGAAGTGGCAACAGCCATCACCCTCAACTCCGGATCAACTCGGCTCATCGGAACTTGGAAGCCAGAGGGCACGCCAGAATTTCAGAGTGCAGACATATTACAGGCCGCATTTGTCCGGGTTGACTTGATCAAAGTCGAGCAGCAGGAGAAGGCTGCTGCCAAGAAACCATAATCTGACTGCGTCCTAGGGATCAGAGTTCATCAATTGACAAAGCTCAATCCAAAGTCACGAAGGCGAGCGTGCAGTATCTAAATCGCGAATGATGCCGTTCATCGGTAAGCGTCATGCCAAGCTCCCTCTGGAATGATTCGCCATAGGTCATATGCGTCATAGCATCTGACTACGACGGATGATACCTACGACAAAAACAAGGCCGGGCCTGTGTTGAAGATTGATGTGCTTGGGTGTCGCGCTTCAATGTTGAAAGAAGGGCTTTGTTGTGCTGCTCATCGCATAGAATAGCTCCGGTTAAAATACAGGCTGGAAATGGGCCAGATGGCTTCCGCGAATGTAGAAGTCCCAAACCGGCACATCATCGAAATCGAATCCAAGATAGATGTCCGCTTAGTCGGACATAAAAACGTCCTCATCCATCGGAGCAACGGAAGCGACCGTTGAGATGTGGCACCGCCTACCGGCAGCGCGACTTTAACAACGGGTTAAGGGTTGTAGCTAGGGGTGATCATTTCGACTTGGGGCGGGTAGGCGGTTGTCTACCACCGTCTTGTTCGCTTGGTGTT
>JANNQW010000290.1:0-1930 GCA_031400955.1 Verrucomicrobiota bacterium
GCGAATTAAAGTCGCACGATCTGCTTCTGGCATGGGCTGCAGCCTCTCCTTCTCCAGCCGCGAGAGAATGAAGGCATCAATGGAATTGTGAATGATGGATTTTGCATTCTGAATGATCGGAATAGTCGGAGTCGTCGGCGCTATGAACGCCCAATGCCCTTGATACTCCGCGCCCTCGGCGACCCACTGTTTCAGCAATTCCTTCTGCTGCTTCGTCAGCGGCTTGTGCAGTTTCGTGGGCGGCATCAAGTCATCTTCATTGCCTGTTGCCACCCGCGCGATGATCTCGCTCTTTTCCGGCTTTCCGGGAACAATGGCGATCGCGCCGGATTTCGCCGGTTTCAACGCTTCCGATCTCACATCGAGCCGCAAATTTGACTTGCGCTGCTTTTCATCGGGCCCGTGACACTGAAAACAGGTATCCGAAAAGATCGGCCGGATGTCGCGATTAAACTCGATCTTGGCGAATGCGCGGGAAGTGAAACCGCCGATACAGGCAGTGATCGAGAACCAAGTAGCAATGATTCTTTTCATGGTGCTTTCGTAATAAAAAATAAATCTGGCTTGCGTGCCCCATGCATACGCGTGATTTCAGTCGTTTCTAGCGAGGAACGCGAATATTGTGACAGTAAAATTCCATTGCTGAATCGTCCGCCTTCGCCTATGCGGAGCCGTCATGCCCGAAGAACACATTCTCGTCATCCAACGCGCACTTTTAGACCAGCTAGGCGCGTTTGATGGATTCCAGCCCGACGCCCAGCGCTACCTCGACGCCATCCTCGCACCTGGTGCGAATTTTTTCCTGCCGCGCGCTGCGGCTGAGACTGATCCGTCGCATAAACAAATCATCCCCTATTCCATTTTCCATCATCGCGGAAAATACCTCGTTTATACCCGGGGCGGCAAAGGCGGTGAAAAACGGCTGCACGCCAAGCAAAGCATCGGCATCGGCGGCCATATCAATCCGCATGACGAACGAGAGGACTCACTGGCCAGCACGACCTACCTCAACGGCGTCGAACGTGAGATTGACGAGGAGCTGCGCATCACAGGCTCGCACACCCAGCGTGTGATTGGCTTGATCAACGATGACTCCAACGAAGTCGGCCAGGTGCACCTCGGTGTCGTGCATCTCTTTGAATTGGAAACCGATGATGTGCAATCAAACGAAGATGCGATCCAGGACATTGGTTTCCGCACGCTGCAAGAGCTGCTCGCTCTGGAATCGCTCGAGACGTGGTCGCTCATTTGCGTGGAGCATCTCAGCGCCCATCATCAATGACTTCGCCCAGCAACGGGCGTCAACTCTTGCTGGCCGTCCAATAGCCATTGCTTTCGGAATTCGCCATGTGGCGAGCCATGCATCACTTGCCAGTGCCACTGTCCCGCGCTATTGAGAAGGCTCCCCCTGCCCCGCCCTCGATGCCCGTCTCCCGCACCCGAAATTTCTCCATCATCGCCCACATCGACCACGGGAAGACCACGCTTTCCGACCGCCTGCTGGAGTTCACCCACACCATCACGGTCCGCCAGCAGCAGAATCAGTTGCTGGACTCGATGGATCTGGAGCGCGAACGCGGCATCACCATCAAGGCCCATCCGGTGACGATGAATTACAAGGCCAAGGACGGACACATCTACAAGCTCAACCTGCTGGACACACCCGGCCACGTTGACTTTTCCTATGAAGTCTCGCGCTCGCTCGCCGCATGCGAAGGCGCGCTGCTGCTGGTGGATGCATCACAGGGCGTGGAAGCGCAAACAGTCGCGAATCTGAACCTCGCGCTTGCGCAAAAGCTTTACGTCATCCCGGTGATCAACAAGATCGATCTGCCAAGCGCCGACGTGGAGAAATGCAAACGTCAGTTGGAGGACATCCTGCAACTCCCTGCCGATGAAGCGGTATCAGCCAGCGCCAAGATGGGCATCG
>JANNQW010000291.1:0-5453 GCA_031400955.1 Verrucomicrobiota bacterium
ACCCGGACAACTGCTCTCATCCATGTGCGCTCAATGCCACGGCACCAACGGCCAGGCCGTGGCCGGTTTCGAGTCCATCAGCGGCAAGAACGCCACGGAAATGTATAAGACTCTGCTCGAAATGAGCCAGCGCCGTCCGGAGAGCATCATGGACCTTCAGGCACGAGCCTACACGCCGGATCAGTTGCGCCTGATCGCAAACTACCTCGCCGCACTGCCGCCGTCCGGCAGCGAGACAGAGGACGATTAATCCCGCCACACTCACACCAACCATAACCCATTTCATCCTTATGAACGCAAATCGCAGAGACTTTTTGAGAATGGCCGGACTCGCTTCAGCTTCCTGGGCCTTGCCAAAGGCCGTCAGCGCGGCCACCACGCCGCCGCATGTCCTCGTCATCGGCGGTGGCTTCGGCGGAGCCACTGTGGCGAAGTATCTCAAACTTTGGGGTGGCAACATCGACGTCACTTTGATCGACCGGAGCGCCATTCACTATGCATGCATTCTCTCGAACATGGTCATCACCGGAGCGTTACCGATGAGCCGCATCCAGCTCGGCTATACTAACTTGCAAACCAAGCGCGGCGTGCAATTTGCCCAGGGCGAGGCGCTGTCCGTCGATCCGGTGGCAAGGCGGGTCACCGTGCAGATCGGCAGCGATTATTATGACTATTCGTATGACAAGCTCGTGCTCGCACCCGGCATCGAGTTCATCAATCCGGCTGGCAACTACAACGCCAACCTCACGCCGCATGCCTGGAAAGCCGGACCACAGACGCTGCTGCTGAAGAATCAGCTCGCCGCGATGACCAAGAGCCAGACCTACGTGATGACGATCCCGCAATCGCCGTATCGTTGCCCACCGGGACCGTATGAGCGCGCGTGCTCCGTGGCCGATTATCTCAAGCGCAAAAAGAAGGGTGCCAAAATCATCGTGCTGGATGCCAATGCGTCCATTCAGGCCGAGCCTGTCAATTTTGGCAACGCGTTCAAAAATATCTACAAGGGTGTCCTCACCTATGTGCCGAATGCCGGCGTCACCAGCGTCGATTCCACATCGAAGACCATCGTCACCACAGCGGGCACCTTCAAAGGCGCGGTGCTGAATGTCATCCCGAATCAACGCGCCGGTCAGATCGTCACGACGGCCGGATTGGCGAATGATCCGACGGGCCGCTGGTCCGTGGTGAATCCGCTCAACTACGCGTCCACGGCGTATCCTGACATTCACATCCTCGGTGACTCGCAGGCCACCGGCCAGCCCAAATCCGGCCACATGGCAAATTCGCAGGCGAAAGTTTGCGCCGACGCGATCATCCGCGCCTTCAACGGCGAGGCCCCTGATCCGAACCCCGTCACCAGCTCCGCCTGCTTCAGCCCGATCACTGCCACCACTGCCGCGTGGCTCACGGCCTCGTTCCAATACGATCCCACGACTAGGTCGATGAAACGTGTGGAGGCATCGTTTGCGGAAGCGCCCGGTCCGACATCGGATGGGATGCAGCAGATGTTTCACTGGGCAGACAATATCTTCGCCGACTCTTTCAGTTGATCCCATGGTGATGGCTGCTGTTGCCAGATGAGCAGCTGGTGCTGGAGCGGTCGTTGATCCAAATACTGGTTGCGAATATCAAACGCCGCGCGGCGTGACGGCCTCATCGTAGCAAGGGCATCTTGCCCTTGATGAATTGCTGACAAGGGCAAGATGCCCTTGCTACGTAGTGAACGCGCCTGCTTGATTGTCCGTTACAAAAAACGCCGCACTCGCAGTGAACCCGTGCAGGTGGGCCTTGCCGCCAACGGTTCCGATTTCGCCATTGCAGAGCAGGCCGGCGAGAGGGATATCGCCAAAGATGGTTTGAATCAGCGCGGCGTCGTGATGCGGTTTGCCAAAAAGATTTTTTCCCCGCCCCGCACAAGAGAAAAGCAAACCTCCAAAAGGCGGTGACTCGAGCGCGGCGCGTTTGTTCCGCAGCATGTTGCGCAGATCAGCGTGCGCCGCCTCGCGGTCGCGCAGTTGGAATTGCAAGGTCTGCCCTACGCGCGGGATGGCGCCCACAGCCAGGATGCCATTGTTGGGATCACCGCCGATGATGGATCGCACCAAAAAATCACCGGCATGAAAATCCTCGACGTATTCGCTCATGGCGAGGCCAACGAGGATATTTCCCTGCGCCTTCTCGCGTTGAGTGTCCGGCAGGCTCTGGTAAGCGGACTGAAGCTGCTCGTAGGCGTTTTTGCAGGCGAGCTGGTGGATGAGATTGTTATCCGCCCGGGTGATCGTGAGCGGCTCGCCGATGGGACGGCAGCCCTGGCTGACGATGCCGGAGAGTTTCACCGCACCTCGAAAGCCCACCGCGATGGCCGTGGCGTCACTGATGCCAGCATCGGTAAAGATGAAAAGTTCCTCGCCGTGCTGACTGCCGCTGGCAAGTCCGCCGTAGGTGCTGGTGGTGCCGGCGGCGGCGTTCCAATCCGCCATCCAGTCCTCGCCGAGATGCATCGGATTGCCCAGCACGATCCATCCGTTGCAGTCCTCGTTCCATTGACGCACGCGCTTCAGATCCGCGGCATCGCGAAGTTCCATCAGAGAAAACTCCGCACCGGGCATTCGCAGCAGCAGCAATGAAAAACCCGATGCCCCCTCGTCCTCGCTTCCGATGCCGATGAGTCCGCCCGCGGAGCAGCCCGCGATACGCGGGCAGTGAGCGTGGATTTGCACCAGCTCCAGCACGTCGCTCAAAGAGCTCCGCAGATCGCAGGAAGTAAAGATAAATGCCAAGTCCGCCCGACCACCGACCCGTTCCCGGGCCCGGATCACCGCTTCGCAAATGCGCGCTTCATCAAAAGGCCCCGCCACCAGCTCCGACCACGCAAGAGGAGTGATTAAATTGTCGGCCTTGGTTTCCATGGAAACATTTTACCGAAGGCAGATGCCTGAGGCAACAAATCTCCGAATAATCCTGATTTCAATCAATCCCGACCTCGCTCCCCGAAGCGCGACATGACATCTGCCGCGACTGCAAAAATTTTGCGGGGTTGAACTCCAGACGTAAACAATGTGCAGGTTCCTGCGTTATCGTCTCTATTCCCGCATCGTCCGATATGAATGAAGCCCACGCCCCTCTTAACCCGCCACCGGCCAAAGGCCGCGCGGGATGTTTTATCATTGTCCTGGCCCTGCTCGCGGGTGGCGGATGGTGGTGGTGGACTCATCGTATGGATGCGAATGCGGGCGCATCGGTTGTCGGCAAGAGCGGAAAGGGCGGCATGCGCGTCATCGGCGGAACGCCGGTGCCGGTCAGTGTGGAAGAGGTGAAACAGGAGGACTTCGAAGAATGGCTCAACATCGCGGGCACGGTCACGCCATTGAATGTGGTCACGGTGCGGAGCCGGGTGGATGGCGAACTTAAAAAAGTTCACTTCACCGAGGGTCAGGTGGTGAAAGCCGGCGATTTGCTGGCCGAAATCGATCCGCGTCCGTTTCAGGTGCAGCTCGATCAGGCAAACGGCCAACTGGCGCGCGACCAGGCGCTGCAGGACAACGCGCGAGCCGACCTCGTGCGTTACGAATCCTTGCTGAAACAAGATTCCATTGAGAAACAAAAAGTGGACACTCAGGCTTCGCTCGTCCGACAATATGATGCGACCATCATCTCGGATCTCGCGGCGATCGCTAGCGCGGAACTGCAGTTGAGCTACGCGAAGATCACGTCGCCGATCACCGGTCGCGTGGGTCTGCGTCAGATCGACGCCGGCAACATGATCCATCCCGGGGACGCCAACGGACTGGTGATCGTCACACAAATGAATCCCGTGGGACTGGTGTTTTCCATCCCGCAGGAACGTGTCTCCGCCGTGCGCAAACGTCTGGCTGGCAGCGATGCCGTGCCCGTGGAAGTGCTGGACAGGGAGATGAACCAGCCGATCAGCCGCGGCAGGCTGCTGACCACGGACAACCAGATTGATCTCACCTCCGGCACGCTCAAACTCAAGGCGGAACTGCCGAATGAGGACGGGGCATTGTTTCCGAATCAATTCGTCATCACCCGGCTGCTGGTGGATGTCGTGCCCAAGGCCACCGTGGCACCGGCCACGGCCATTCAACGCGGCGCGCGTGGTGCTTATGCCTATGTGCTGAATGATGATGGAACCGTAAAGCTGCAAAACCTGACGACTGGCGCGATGCGCGGTGACCGGACATTGATTCGGGATGGTTTGAAACCTGGCGACAAGGTGGTGACTCAGGGCGTGGATCGTCTGCGCGACGGCGCGAAGGTTGATGTCATCGAACCCAGCGGCCCGACGGGCGCACCGCTAGCCGAGAGGAGGAATGGAGAGGACAAGCATGACGGCTCCAAGCAAGGCAAGGGTGCGGCGCAGATTCCATGAACCCCTCCCGCATCTTCATCGAGCGTCCGGTCGCGACCACGCTGTTGATGGTGGCAATGCTGCTTGCGGGTGCGCTGGCTTATCGTCTGCTGCCGGTGTCCGCGCTGCCGCAGGTGGATTATCCGACGATTCAAATCACCACGCTGTATCCCGGCGCGAGCCCCGAGGTGATGACCTCCTCGGTCACGGCACCGCTCGAGCGGCAGTTCGGCCAGATGCCCGGCCTCACACAGATGTATTCCATCAGCAGCGGCGGTTCATCGGTGATCACACTGCGATTCTCGCTCGGGCTGGCGCTCGACATCGCGGAACAAAGCGTGCAGGCCGCCATGAATGCCGCTTCCAATCTGCTGCCGGCTGATCTGCCTAATCCGCCGATCTACAACAAGGTCAACCCGGCTGACGCGCCGATCCTCACGCTGGCACTCACTTCGAAAACATTGCCACTGATCAAAGTGCAGGATGTGGCCGACACCCGCCTCGCGCCCAAGCTCTCGCAGATCAACGGCGTCGGGCTGGTCTCTCTCAGCGGCGGCATGAGACAGGCGGTGCGCATCCGGGCGAATCCTGTTGCGCTCGCTGCACGCGGACTCAGCACCGAAGATTTGCGCCAGGCCATCGCGGCGGGAAATGTGAATCAGCCCAAGGGCAGCTTCGACAGCGCCACACGCAGCAGCACTGTCGATGCCAACGATCAACTGATCTCCGCCGATGACTATCGAAAACTGGTCGTCGCCTGGAAAAACGGCGCGGCAGTTCGCGTGAGCGACGTCGCTGATGTGGTCGATGCCGCCGAGAACATCCGTCTGGCCGCGTGGGCCGACACGCAGCCCGCTGTCATTGTCAACGTGCAGCGCCAGCCGGGTGCCAACGTCATTGAGGTGGCGGACCGCATCAAAGCCCTGCTTCCGAAACTGCGCGAAACCATGCCGCCCGCAGTGGACATCACGCTGCTGACAGATCGCACGACCACGATCCGGGCTTCGGTCGAAGCAGTGGAGACGGAGCTGCTGCTGGCCATCGGACTCGTGGTCGCGGTCATCTTCGTCTTCCTGCGCAG
>JANNQW010000292.1:0-7352 GCA_031400955.1 Verrucomicrobiota bacterium
AACGAAAGTGGCGGGGCCCGCACTCCCCTGTCCGGCTTGATCGCCGCGGGAATCATGCTTGTTGTCGCGCTTTTCTTCACGGATCTGCTCCGCAACCTGCCGCAACCGGTCCTCGCCGCCATCGTCCTCATGGCCGTCGCCAGCCTCGTGAAGGTAAAAGAATTGAAGCGGCTCTGGCGCCTGCATCGCGGCGAATTCTTCGTCGCCGCCACCGCGCTGCTCGGCGTCTTGTCCGCCGGACTGCTTCAGGGTGTGCTCATCGGCGCCATCATCTCGCTCGTCATCCTGATCCGTCGCGCCTCGACGCCGCACGTCGCTTTCCTCGGTCGCATCCCCGGCGCACGGCGCTACTCCGATCTCGCGCGCCACCCCGACAACGAACCGATGCCCGGCGTGCTCGCCTTCCGCGTCGAGTCGGGCATCGTCTATTTCAACGCCGACCACATCTTCGACAGCGTGATCGCGCGCGTCGATGCCACCCGCGAACCGATCCGCTACGCCGTCTGCGATCTTTCGACTTCGCCGAACATTGACATGACCGGCGCGCGCATGTTGCGAAACCTCCACAGCGAGATGGCCCGGCGCGGCATCGCCTTTCACTTGGTCGAAGCGCGCTCCTCTGTGCGCGACATGTTGCGGGTCGAGGGTGTGGAGGAAAAGATGGGCCGCATCGACCGCTTCACCTCGCTGGCGCACGCGATCGACGACTTTCAAAAACAGCCGTTGAAATTATGACACAAACAGCCCAGACTAAACGTCCCATGAAAAAATCTCCTTCTAAAGCCAAACCCATCAGTGCTGAACTTGAAGCAGCCAACCGCAAGGCGGTCCTTGCTGAGACCAAAGCCCACCAGGCCAAGACGGCACTCAAGAAAGCCAAAAAGGCCTTCAAACTCGCCCGCAAAGCAGCCAAGACGGCGCGCAAGGAGGCGGAAGCATTGCAGAAAACGATCGACAAGGCCGCAAAAAAAGCGGCAGCAGCAGCCACGAAAAAATCCACTGCGGCCAAGAAAAGCCCTTCTAAAACCCCCGCGATATTAAAGCCGCTTCCGCCGGTCAAACGTAAGCGGGTTCGGAAAAAATCCAAAGTCGTTGCACCAGTCCAAGCAGTCGTAGATCCCGCCCCGGCTGCAACCTTATTGCCTGAGGTCACAGCGTAACCTTCCGGCCTAGCGCCACGCAGTCGTCAGCCACACGGATCTAAATCGGGTCCAAAGTGCATATCCCTGGTTAAAAAGGCTGATACCAGCATCGCAATCTGATGAAACCGTTCCTCACACTTGCTCAAGCACGCACGCCAGAAGACGCCGATCTCACGCTTCATGCTCACGACGGGAATTTTTTTCTGCGGGTCAACCGCCAGCCGCTCATGGGCACCAATGCCTCGGAATCAGAGAAGATGCTGGCGCAACTGGCTTGTGACCGTTTGAGCGGAAAATCAGAGGCGCGCGTGCTCATTGGCGGACTCGGATTTGGTTTCACGCTGCGGCGTGTGCTCGAACTCACGGGCAGGAACGCCATCGTGCATGTGGCGGAACTGTTGCCGGAAGTCGTGGCTTGGAATCGTGAATTCCTCGGGACGGTCAATGGCCTGCTGCTGGATGATCCTCGCGTGCAGATTTTCGTGGAGGATGTCTTTCAAATCATTGCCCGCGCTCCGGCGGCGCAATACGATGCCATTCTTCTCGATGTGGACAACGGACCGGTGGCGATGGTGCATGACGGCAATGCGCGTCTGTATCAAGCCCAGGGCTTCGCCGCGATCAAGCGGGCGCTCAAGCCTGGAGGCCGGGTGACATTCTGGTCGGCCAGCAAGGATCGAGCTTTTGAGAAACGCTTAATCAAGGCTGGGTTCACCGTCGAAGCCGTGGCCGTCAAAGCTTACGAGCAAGCAAAACGCAGTGCGCACACGATCTTCGTGGCGGAGATCGAGAGTTCACGTAGTCCGCGTGTCCTCACGCGGTCTGAATGAGCCATCTAGCTGGCTGCTGGAAATCCGGTCGATGACCGCGTGAGAACACGCGGACTACTTTTGCATGTCGGGCAAGGAGTCGAGATACAAGGCCTCAACTTTCGCGCGCGCCCACGGCATCCGGCGCAAGAAGGTGAGGCTGGATTTGATGCTGGGATGAAATTGAAAACAGTTGATCGGGATGATGCCTCCCAGCATCTCCCAGCCATAGTGGGCTTCGAGCTGGATTAGCATTTTCTCCAGCGTGATGCCGTGGAGCGGGTTGTTGGGGCCTGCAGCGTGCATGTTGGCAAGGAATGCGATTCAGTTTGATGGAATCAATTTCCGGGAACGGAGACTTGAAGCGGATTATCGCCGAGGCTGCAACCGGCTTGGCATTGACAAACCGTTTCTATAGTGCGCAGGCATTGCGTTGTGCGTGTTTCCGTATTTCATCAGCAACATGCTCCTGTTGCTGGTCGCAGGAAGAGCGCTGACCCTGATGCCATTTTTCTTCAGGGGAAATGGATGAGCAGAGTGTCGTGGGTGGCTCAACCCTGCACATGAATCGCCAGCCACACAGTTTCCTCGGATGTTCGCTCAACCCGGTGCCGGGTGTTTTTCGGAATCAGAAGGTAATCGCCGGTCTTCATTATGGCCCGCTTTCCGCCCTCAAATTCCAAGACAGCCTCGCCTTGAAGCACCAGCACCCATTCAGCGTGCTCCTGATCATACCAGAAATCCCTGGGACTGGCGCATGAGCGCGAAACGATTCTCTCGATTTTGACGCCAGCCGTTTCAAAAAGCGTCAGGAAACTCTCCGAGCCGGGCTCACCGGAGAGGTTGGAGAAAATATTTTGCAATGCGGGCACCATCTGCACTGAGATAAGCCCTTGAAGGTAAAAGCTGGCAACAGCAAATACAGCATTTTGTTCCAACGGTCGGCAATACGATCACTGCCAGACATCGCCGCCACGTATCAGACCCGGCTGATTGTGGGGCGCAGGCGGTTAACTCTACGCTGTGGTGGTATCAGGTGCGCCCTCGGGGGAAGTCTCTGTAACTTCGGGTGCGCTGGGATTGTTGGATTTCTCCAACTTTCGCAGCCGCTTCTCTTCTTTCTTGGCCTTCTTTTCCAGATCTCTCCGGCGCTTCTCAAACTGATAATTGGGTTTTTGCACTCGATGGAAACTTGAGATTTTGACCTCAGCCAGCGGCAGCCACGCGCGCTGCCACAGCCGCGTCAGCCCTGGCAAGTTGGTGGACACTGGACGCCTGTTCAATTCCCTTGAGACCGGCATAGGTCTTGCCGGTCTTTTTTACTAGGCCGCGGTTTGTCAGGTTTTGCAGCTTTTCATAGCAACGCAGACGCAACATCTCTTCACCGCCGCTCACTGCGTTCTTGATCTTCAAGCCCGCATAGACCTTTAGGAAGAGCTCCTTGAACTCGCAGTTCGCTCCTCCAGAAAGGACATTTACCAGTTCATCTGTAACGTGGTCAGCCACCCGACGTGAAAAGCTCGCCTTCCTTGGAAATGACATAGGATGGGAATATAGCACACTTCTGCAATGTGTGCGCGCCTTTTAAGCAATTTTGTCAAGAATCGACGAAAATAATCGAAACCGCCATCTGGCTCCATGCGGCTGATTGAGCGATCAGCGGAAGGATTCCGGAGAGCTTGGCGCCCAGTCGGATAGCGATGATTTCGAGGGCTTTTCCGATGGCGTGAAGGCGTCATACCCCCCTCTCAAACAGGGTTGAAGTCCTGCTTTTAGTTTTCATGGTTTCATGTCCGACAATTGTGGTCACTGACCCGCTCACACCAAATGCCTTCTCACACGAAAACGTCCCCCCGGCTGACTCATCCTTGGTGCCTTCGTGACTTTGTGTGAAATTAGTGTTGCTGATTTTTAGGCTACCCAATCAGCAGAGGCACACATGGGTGTGCCTTTTCATATTCAGTGTAAAATGCTTATTTACAGTTAATTACACATTTAATTTCATTAAAAGCGCCCGGAACTGGGCTCGAGCCTGCACAATTTTCGCCACCAGATCCCCAGTTAGCGTCGTGCCACCTGACCACGCTTTCCCAGTTGACCCGCAGTCAGTTCAGCCGTGATTTCTGAATCTGGATATTTGTGGATTTTTACCAAGGTCGTCGGGATGTCAGGAGCCGACACGCTCGGAGCCCAAAGCGACCTCGCCGAACGCGAAGGCAAAA
Organism: Verrucomicrobiota bacterium; assembly: GCA_031400955.1. GTDB lineage: Bacteria > Verrucomicrobiota > Verrucomicrobiia > Verrucomicrobiales > Verrucomicrobiaceae > VFKE01. Next base: position 4,174 of record JANNQW010000292.1, read on the forward strand.
CTGTCAGCGAGGAGTTTGCGGTAGCGATTCCAGCCGGTTGGAGCGACTTCAAACGGGCGGGCGCTCATCTCTTCAATGAAGGGACGCAAAGTCTGCGTATCTTGTGGCAGCGCGATCGCTCCGATGTTGTCCGACCCGACTTTCCGGCCTGGCCACGAATCATAAATCCACTTTGCGCCGTATCGCTGGGGGAGTCCAAGAACCGCTGCGACCGCTGGCAGATTGGTATCGTGAAGAACCAACCACGCGCCGGAACGCATGAGCGGGAGAATGTTGAGCAAGTCGATGAGAGGCCACGGGTGCTGATGATTTCCATCGATGAACGCGAGGTCGACAGACCCCGGATGGACAAGGGATCGGGCGAGAAAGGAGTCCTGATTGATATGCACTGAGATATGTGGCGCGAGTTCCGGCGCGAGCTCGGCGATCATGAATCCGATGGGCTTGGACTCGTCGAAGAGACAGTGAGATTTTTTGTCGATCGTGTCGAGGAGGATGCCGTCTGGCTTGAGATTTTGCTCCGCGAGCGTGCTAGCAGCGATCGATGCGAGCAGTGCGCTGGAGGCGCCGGAAGCGGAACCAATTTCGAGCATTCGAGTCGCGCCTATGGCGCTTGTCACAGCCGAAAGGAAACTCAGATTGGCCGGGCCGACATTCCCGGCCGGCAGCTCTGTCGCAGCCACTTTCCTGAGGAAGGCCAGTTCGCCTGCAGTCGGGGCGCACCGGTTGGATTCAAGAGCAGCGGCCACTTCCGGATAGAGGCGCTGATAATGTGCGAGGTCGATTTTTTTAGTGAAAAGCATAGAGTGCGGGCATGTGAATGGACGGAAATGTCAAATCAAGCACCTCTTTGTGAGGTGAGCCATTTCCCTCGGTTCTGATTGCTGAAAATTATCTTGGGATCTGCGTAGTGCCCGGGACAGGACTCGAACCTGCACAACTTTCGCCACCAGATCCTAAGTCTGGCGTGTCTACCAATTCCACCACCCGGGCTTTTCAGAGTGCTTGACCCCGTGACCCTACCCGCGTGTGCGAGCTTTGCAAATCCACAGCACCACCGCGCCGGTCACGAGCACTGCGGCGACGGGCGCGAGAAAGGCGCATAATCAGCCATAGCGGGACGCATTTCGGCTTCGTTGCGACAGGCTTCTACGCGGGCACCAGTTCCACGCGCAGCTTGCGGCCCACCGCTTGGGCGGCCTTGCCGAGAGTGGCCAGCGTAAGTGAAGTGTTGGAGGCATCCAACAGGCGATCCACCGCTGCACGGCTAGTTTTCATTCGTGTCGCCATTTGAGATTTCGTCACGTCGGATGCCACCAAGGCTTTTTGAAGCTGGAGTGCGATGGCGCGTTTCAGGGCGCGGGCTTCGACTTCTGCCAACATGCCTTCGGCTGCAAGGAAGTTGCGAAAGTCAGAGCCACGATGAGGATTTTTATTCTTGGGCATGGAGGTATTGGCGTTTGCGTTTGCGCGCCAGATCGAGGTCCGGCTTGGGCGTTTTTTGGTCCTTCTTGATGAAGCCGTGGAGCAGCAGGATTTCGCTGTCCACGACGATGAAAATTGTTCTGGCGATACGTGCGGGCAGCCGTGTGCGGACTTCCCAGAGCCCGTCACCCAGCGAGCCCACCAGCGGCCGGCCCACGGGCCACGCATACTGCACGGCGAGGATGTCCTCGCCAATGGTTTTGCGCTCGCCCTTGGGAAGCCGCTGCAACCACTCACGCACAGGTTCCGCACCCGTTTCGGTCCGGAAGAAGATGACGGCGAGCGGTCGGTTCGGTTTCGCCATGTCGAAAATAGTGTATCAAAAAAGATACTGATGTCAAATTTAGATTTGGCTGCGCGTTCTGTCTTGACTATTAATCCGGCATAAAGACAGAACATCAAGCGGCATATCTGGTTGAGCTTGAAGTGAAGAAGGATCGAACATGCTCGGGCTTCTTCTGAGAGGAACGCAGAGTGCCGATGATCTGCTTTTGCAGAGTGCGTTGGTCCTTGGCTGCAGGCAGGTGACTGAGCTTGCTTTTGAGCGAGCGGTTCAGCCGCTCGTCGGGGTTAAGGTCCGGGCTGTAGCTGGGCAGGTGATGCACAGCAATGAGATCGCGACGTTCTTCCAGCCATGCTTTTACCAGTTTGCTGTGATGCACCCGCAAGTTGTCGAGGATCAGATACACTTTGCGTCCTTTCATCGAACGCACCAGCCGCTCCATGAACCGGATGAGCAGGGCGGCGTCCAGCGCCCCTTGGTAAACCATCCAGCGTGAGCTCCCCCGGTTGCTCACCGCGCTCATCACCGAACTACCGAAGCGTTTGGACATCTGCCTGATGAGTGGTGTCTGTCCGCGCGGCGCGTAACCCCTCGGGGCGTTGGGCTGGTTGTTGACCCCGGTCTGGTCTCCCCAGTATATCTCCGCTCCCTGTGCCTTCGCCTGCGTGGCAATCTGCGGATACTCCTGCTCCAGCCATGCCTTCACTTTCCTGGGGTTCTGCTCGTAGGCCTTCTTGAGCGGCTTTTGTGGCGTAAAGCCCCAGCGCTCGAGATATAGCCCCATGGTGCGCACCGGCAGCTTGAGTCCAAAGCGCTGCTGGAGCAACCCGGCCACTGCCTTGCGCGTCCACAGGGCGAAGGGCAGCTTCAACTGCTCGGGCAGCTTGTCAGTGATGAGCTTCTGCACTTCCTTTTCCTGAAGCGCAGTGAGTTTGCGCCCATCTCCGGGCTGTCGCCCGCGCTCGTCGCGTAGCAGTGCCTCGGTGCCGTGGTCTCTCTGGTGCTGCTTCCACTGGCGCACGGTGCGCTCATGCACGCCCGCCGCCTCGGCAATGTCACGCTCATGCCAGCCCTTCTTGAGCAGAAGCATCGCCCGGCGGCGGGCCTCCACCTGTTGTTCCTTGCTCAGTTTGCGTCCGTCTTCTTTCATGCGGACACCTATACGCCATGTTCCACAATAATGCGCTATCTATTTGCCGGATTAATAATACCACGAGCAGTTGAAAACAGGATCATTCTTTCTGCGCGACCCGGAGGGTCGCAAGAACATAGCCGGTGGTGACAACCACCGGCTTATGGTTGGGCCATGTGCGCTCCAGCGGAGCGCGAGAACGATGCTTTCCACATTACCGCGTCCTCCTTCTCGCGCCCTTTCAGGGCGCACAACGACTCTTTGTGATGCAACCGGTGG
>JANNQW010000293.1:0-24598 GCA_031400955.1 Verrucomicrobiota bacterium
ATTTCGCGCAGTTGGGCTGGGGTTTGGTGCCGAGGATAATCGCGGCCTTTTTTAAAATGTCGTTCTCGGCCTGGAGGCGGGCATTTTCCCGGCGCAACGCACGCAAGGCGTCCGCTTCGGACTGCTCGCCTACGGCTCGCAGTCCTGCGCTCCCGCCTTGCGTGCGTTGGCTTTGGCTACGCCAGCCGTAAAGCAGGTTGCTGCTGATTTGAAGCTCTTGGGCCACGTCGGTGACGGGCTTTCCCAAGCTAAGCAGGCCAAGGGCTTGCTCCTTGAACTCGGATGTGGTCATTCGGGTCAGTCCTATCATTTGAACATTCTGGTGAGTTTTTCATAGGCTTTTCTCTGGTTGCCGTCCTCCATCACGCGCCAGACAGTGCATCCGACACCACCAGCATGACTCATAACCAGACGCCGTGCAATCACCAAGAAACAAGCAACACATTGCATTTGAAAATGTTTAATTGTTAGGACTGACTCTATTCATTCACTCTATTCATTCAAGGGGTTAGGCCAAAACATCGCGTGCTCCTTCCTTCTTCGGCCAGCCGTGAATCGTGACCTGATGCAATAAGCTGCCATCAGTGCCCTGCGCGACAGAAGACAACTCATGGCCTGACCAATCTTCCGTCATCAAATGCGCATGCGCTTTCCGGCCTGTCTCTGCGTGCTGAGCTAGTCGTGTGAGCGCGGAAGCCAAGTAACGCAGGCCAGCGGCGTTGGCATGAATGAAAAGCTCATCGCCGTCTTTCGCCAACTCGGAGGTGAGTAGATGGTCTGGCATACGGTGTGGCCTAACGTTGAAGGCCTGGCACCCGCTACCGGGAGCGCCCCTCCGATTCAGGTTGAGGTTTGTCGCTACCCTCCGACTTCGACTCGGGGCGGGTAGCGGGTTGCCCAGTGCCGGATTGTTCGGCTTTGGGTTCCGCTGTCTTCTCGATGGCTTCTATCTTCATCTCCTCTCCAAGCTTCTGAAACTGCACCCAGTAGACCGCTGGAACACGGTCTTTGGTAAACCCGATACAATGATAGCGAGCCTGCCCATTGTGTTGATCTGTTTCCACAAAAAGGACATGCCTTCTGTCGTCAATCGAATAGTAAAGGATCTCAGAAACATCGCCTTTCTTGATCTTCTTTCCTTCGATTATTGCCTGTGCACGCTTCATCGTCTCCTTGTCCGGGTAGTAGGCCGTAAGCCTTAGAGACTTATTCCTGATCCATTCGCGTTCGATCACAGCTTTCTCGTTGGCGTCGGTAACCGGCGCGAATTCAGAATGGGCACATCCGATGAAAAGGAGGGGCACCACAACGACGGTTAGTAGGTAGAAGATTGATTTCATTGCGATTGTATTAATTCTGCCGAACCGCTTGATCGTAGACAGTTTTGTTTTGTTTGTCACGAGCGTCTATCATTCCAAGGAGGAGTGGCAAAGTAAATCTGGTAGGGATATTGGTGGGTGGCGCGGAAACTTTTGAGAGAATGACTGTGGGAATAAAAATGCCACGCGCATTGGAAGCGGAAGCGTCGCCAATCAGAGAGAATAAAGTTTCTGCACTCCCATTCACGCTCACTCGCGTCCCCAGATTCGCCCCACCCCCCCCATCGCCCCGTATGGGGGGGGTGCCTGTCACGATGCCTGCTGCCACACACTTCGTCGCATCGCTTCTGCCAGTTCTGCATGAGCAGCGTCTGTCTGGATAATTGTCATCGATGGCAATGAAAGTGTCGGACTGGGTGCGCTCAGTCGGTTAAATGCCGGAATCGCAGGGTAAAGTCGTGCCAGTGCGAGATGCAGGAGGGTCTATGCGTGGGCGCAAGAAGCTAGGACTGTTTCAGACTCGCGTGTCGGAGCGTGGCTGGATTTGTGCGTGAGTGGATGGCGGGGGCGCTAGGAAAGGATGGATGCGAAACACAAAAAAACGTCCGCATAGTGTCCGCAGTGATTTTTCTCACTTTCTGACTTTCTTTATAACCCATTCATTATGAATGGTGCACCCAAGAGGATTCGAACCTCTAACCTTCTGATCCGTAGTCTTTGGCTTGCATGTTTTGTCATGTTCCGTTATGATCCGTCTTGAGTATCACAATCCTAGGTTTTACCTAGGTAAATTGCAATACTCAGGAAATCATAGGCAACCAAAAAGGAACATACATGAACTCGAAAAATGCACAACAATTGCACAACAGACCGCCCGTTGGCGACCCTGCGAATAGTGCTAGGAAGTCGAAGATCGGCAAGGCTGACGTTCGCCATTGGCTGAAGCGCGTTGAGAAGCCAGCCCCGCGTGAGGGCTATGTGAGTCCGTTTTATTCAGTGCAGATAGCCTTTCGCGGCCAGCGGGTGCGCTTCCCACTCGAAACGGCCAACAAGGAAGCGGCAGCGGACAAGGCGCGGAGTATCTACCTCTCGTTGCTTACGAACGGCTGGGAGGCCACTCTCGCGCAATACAAACCGAAGTCCGTGAAGTCGGACAAACCTGCCACCATCGGCGAATTGCTCACTGAAGTCGGGGCGACATCTGGCCTGCGTCCTTCCACATTCAGCATCTACGGGCAGGCGCTTCGATTCATCGCATCGGAAATCAAAGGGATTGGCGACCAGCCCGCGCTGGACGCAGACGGCAAGCCGATTAAGGACAAGAAAGGCCGAACTGTGCTCAAGTCGCGTTTCGATCACAAAGCGGGCGGACGCAATGCCTGGGTCGCCAAGGTGGACGCGCTGCCTCTGGACATCTTCACGCCCGACAGCATCCAGCGTTGGAAGCTCGCTTACCTGGAAAAGTCCGGTGCCGCGCCGGATGCACGTCGCAGGGCCAGCAATAGCGTGAACTCACATCTGCGCAATGCCCGCTCGCTCTTTGGCGAGAAAGCCCTCAAACATGCCCGCAACACCCTCCGCTTGCCTGACCCACTGCCATTCGCCGGCGTAAAGCTGGAGAAGCGAGGGAACACCCGCTACACCAGCCGCATCGACGCCAATCAACTTGTCAGGGATGCTCAGAAAGAACTCGCGGGGACGGAGCGGTTCAAAATCTTCTGCCTTGGCCTGCTCTGCGGACTGCGGAAACGCGAGATCGATTCACTGCTCTGGCGGCAGGTGGTTTTCACGGGGCGGCAAATCCGTATTGAACCCACCGAGTATTTCCAGCCCAAGAGCGAGGAAAGCATTGGCGTGGTTGATCTCGAAAAGCCATTGCTCGCACTTCTGCGCGGATGGAAGGCCCAGGCGACAGGCGAGTTTGTCATCACATCTAAAAACCCGCCGCGCTACCAGAAAAGCCGGACGAATTACCGCTGCGAATCAGATTTTAATGCACTCTACGCATGGCTACGCGGCAAGGGAATCACCGCTCGCAAACCGCTCCACGAGCTACGCAAAGAACTTGGCGCGATACTCGCCAGCAAACAGGGCATCTTCGCCGCTATGTCGGTCTTGCGACACGCGCAAATCTCCACGACCGCCGCATATTACGCAGACAAAAAGCACCGTATCACCGCTGGACTCGGCCATCTGCTAAAGGCGAGCAAGGGAACCATCCCCTTCCCCAGTAAGACAGCGAAGAAGGCAGCAAAGCCACCCAAAACATCACGTCCACGCCGCGCCAGCGCATAGCCTCAGCCTCCACGATCATCTTGCCATGTTCCTTCACGTCCTGTAAGGTTCAAGCATGAGCACTGCCACCATCCAGCAAGTCGGGCAAGACCTTGTCTCATGGCTCGCCGTCGTTGAGCACGGGGAAACCGTCGCCATCGTGGACAAGGGGCGCGTCGTGGCACGCCTCACGCCGCCAGAGAAAGCAGATGTATCGCCCACGGCTCCAGCCGTCCCGCCCGCATGGCCTGATTTCGCCGCACGGCAGCGCCGCATCTTCGGCGACAGCTTCATGCTTCCGGCGGGCACCGTGGACGCCCTGATTAATGAAGACAGGGGCGCATGATCGCCACAGCAGACACCGGCTTCGTTGCGAAGCTCTATCTGTTGGAACCGGAATCCGCCCAGGCACGCACGATCATTTCCAGCATCACCCCGCCCATTCTGCTCACCGCATGGCATACGCTGGAGGTGGCAAATGCCTTCCAGCGCGCCGTTTTCAGCAAGACCATCACTCCCGAACACGCGCAAGGCTGCTGGCAGGACTTTGAAGCCGATCAAACCGCCGGCCTGTTCAAGATCGTGGCTCTGGATCACTCGCGCCTCTTGGAATCCGCACAACAACTCACTCAGAAGCATACCGCCACCATCGGCACCCGCACTCTTGATCTTATCCACGTTGCCGCCGCGCTGGAATTCGGAGCCACAGTTTTTCTCTCCTTTGATGCACGCCAGAAAAAAGCCGCTCAGGCGGAGGGCTTGAACGTGCTGCCAGCCGTGTTGCCGTGACCCACACCAAAAACCGCATCAAGGCAGAGGGAGAGCAGGATCGGGGATAAGCTTGCCCGCTTCTATGATGAGCAACGCCATTGCGATGCCAGATCCGTGAACCGAGAACGGAGGTTCGGATTGACCTGTAGTAGCCTCCCCCTCACGGAGTTGTGAAAGAAGTTCTGCAACGGCACCCATACCTTAAGGGTTATGGTTTTTCCTTCCAAGCCAGGGGTTGCCGCCGACTGCTGCTGCAAGCAGGCCATCTGGAATCGCCGGCGGTGATGTTGTCATAGCCAACTTTTACCACGAATAGAAGCCAACGTCAAAATGCTCAAAACACCGCGTCACTAAAGCTCGTTGTAGAATTCCACAATGGGACGCAGCATCCGTTTCATGCGTTCCCTCTCGTCTTTCGGCAATGTTGCTAGGGACAAACGGCAGCTCCCCCTCAGCGGCTCCAAATGAATAACCAATCTCTCGAAATCCACAATCGCAGACTCGCGTTTGTGGCCGTTTTTTGACAGCTTGCGCCAACTTTTCCTAATTTTCGAAGTCAGTGTCTTGATCGCACGTTGATCGCGAATCCATTGCTGCAATTGCTCGTTCATCGTCGCTGGGAATGAGCGGGCATAGCGCCCCTTTGGTTGAGGTAGGATGCCAGAAATTTTTCCCTCACTCGCGAGCCGTGAAATGTGCCGGGGATGAAGCCGAACCCTGCGCGCCAGCTCAGTGCGGCTGATGCTTGCTCCCGTGCTCGCTTGATGTGCTATGTGCTGCCCAAAAGTTGACATGGCCAGTTATATCGGCGCGCAACGGCTCGCCGCAACCCAAGAAACCAAATGAAAGCACAAACCCGCCCCCAAGACAGAATCCCAGATCAATTCCTGACTCCCCGCGACCTCGCCGCCCGCTGGCGCTGCTCGATCGAGACGCTGAAACGCCGGCGTCGCGCGAACATTCTCCAAGCCTACCGCTTCGGACGCGGAGTGAGATTCTTGCTTGCCGATGTGCTGCGGATCGAAGCCGAAGCACGGGTCTAAACAACAAAACCGGGGAGCTTGCGCCCGCCCGGTTCCGCGTTGTGAGAGATGCGGCAGTGTAGGCGCAGAGTGATCCGACGCAACCACTTTGCGCGTCGTGAGGGAGTATCGCCTTCAACTATCACCCACGCCCCGAATAGGAGTCGGCGTGCGCGTGGAGATTATCGGCGACGCCCTGAAAAGATTGCCAACACAAAAGCCCCGAATCAAAGGATGCAAGGCATTCGGCGGCCAACGAGCAAAGGGCCGGAGCAAGTGCGAAGGCTGGACGCGCTGGAATCGTGCAACGGTTCGTGAAACGCTGGAGTCTCACAAAACACAATTTCTCAGTTGTGCGCACTTCATCTTGCCACACGACACGACCGGAAAACAGGCCCGTGAAATCTTCAGGCGGATACACCGCTGGTTTTCGGGCAAAATAATAGGAGCCTTCGCAATAGCTGAGACTCCGAACCCGCACTTTCATGCCGCGCTCACAATCGAATATTGCGAACCCTTAGCTGCCGAGCTGCGGAAGGTGATGGCAAAATGGTGGAATGACGTGCTCCACCGCCAGCCGACAGCAGATGCCCTGGATTGGAGGCATCGGGATGAGCCAACCGAGGCCATCGCGAAATACCTTTCAAAATCAAGCAAGGGCGGACGAGGCGTGAAGGGCAAGGCATCCTGGCTCACCTTCCAGCCATACTTCAAGACCCGCCTCCCGCGCGTTGAGAAACAGACAACGACGATCACCCAGACAGAAGCACACGCAGTTCTAGGCCCGTTTCGCCTCACTTACGGGGCCGGTCGCAGGCTGATTGCATTGCGCTCAGCGCTCGTATCAAGCGAGCCCCCAAACCCCGTTGTAAAAACAACATTCGTCGCAACAGCAACACACACCCCGGAAATGGAGATGCAACGAAGCTCTCAAATGATACATTCCAACATGAAATCCACCCGCCCACTTCAAGCCTTCCACTGCGATGCCATCTGGGGCAAGGTCTCTGGCACGGATTACATCCTCTACCCCAGAGAGCTGCCCGACGGACGCATCGTGTTTGACGATGAGAAATTCGGCTTGGTCGATGAGGAATTCGTCGAGGGAGCAGACGTGTTTATCAAGAAGTTCGCGCCATCACTTCCTTGCATGATGCGGGTTTGCACAGAGCCGGTTTGCGCTGGATATGATTTTTCATGGTTGCGGGAGGAAAACGGATGGCAAGTCTATCACTGCCGTTATGGTGACTCCACCATCAAGTTGTGCCCGAACTTCGCGCACTACTACCCTAAGCCGCCGATTATGCTCTACATCACCCTTTCGAGGCTTGCGGAGGACAAGGGCACCGGCTCAAAGCGACTGAAAAAGTGATTGGCCACACGTCAAATCGCCGAAAATCCGCTCGCATTCCCCCGCCCTATCGGCTCCACTAGCCGCCACGCATGACGCCGGCGACATTCAAAGCTAAATGGGGCAAATTCACGGGCAAGGAAAGCGCGGCCTATCAGGAGCACTTCAACGACCTGTGCCGCGTTCTGGGCGTGCCGACACCCATTGAAGCCGACCCGACAGGCGAAGATTCCTTTTGCTTCCAAAAGCATGTGGTGAAAGACGCGGAGCTGTTCGCCATCGGCGATGACGGCAAGATTGCCGAGACCGCAAACAGCGAGCGCGGCTTTGCTGATGTGTGGAAAAGCGAATGCTTCGCTTGGGAATACAAGGGGCCAAAAGAGGACTTGGAAAAGGCTTACAAGCAATTGCTCCGTTATCGGGAATCGCTGCTCAATCCGCCGCTGCTCATCGTCTGCGATTTCGACCGCTACATTGTCCGCACGAACTTCAACGGCGCGGTGCAGGAGACGCACAGTTTCACGAATGCGGAAATTGATTCACCGGAGGCCATCCGCATCCTGCGCGCCGCGTTGTCGAATCCCGATGAGCTGCGACCGAAGCACACGACGGCGGAAGTCACGGAAAAGCTCGCGAAGCACATTGCCGAAATCGCCTTGTCATTGCATGAGCGCGAAGCCGTGGAACTCACGGACGCGAAGACGCGTAAGCAGCATCACGTCGCACAACGGAAAAATCTACGCATTGCACGATTTCTGAATCGTCTCGTGTTCTGCTTCTTTGCGGAAGACACGGAGCTTTTGCCGAAGGGCATCTTTTCCGAAATCTGTCAGATTGGACTCAATGACCCGCTGCACTTCGCGGAGAGCTTGGAAGCCCTGTTCAAGTGCATGGCAAAGGGCGGGAACTTCGGCACACACAAGATTCGTCATTTTAACGGCCATCTGTTTGAAGACGCCACCGTGTTTGAACTCACGCCCAAAGAGATCCAAAAATTAGCGGAGGCCGCGCAAGCAGACTGGCAGAACATCCGCCCCGCCATCATGGGCACGCTCTTTGAGCGCGCGCTGGATGAAAACCAGCGCCGCGCGCTGGGAGCAAACTACACGAGCGAGGAAGACATTAAGACGATTGTGGAGCCGGTGCTTATGGCTCCGCTCCGGCGGGAATGGAAAGCGTTCTTGCGCGACCTGGCACGCGCCATCGTTAAGGGCAAGGGCACAATCAGCGACCGCGCCAAGCTCGCCGCCTTTCAGAAGAAACTCGCCAGCATCATCGTGCTAGACCCCGCGTGCGGCAGCGGAAATTTCCTTTATGTCGCTCTACAACTTCTTCTTGGATTGGAAAAGGAAGTGATCGCCATTGCCGCGCATCTTGGCTGGACATTCGAGCCAACGGTGAGCGTGAAGCAACTCCGCGCCATTGAAATCAACGCCTATGCCTATGAGCTGGCGCAAGTGTCCGTGCAAATTGGCAGCCTTCAATGGCGGCGCGACAACGGCTTTGAAAACGAGCGCACGCCCGTCTTGCGGAACCTTTCTGGATTCGAGAATCACGACGCGCTGATGCACGAGACGTTTCGCAAGAAACCGAAGAACTTGAAGGCCGCGCAAGCCGAGGAACACGGCGGACAAGATGAGCTTTTCAAGGTCTATACGGAGCGCGCATGGCCGCCGTGTGATGTGATCGTTGGCAATCCACCGTTTCTTGGCGGCAAGATGCTTCGGCGCGAACTTGGCGACGCTTATGTGAAAGCGCTTTTTGAAAACTTCGCTGACCGCGTGAGGCCGGAAGCGGATTTGTGCTGCTACTGGTTTGAGAAAGCGAGACTGCAAATCGAAGAAAATCAATGCCGGCGCGCCGGCTTGCTCGCGACGCAGGGCATTCGCGGCGGAGCGAATCGCGAAGTTTTGAAACGCATCAAGAAAACTGGCGACATCTTTTTTGCCGAGAGTGACCGCCCTTGGATTCTCGCCGGCGCAAACGTGCATGTGAGCATGGTTGGCTTCGATGACGGCACAGAAAAAGCGCGTGTGCTTGATGGCGGCAGCGTGAACGCGATTCATGCGAACCTTTCCGCCGTGGCTGCGGACATCACGAGCGCGGCGGCACTCGCCGCGAACTCTGATATTGCCTACATGGGCGACACCAAGGGCGGAGCCTTTGATATCACAGAAGCGCAAGCTATTGAATTGCTTCATGCGCCTAATCCTCACGGCCAGCCGAATTCCGACGTAATCATTCCGTGGATCAACGGCTTGGATGTCACGCGTAGACCGCGCCGGATGTTCATTTTGGATTTTGGTGCGTCACGAACTGAGGCGGACTGCGCGAAGTATGAAGCGCCTTTCGCTTACATCACAGATCATGTGCGGTCTGAGCGAGTGAAAAATAAGCGCGCTCTCTACGCAAAAAACTGGTGGAGACACGTTGAATTGCGCCCCGGCATGTTAGCTGCACTCGCGCCGCTGCCGCGCTTTCTCACGATGGCTCGCGTAGCCAAGCATCGGCTTTTTTGCTGGGCAGAGTCACCAGCATTGCCTGACTGCCAAGTCTTCGCGTTCGCCCGTGCCGATGATTATTTTCTCGGATTACTGCACTCGCGCCTTCACGAGATTTGGGCGCTCAAACTCGGCACACGGCTGGAAACGCGCCCGCGCTACACGCCAACGACGTGCTTTGAAACCTTCCCGTTTCCCTTCTTGGATGACACCGGGGAAGGTTGGCAGGAACACGTTGCCCGTATTCGCGGGGCACACGGTTCTTCCCACCTGCACAACGTGATTTGCTCTGCGGCACCGCCTATCACGTCTGATGAATATCGAATTGCTGTCGCCGTCGCTGCGAAGGATTTGAACGAGTTGCGCGGGCGCTGGCTAAACCCGCCGGAATGGACGGAAACGCACACTCTGGAATTTCCCGGCTCCGCCGGCGGGCCGTGGGCGCGATTCATTGACCCTGCGACGGTGAACGCGGCAACGGGCATCGGGACCGTGCGCTATCCGCGCCTTGAACCGCGCAACGCCGAATGCGCCGCGAAACTCGCCAAGCGCACGCTCACGAACCTTTACAACGAGCGCCCCGCGTGGCTGGACAATGCGCACAAGGAACTGGATGCCGCCGTTGCCAACGCTTACGGCTGGCCTGCCGACTTGAGCGATGAGCAAATCCTTGATCGCCTCCTTGCCCTCAATCTCAAACGCGCCGAAAATGAAGCCATGACTGCCAGCGCGAAGAAGCCAAAGGCGCAGAGAGAAAAGCAAATGGACGAATTGATATAAAGACGTTGTGAATCTCAAACGACATTGGAAAAAGAGAAACGAAACCATGACGCTACCATGAGAAAGACCGAGAGTCCAAAAATGCGAAGGAACCGACCTGCACGCAAGACCAAGCCCGCTCGCGTCATCCAAAAGAGCGGAAGAAAACCGATCCTGCCGCTCCATTGCCCAATAGTCGGGGTTCCCTTTGAGGAAGCTCTCAAGATCACCCCCTTATTGGACGATCTGCACGCCGCATCGATGTCTTTGGCCGTTGGAAAATTCGCGGGAGCCGTGCCAATTGCGACTCAAACGATAGTGGCCAGGATTTTGAAAGGCAAAGACCTTGTGGACTATTCCAAAAAGGGAAAACATCTTTTGGAGGCCGGCAAGGCGGTGAAGATGGCAAGCAAGGGCGAGGAACTTGCAAAGCTAGTAGGAAAGAACGGAACGATCATTGAGAACGCGCGAATCGTTAAAACGGCAAAGGCGACTGCGAAGTTCGCGAACGTCACTGGCATGGTATTTTCTGCAGCACAAATGCTCGCAGCCATTGAAACCGCGAGACAGCTAGAGGTCATCGGAAAAGATGTGAAGTTTCTGCGTGATGCCAGATTCATATCCCAGATGAGCGAGCTTGAACGCATCTATCGTTCTGCCAAGGAACTGCTTTGCGGCGAGCTGGACGACGGCGCAAAGAGAAGGCTGCACGAGATTGCCCACGATCTCTTTCGATTGCGGGCAGAGTGGCGACGCGAGCTTCTCCGTGATATTGAGTCTATCGAGAATGTGAGCGCAGGGCCTATCGAGTCTGGGTATTTTTGGACAGAAAAAGTTCAGCACGGCTATGATGATGAGAAGTTGAAAAAGCTTACGAAGGCCGGACACGATGTTCACCTGATTCACTTTACAGTAATCCTCCAGATGGCTCTCTCGTTCTCAGCCGGGAAAGGGCGTGAGTTTCTCACTGCAACATTGCCCGATGAGGTGAAGGACTGGACAGCGGTGCGGGCCAAGGTCGCCGAGAGAGCAGAATTTATCCGCGAATCCTCGCGAAAAGCTGGACTCACCGCACAGCCTACGCTTGACTATTTTGACTACCTCGCTGCACAATACGAAGCGTTTGTGTTGGGTGCTGCAAATTTGGAAGCCCAGTCGCCCACCACCAAGCTAATGCAGTTAAGTCCGAAGGCAAAAACCGCAAAGCGCAAGCGAAGTTAGCTGGGCTTGCAGCACATGGCGAACCTGGCTCCAGTGCGTTTCACTGCTGCGCACAAGAAGCCACAGGAAGTTATGCGCAGAAATTCCCGCAGCACGAAACGCAAGGTCGGACTGCCCAAAAAGAATGGCAAGAAGTGATGGTGCCTTGGCGCTTTGTAGATTCTTACGGTAAGAATCGATGTTGGCGAAAACTCCGGCACCCAAGAAAATGATCTCAAGTGCGCGCACTATTGGCTGATTCAATTGTGACCGCGAAGGCGGTTCAACATCACCCGACAAAGAACCGTTAGCCAACAGGCGGAGTCCAGATGAGCACCGGGAAATCTCATGGAGAATCTAGCCCCAACAGTGTCATAATGTCCGCCGGGTATTGATGCGGTGTGGTCATGCTTCATGTGGAAAATTATCGCACAAATTCAGACGCTCAATCATTTTTGTCGCCTCGCAGCAACAATTCAGTAATACATCCCCATGAAAACCCCTTGGATCGCCGTTGACCTCGACGGAACACTAGCCATCTACATGGGCACCATCGCCGAGATTGGCGAGCCGCTGAAGCCAATGCTTGAGCAAGTGAAGCAGTGGCTTTCCGAAGGACATGACGTTCGCATCTTCACGGCGCGCGCCGCACTGCCGGAACAGCACCCGATGATTCACAACTGGCTGGCCCTTCATGGTCTTCCGGCGCTTACTATCACCGACCGCAAGGATTTTGCCTGCCTTGAAATCTGGGATGACCGGGCTGTTCAGGTGAAATTCAACCACGGCAGTTCGCTTTACCCTAGATACGAGAGAGGAGTCGATATACTCCGGCAGATGGAGGATTTCATTTCAAGAGAAATTGACCCTGATGCGGTCATCATGTCAATGCCGCTTGATTGTAGCTGGCGAGGGTCCTTCACGCCAAAAAACGGTGAGTGCTCATAAGCGGAGCTTGCAGCGCGTGGTGCAAAAGGGTAAATTCAAACATGCCTTTCTTCGCCACGGACAGCACATTCCCTGATTACGACTTTGAAGATGATAGGGACAGAAAACAAGCCGTCGGCACCACGTCACCATCCTTGCCCAAACCAAGTGCCGATGACCTCGACAGTGAAGATTGCGGAATAATTGGAACCCATCGCGAAGAAGGACGAGATGAGCAGCAGATGCCCTGAAACCATGTTGCAGCGCGTGCTGCGAAAGAGTAAATTAAAAGCATGCTCTACGACACATCACTTCTCAGCGATCCAGATGAGGACGACCTCGACTATGACCCGAGTAAATTCGCTGACCACAAAACAGCCCGTCCTGCACCAGTTTACAACCCCCTCTGCCACCAAGGGAGTTTTGCGGAAGCTGAGAGGAAGTGGAATGCGGTGCACAACGCCAACCATTAAATTACAAGTATGTCCTTCGCCGCAAAAGCCGATTTCAATGCACCATCTGACGAACCTGCAGACTGGCCTTCGGGAATTCACGACTATCTCGGCAACAAAGGGCGTTCTAAAAAAACTCAGAAGCACCGACTGGGCAATCAACAGCAAGCACTGGCAGCGCAGAGCGGGGAATCGTCGCTGCATTTGCCCCAATCATCACTCCAGATTTTGCCTGAGATTCGCCCGTTTGATTCTTAGCTAAGAATCGGCGGCTTCAGTGCAACGATTATGGCCGTTCGCAGCGCCTTTGTCCCGCTTCGTTTAGGAATATCGCAAGGACTAGGCAGATAGTGAATGCGACACTGGAATTCAGCTTGGAATGAAAATCCATATCACTACAAGACGTGAGTGTCGCGATGGATACAGCAGCTAATAAAACGCGGAGCATTACTTTCATGGTGTGGGTAGGAAGAAGGGTTACGCAATCTGATAATGTCGTCTCATCCCACGTCAAAATGCAACTTGCATTGCCGGGGGAGTTTAGGAACTTCACGCATGGATACACCACTTGATAAAAACTACGCGGAAGATTACACCGATGACTCATATTGGGCAAAGATTAAGGACTACGCAAAGGCGGCGGGCCGGGAGATTGTTGAGAAGACCTTCTGCTTGTATTACGCGGCGCAAGATGCCGATACGCCCACATGGGCGCGCGGAGTCATCGTGGGAGCCATTGGCTACTTCATTTGCCCGCTTGACGCCATTCCTGACATGGTGCCCGTCGTTGGATACGCCGATGATCTTGGCGTGATTGTCTCGGCACTTGGAATTGTGGCCGCCCACGTCAAGCCGGAGCACCACAAGAAGGCCAGTGATACTGCCGGCGAGTGGTTCGACTGATGACCGATCGTTAAATTGTCACTTTACTTCGCCAGCCGCGCGGAACATGGCGATGAGTAACCACGCCAATGGGACAATGACTGTCCACCAGCCAAACACTCTCCACGCATAGCGGACAATTCCACAGACCCCTTCAAGCAGTAACCACAGAAATGTAAGCTGTGAAAACATAGCGTCCGTCAAATCCGTGCGTCAATGCCGTGAGGTGGACCACATCACCAGCCCCAGATAAAACAGGCCGATGACCACCGCCACCCAGATGCACCAGGCCGGGGTGCCGTGGCCTTTGACTTTCTTGCCGTCCGCCTTGAGCAGCGTGCCCTGCTCCCACCATTCCATGCTCCGCTCCTCATACTGCGGCAGCGGGGCACCGTTCTTCTTGTGATCATCGTAGGCCCGCTTCACCTCCGCCCGACGGTCGGCGTTGGACTTGATGGCCAGTGCAGCCAGAGCGGCGATGATGATTCCCTTGAGCATGGCGTAAAGATGCCATGACGCCATGCCGTGCGTCAAGCTTCTTCCGCCGCGCGATGCGTCTGCCCGATCCCAAGGAATCGTCAACCAAGATTGACAACGTTTGCAGACGATATTCAGCAAGAGTGAAGGGGCATGGAGAACCCAAGGAGCGGTTGCGACAAAGAGAATCCCTACTCAGTCCGTGGTGGTGCTATTTTTGACCTTGGAGCGATTCTGATGCGGGCGGCGGACGTTTAATTATGCATTTTATGTATTTCGCCGCTCCGCGCTCAAGCCCGATGCGCAAGGGAAACAAGCCGAAGGCCTCAACAGAACAGGCACCCCAAGAACCCCCAGATTGCACAACAACTGCACAACAAAGATTTTTTTGTATTTCATGAATCAGCGTAACTCACTGATTCTGAATGGTGCACCCAAGAGGATTCGAACCTCTAACCTTCTGATCCGTAGTCAGATGCTCTAATCCGTTGAGCTATGGGTGCAAATTTAGCTGTCCCAAAAATGACAGCCTCGAAGCAGCAATGAGGATACCGGATAACGGATTGTTGTCAAACGGGCCGGCCATTTTTGCCGTGACCAATCATTAATCAATCTGTGGAGCTGGAACGCCCGTCTTGGTGACTTCGAGGGCCGCTTCAAAGTTCAATGCGACAGGTTGAACCTCATAGCGGGGCTTCGGGGTGAACTTCGAGTCTGACAGGCACCTCTCAGTGATTCTCCAGGCCAGATCGACCAGCGGCGGGCGATAAATCGTGGCGTCAATTTCACCCTTGATGATCCGCTCCTTGCCTCCGCCCTTGCCAAGATTGCCATCCACTCCAAGCACAAGGACTCGCCCAATAAGTTCGGGCTTGGCGGCAGCAAGCGCCTTCGTCGCCGCTGATGCAATGATATCGTTGTGGGCGAAGATTACATCGAAGTTCTCCTGCAAACGCAACGCCTCCTTCAAGCGATCTGCCGTGTCTTCGCCCTGCATTTTGCATGGCGACTGATGGACGAGTGTGGTGCCCGGCTGACCGGAGATGGACTTGATAAAGCCATCACTGTATCCGCCATGCAACGCGTCTGGCGGGGCTACAGTCAGCTCAACGATGCGTCCGGCGGGCTCAGACTTGCCCTCCTCGGCAGCTTTCAGCCGGAGCGATTGAATGACAAACTCGCCAGCGACTCGTCCAACATCAGCATCAGGACAGACGAGAATCGTGCTGCGCTGAATTTTTGGCTCAATGTCAGCAAAGATGAACATCCTTGGACTTGAGTCGCCCGGCTGATTTAGCGCCGGGGCCAGCGCGGCAAAATCCAATGGAAAGAGGAAAATGAAATCGGGTCGTGCTGCCAGTGCAACTGCGAGCTGCTTGGACTGCATCTGGAGATCGTCTCCCGCATCCCACACAAGGAGTTCGGTCGCAGCCCGTGCCTGCACCAGTCGCTGCAACAGATAAGACTGAGAGTTGCGAAATGCATCGCGCCGCGAATCAAACAGCACCGCTATCTTCACCGTCGCAGTCCCGCTGTCGGGCACGCGCCCGCCTTCTTTACACGAGACCCCAAGCGGAATCATCATGCCGAGACAGGCGCGAGAGAAAGAACGACGGTGGATTTTTCTCATGAAGAAGATGCGTAACACAAACACCCGCTCAGGGAAAGGATGTTTGTCGACGCATGAGCCACAGTCCAGCAGCGAGCAGCACCAGGTCAATCACGACTTCCGTCCCCATGTCCGTTTTGAACGTGCTGCCGAAACAGCCGCACTCAACGTCCAAGCCCCGGCTCCAGGCGATGGCGATTGCCACCAGAAACACTAAGAGGCAGGCGTTAAGCATTAACAGCCCTCCACGCCGGAGAAATCCGGTCATCACGGCCAGACCGCAAAAAATCTCCAGCCACGGAAGGCTGAGCGCTAGCCAGGCCGCGAATGGATCGGGCAGGACTCGAAAACCACGGATGGCGACAAGGAACAACAGCGGATCCCAAACCTTGACGCCACCGGCAAAGACGAAAACGGCGCCGAAAATAAAACATAATGCCCGGTGCCAGCGGCGGCTGTTTATTTCAGTCATAAAGATAGCCTCAGGCAAACGCCGTGATGAATGCGCTGTCGAGAGCGAGCGCAGGGCTGACGTTCGTGTGCAAGTTTGAATTCAGACGGCGCAGTTCCTTCACCGCGCGATTGACGATGGTGGCGTCCCAGTGATCGGCGAGCGCACGAGTGGCCTCAGTGTGCGCGGGCAGGTCAAAGCGGTCCGCGCCCACCTGGTGCCGCATGACATCACCCATCCATGACAGCAGGAATTCCAGCATCACGGTGCGCTGATGGAGGTAACGCACCTGAACGGCGGCGGTCATTTCCTCCTCGATCTTGTCAATCGTCTGACTGGAGACATCCGTCGTTTGCTTCAAGAGTTTCTTTTCATCATCAAACTCATCTTCCAATTGTTTCTCGATGCGCTCGCGAATCGAATCCAGAATGTCTTCAAACTCACGCCGGATCCCCAGTGCAACAGTCATCGTATTGGATTGCCTGCTCAGTGAGAATTTGGTCAGGGTCTTCACCAGACGCTGCTCATCTTCACCAAGCTGGCGCACACTGCTTTCTGGCATCAGCGGAACTTTAATCACTCGGGAAAGTGTCGTTGGAAGAAATTGCTCAGGCTGTTCGGACGTCAGGAGGATATGAGTGCGCGGCGGCGGTTCCTCCAGAGTCTTGAGAAATGCGTTTTGCGCCTGCTCCGTCATACGCTCGGCGTCGACAATGACCGCAAATTTGTATCCCCCCGGAGCGGCGCAGAGATGAAGCTGGCGTTCCATCTCGCGAATCCCCTCCCCCTTCCCTGGTTCGCCAATGATGATCCTTCTCGATTTGCTCTCCGGCCGCAGCACGGGAATTCCGGCTTGGGCCCAGGTCTCAAGATCAGGATGACGCGCTCCCGAAACGAGATTCAGAAATTTGGCCGTGAACTTCTCCAATTCAGCCTCCCTGGGGCCGCAAATCAAATAGGCATGCCCGAGCCGGCCGCGCTCGCGAGCGCGGTCAAGGAGTTGCAGGGCATGAGCGGCTTTGAACGACATGGTCGCGCACGATGCTAGATGCTGAACGCCGGATGGCAACGACCGCTTGCACGAAGGATAGAGTTTTTGGTTTCCAGAAGCCAGTTTTCAGATTCATTGGGGGTATGGCCGTTGATCTCAACCAAATCCAGTTCGCCACGCGCGACACCCAAGAAACCGTCGAGCAGGGGCTCGTGTTCGCGCCGAAGTTCGACGCCAATGGCTTGATTCCCGCCATAGCGGTGGACTGGCGGACGAACGAAGCATTGATGCTCGCCTATATGAACGAGGAGTCCTTGAAGCAGACGCTCGCGCTCGGCCAGGCCGTTTATTACAGCCGGAGCCGGAAACAACTCTGGCACAAAGGCGCAACCTCAGGCGAATTCCAGATCGTGAAGGAAATCCGCGTGGACTGCGATCAAGACGCGCTGGTGCTCAAGGTTGAGCAACTCGGCGGCGGTTGCTGCCACACGAAGGCGCCGACGTGTTTTTATCGCAGGCTGGCGACGGAGACACTCGGCGCGGGTCCCGTCCCGCTGGTGCGGGATTGAGCCGCCTGCGGCTGACCATTTCCCAACGGAGCGTTGTACTGGCCGGTTCCTATGATGGTCACGCGCGTGCCAACATTCACCACATTGTACAACGTGCCGGCAAAATCACGGGGCAGTCGAATGCAGCCGTGTGATGCCGGCAAGCCCGGTTCCGGTATGTCTCCCGCGTGCAAGCCCACGCCATAGCTCGTGATGCGCATCCAGTAGGGCATCTCGGCGCCCACAAAGCAACAGCCCGCCGGGACCGGCGTCACACCGGCCCTCGCATCCCAGTTCACAACCTCGCCCGCCTCATTCTTAATGACGCCGTAGGTGTTGGAGACTTTGTCCTGGATTTTCTCCATCACGTAAAAAGTCCCGCTCGGCGTGGGATGTCTCGTGGTGCCGGAGGCCAGAATCGTCCAGCCAGCTTCATCACCGCCGCGGTAAATCGTGGCCTTCTGCTCGTCGAGGTTGATCTTGATTGCGGCCGGCCCGCTCATGTCGTCGCCCCACCATTTATAAAGCGGGGGGGCATCCTTTTTGGTCTCGTTGGCGGCGGTCGTTGGAAGACGGATCGAACAGGCGGAAAAAAATCCTGAAATCAGGACCAAGAAAAGAGAAAAGATCGATCTGCGACTGCCGGGAGAAATAAAATGTTTCATGAGTTCTACAGACTAGGCGCACTCTGATCGCTTGGGAACAAAAATCCATCCGGGCACAACAGAACGTTCCAATCGTTCGCCAGACTTCAGAAAGCATTTGTTTTAAAGCGCGCGAAACTGGGAACCGATCCTGTGTCTTTCAGATTTCGGTTTTCATCCTCCAACATCTCGATTAGAAAACGCAAAGTCTCTGCCATGTTCCTGATGACATCACCAACCCACTCATGAAAATCATCCGATTCCTCGACAATCACGACTTTATCCGCCACGGCGTCCTGCAGGGTGACGGCACCACTGTTCTGCTCGAGGGTGAACTTTTTGGAGAACATCGCGCGAGCGCTACGCTAACCGATGTCAAGAAACTCCTGGCACCGCTCGCGCCCGTCAGCATCCCTTGCATCGGCTTGAACTACCGTCAGCACGCGGTGGAAACTCATGCGCCAATCCCGCAATGGCCGGTGCTTTTCCACAAGCCAGTCAGCACCGTGCAGAATCCGGGCGACTCCATTGAAATTCCCACACATCTCGCCAGCACCAAGGTGGATTATGAATGCGAACTCGCCATCATCATCGGCAAACGCGCGAAAAACGTGAGCAAAGCCGACGCATTGAACTACGTCCTCGGCTACACCTGCGCCAACGATGTCAGCGCTCGCGACTGGCAGCGTGACTGGGGCGGCAGCCAATGGTGCCGCGGGAAGGGTTTTGACACCTTCTGCCCACTCGGCCCCTGCATCGTCACCACCGACGAAATCCCAGACCCAAACGCGCTTCAAATCAAGACCATCGTCAACGGGGAGACGCTCCAGGACTGGAATACGAACGACATGATCTTCGATGTGCCCGCGCTCATCGAATTCCTCAGCGGCAGCACCACCCTTCTGCCCGGCACCGTCATCCTCACCGGCACCCCGCACGGTGTCGGCATGGCGCGCAACCCCGTGCGCTGGCTGAAACCGGGCGACTCGGTGACGGTTGAGATTGAGAAAATCGGCCGGCTGACGAACCCAGTGACGGCCGAGGCGTGATTTACCGCTTTCCAACCGCCGCTTTTCGCATGATTCTCCCGTCATGATCGAAGAACATTTTGAGCAATTACGCACCCTTGTGAGCCAGGCCGGCGGACTGTCGGACACCACCCGAAATGAAATCCTCCAGCGTCTCGCCGCCGTCGAGACGGAATCAGCGGGCACTGCGACGGCTCCTGCGGACGACATCCCGGCAGTCACCCAGACCGCGAGAGCCCTGGGCCGCCTCGCCGGGGCTGTCGAAGGACTTGAAGTCTCTCATCCCCAGATCACCTCCATGGTCAACCGCATCGCCACCGCGCTGGCAAACATCGGAATCTAACCATTATCTTCGCACGCCGTGCCACCCCGGGTTCATCAGGGGAACGCCGTCTGCGACTGGAGCCACGCCATACGTCCTGCGGTTCGGCAGCCGCGGTTCCGGCCATTTGACCTCAACAACCGGCAGCGCCGCCGTTTCATAGCCCTCCGTTATTTCTTCGACTTCGGAGTCTGCTCCAAAATGGTCACCGGTGTTCCGACCTGCACGTTGGAAAAAAACCTCACCGCCATTTCCCGCGGAAGTCTGATGCAACCATGGGAAGCCGTGCTGCCGGGGCGCGGGATGGGTCCGGCATGCATGCCGACGCCATCGTCCTTCAGACGTATATAATAAGGCATGCGGGCGGGCTTGAACTGCGCACCCTCAGGCAGTGTATCCTTCATGAGATTGAAGTCGCTGTTGATCACGTCGCCATTGGCATCGAGCAGCTTCCCATAAAGATTTGAAATCTTGTCCTCGTTCTTCTCCCTCACAGAAAAACTGCCGCTGGGCGTAGGATGCGAAGGCTTGCCAGTAGCGACATAGGTCCAGCCGATCTCCTTTTTGCCGCGATAGAAGTAGGCCTTCTGCTGGTCGAGGTATATGATGACGGAAGGACTGCCGTTGATGTCATCTCCGTGCCAGTCATACATTTGAAAATCCTGTTTCTTCCCTTGCGACGCGGCCTTTTGTTGCGGTGAGGCGCAGGATGCGAGAACCACTGCGCAGACCGCAGTCATCGCGTGAAGAAAAATCCATCTTGCCTTGCACCCCATTTGTATTTTTTCGAAATGATGGGACTGATCTGCGGGAGTCGAGTTGACAGTATGGGAGTTCATTCTTGGTTACCGGTTGAAATGCCACAAAGTTGAGCGCACTCAAGTGACATCCGTTGGAATCATGCGGGCCCTGCGCGTTTGATTTGGCTGCAAGCTGAGCTTAGGCTCGCGGCTCATGACCGAGCCCATCCCGAAGTTTTGCGTCATCATTCCCTGCTACAACGAGGAGGAATCCATCCCCGTGCTGGTGGAACGGCTCGTTCCCGCAATGGAGGCGGCCACGACGGGAAGTTGGCGCATCTTGTTCGTGGACGATGGCAGCCGGGACGGCACCGCGCGCTTGATCTGGGATTTGCATTCCAAGGACAAACGCTTCCAGGGCCTGCGCCTCAGCCGAAACTTCGGCCATCAGCCGGCGGTGTGGACCGGTCTGCAGCACGCGCGCGGCGAATGCATCGGTGTGATCGACTGCGACCTGCAGGATCCGCCGGAAGTATTGGTGCAGCTTTATCAGAAGGTAGCAAACGAAGGCTTCGACATCTGCGCGGGTGCGCGCGGGAAGCGCGAGGAATCGCCCTGGTGGTTGCGCGCCGCCTATAAAATCTTTTACCGCCTGATGAACTGGATGGCAGAGCATGACTACACGCTGGACAGCGGAGACTTCAGCGTGATGAATCTTCGCGCGCACCAGGCGCTGTTGCGCCTGGGAGAATCCGCGCCGGTGCACCGCGGACTGCGTTCATGGATCGGCTTCAAGCAGACCACCATAACCTACCAGCGCCCGCGGCGCGCCCGGGGCACGAGCAAATACAATGTGCGCCGCCTCGCCGCACTGGCGATCAACAACCTCGTGAACTTCAGCACCGCCCCGCTGCGCATCGCCACCTGGGTGGGAATGATCATGACCAGCATCACGTTGCTGGCGGCGCTCTTGTTCACCGTCAACCGCCTAGTGCCCGCATTCCAGCCACTCGGCTACGACATCAATGCCAACGCCGGCACCGCCACTATCGTGCTCTATCTCTCCTTGATCGCCAGTGCCCTGTTTTTCTGCTTGGGCATCATCGGCGAATACCTCGCGGTCATCATCAAGGAAGTCAAAAAACGGCCCGTCGCCGTGGTGGCGGAGAGCACGGATGATTCCGCTGCCTGAAGCCCGGGCTGGAAATTTACTTTCCGCTTTTCAGACCCCATTGTTTGCGTTAGCAAGACTGCAAGCATGGACACCTTGGAAAAACTTCAGAACGTCTTCCGCACCGTCTTCGACGACGACTCTCTCGTGATCGCGCACGCAACCACTGCGCAAGATGTTGAGGCGTGGGATTCAGTGCAGCATGTGTCTCTGATGCTGGAGTCCGAGAACGTATTCGGCGTTCACTTCACGACCTCAGAAATGGCCTACCTGAAAAACGTCGGAGACTGGGTGGTCCTGATTGAGAAAAAATTAAAGAAGTGATTGCGGTCGGGATTATGGACCCCAATCACCCGCCGGATAATGAACCACTGAACCGCTACCGTCAGCTTCGGAAGGACGGACGGCTCGATGAAGCACTGGCGCTGCTCCGGCAAGCCATTCCCTTTCTGAATCCCAACGAAGTGGCGCAGGCCGGTCGGATGCTTTTAAAGGATATCCCAGCGGCATTTTCCGGCGGCACTCCGCCGGAAGTTCTCATACTCGGTCAATGCACAACGAGTTATCTCCCGCCCGTGGTGACCGCGTGGGCCTGGTCGGACGGATTACAGATTTCGGTGCGCGATGGTGCGCATGACCAGATGCTGCAAGAGTTGATGTCGCTGCAGACAGCGCCAGATGTGATCGTGCTTCTGCCTTGGCATCAACGTCTGCTGGCGGACGACGCCCGAAGCACCGCGCAACGGATCGCTGACGAGATGGAGTTTCTTCACGCTGTCTGGGGTCAGGTGGCACGTTTAAAATCGAAGCTGGTGCAAGTGTCCTACGACTGGACATCCCCCGGCCCCTCGGGTTATGCGCTCTCCTCGCGCGACGGAGTGCTTGCCCTCGTGCAACAAGCGAATGCTGCATTGCGCGACGCCCTGCCCGCCAATGCTTACTTCGTGGATATTGAATCCATCAGCGCGGCGCAGGGGAAGCTGACATTCTATGATGCGCGCAACTACCACTGGCTGAAGCAGCCCTTTTCGCCGCTCGGTCTCTCAATGCTGGCGCGGCATCTCGCTGCGGGCCTGCGAGTGCTGACTAGTGGAAGGAAAAAAGTTTTGGTGCTCGACCTGGATAACACGCTCTGGGGCGGAGTGGTCGGCGAGACCGGCCCGCAGGGCATCGTCGTAGGTGCTGAAGGCGAAGGCTATCTCGCTTTTCAAAAGCATGTCCGGCGTCTTCGGGAAACGGGCGTGCTCCTGGCCGTGTGCTCGAAAAACAACGAGGCCGACGCACGCGAGCCATTCGAGAAGAATGACCGGATGGCTTTGCAGCTTGATGATTTCGCCGCATTTCACGCCTCGTGGGATGCCAAGCCCGCCAGCCTGCGGCGCATGGCAGTCGAATTAAACCTCGGTCTTGATAGTTTCGTCTTCTTCGATGACAACCCCGCGGAGCGGGCACATGTGCGGGCGGAACTGCCGGAAGTTACCGTCGTGGAAGTTCCGCCGGACCCCGCGCACTATGTCCAGGCGCTGGAGGAATCACTGGCCTTTGAAAGCACCGGCCTCACGGAAGCTGATTCCCAGCGCACCTCGCAATATGCCGCGGAATCGCAGCGACGAAATTCCCTATCCTCCGCCGCATCCCCGGACGATTACCTAGCATCGCTGGAAATGAAGGCAGAAGTGCTGGAGATGAATCACAGCAACCTAGACCGCGTGGTGGACCTCATCACCAAGACCAACCAGTTCAACCTCACCACGCGCCGCCATTCCCGCGCTGCGGTGGAAGAAATGGTGGCCGCAAAAAATAGCGTGTGTTTCGCCGTCAGCCTGGCGGACAAATTTGGCGATTACGGAATCGTTTCTGTAGTGCTGGCGGTGGCTCTCGATGATACGACGCTGCGTCTCGACACCTGGCTGATGAGCTGCCGCGCCATGGGGCGCACGCTGGAACATTTTGTGATGAACCGCATCGCTACACTGGCGCGTCAGTCTGGTTACGCGCGAGTGCGGGGCGAGTATCTTCCCACACCCAAAAACGTTCCCGTGCAGACGCTGCTGTCGGACTTCGGATTCAAAGCGGACGAACTCACAAAATGCTGGATTTTGCCATTGACATTTTTTGCGGAAATGGCAACGCAGTGCGCCTCCGCTGAGGATGCGTGAACACATAAAAACCCGCCAGATGACTCCAGGCTGAGGACTCCGGCGCCGCAGGAAGACCGCGGTGCCCAACCCTTCTTTTAGTCCGCCTGAAGAAATCGGGCGGACATGATGTCTGTCATCCCTAGCGAGTCTGTTTCATGCTTTTCAATTCCCCAGAGTTCCCGATATTTTTCCTAGTCGTCTTCGCCCTCTACTGGGCGTTGCCATTCCGTGGCCAGAACTGGCTACTGCTGGGAGCGAGCTACATTTTCTACAGTTGGTGGGGCTTCTTTGTGCCGGGCCTGGAGGGACTTCAAAGAGTGCTGCCGCTGGCGCTGCTCCTCATCTCCTCAGTAACCACGCACTATTGCGCGAAGGGTGTGAACTCAGCGCCGGAAAATTCAGGACGCAGGCGTTTCTATTTCTGCCTCGGCATCGGGATCAACGTGGGGCTGCTGGGCTATTTCAAATACCGCGGATTCTTCGTGGAGAATCTTGAGGAACTGCTCGCCCAGTTCGGCTGGACGCTGACGCTGGCAGAGCGCAGTTTCCTGCTGCCCGCCGGAATCAGCTTCTACACTTTCCAGGCGCTGGCATTTTTGATTGATGTCCACGGTGGATCGCACAAGCCGCCGGAAAAGCTGCGCGATTTCGCTTTGTTCCACGCCTACTTCCCGCAGCTCGTCGCGGGCCCTATCGAACGAATGCCGAATCTTCTGCCGCAGCTCATGGCACCACGCACGCTCACGCCAGAGCGCTTGTGGTCCGGCCTGCAACTGATCATCATCGGCTACATCAAGAAAATAGCCATCGCTGACGCCATCGCGCCGCTGACGGAGGAGGCCTTCAATTCTACCGGACAACAAACGGGATTGGGATTGCTGCTGGGCATCTACCTTTTTGCGCTCCAGATGTATGGCGACTTCTCGGGCTACACCGACATCGCGCGCGGCACCAGCCGCTTGCTGGGCGTGGAACTGATGCTGAATTTTCGTCAGCCCTATTTTTCGCGGAACATCAC
>JANNQW010000294.1:0-1779 GCA_031400955.1 Verrucomicrobiota bacterium
TCGCGCGGCGCTCATCGTGGCGCTGGCCGGATTATGGCCGCTGTTCCGCATGTTGCAGATGAAGCGCGCGGAAATCACCGGCATCGAACCTGCTGCGAATGGAATCAAGAACGCCCTGATGGGCTTCGTGCTGGCTGCAGGCGTGCTCGGTGTGCTGGGCCTGCTGTTCACATGGCTCGGTGTCTGCCGCATCTCCAACTCCGTGAATTGGTGGAACATCGGCCTGCCCCTCATCTCCGGTTTATGCGTGGCCTGCATCGAGGAATTTCTTTTCCGTGGCGCTATGCTCGGCGTGCTCCGCCGCTCGTTCCGTCCGCAGATGGCGATGCTGGTGACGACTGTCCTTTTTGCGGTGCTGCATTTTCTCAAGCCCCCCGCACGCGGTGCCATCGCGAACGAAGCCGTGAACTGGACCAGCGGCTTCCAGGTGCTGCCCCAGTTGTTCGATGGCTTCGGACATTGGCAGAACGTTCTCGCTGAATTTCTGCTGCTTTTCGCGGTCGGCTGGGTCTTGGCTGGAGCGCGCGTCGCCACCGGTGGTCTCGGTCTTAGCATCGGACTCCACGCCGGCCTGGTGGCCGCGATGAAATATTTCAGCCAGGTGACCACGCCTACCGCGGCCTTTCGGCGCGATGAATTTTTCCCGTGGGTGACCGAGAACCACTGCAAGGCCATCGTCGGCTCCTATGTCGGTCTCGCGCCCGTCGCCGCCGTGCTGGTGACTGGTGCTCTGGCGTTGTGGGTTTGCAAACGCCGCACACGCGGGTAGGATTCCGAGCAATGTCGCATATTTGGGCGCGTGCGCTCTCCGGAACAACTGCGCTAATGGAAATAAATCTTTTTACAAAGAGATGGCAATTAAAAATAGAAGCTGATTAGTTAGAAGCGATCATCATGGAGAAACAATATAACGGGTGGGCCATTGTGATCCTTCGGCGGTTCTTGTATCCGTAGCCCAACGCTCTCGAATATCCCTCGTTGGCCAGAAACGGGTCGCCACCCTTTACTAGACATGCGCGCAATAGTGATGTCTGGGCTTTCCGCTATACACCGCTGTAGTAGTTGAATGGCCGCGCGATACTGGTCCATCGTACTGAAGCGCGGCTCGCATCGAAGCCGGATGATGAACCGTCGCTTCTTAAGTGGAAGATTCGTAAGGTCCCCATAATTAGTTGTCTCGGCGTCAAAGACGATCGTATGGCGATCAGCTTTGCCTGCTGGCGCAAACGAAACAACATGAACCTTCTGGAGCACGTCGTGCGCCAATGTCAGGGGGCTGATGCCAAATGAAATCAACGAGAAAAGGAAGAGCATCTTAATGGTATTCATTTAAAAGGAGTGCGGAAACCGACTCAAGACTGGCACCACTTGGTGCAGAATCACGCATCGAGAGCAGGTAGTTGGAATTTGTATTGCAGCAAATTATTTAATCAATTTATCCAGCCCTTTGCAAGTAACAGAATGCGCGGCGCGACTTGTTGAAAATGAGTGGCGAGCTGTGCGTGATCCTTTGCAAGGACCCGAGGCTTATTATTTCAACAGCCGAGCTTGCGCGCCCTCGCGTCTTATACCACGAGCACTTGAAAACCGGTTCTATTGGCCCCTGAAAGGGGCAGAGAACATAGCCGGTGGTGGCAGCCACCGGTTGCATCACAAAGAGTCGTTGTGCGCCCTGAAAGGGCGCGAGAAGGAGGACGCGGTAATGTGGAAAGCATCGTTCTCGCGCTCCGCTGGAGCGCACATGGCCCAACCATAAGCCGGTGGTTGTCACCACCGGCT
>JANNQW010000295.1:0-3551 GCA_031400955.1 Verrucomicrobiota bacterium
CCGCCTATCGCGCGCTCAACCGCATCCGCAAACTGCTCGCCGATTGCGTAACCTATCAACTTTCACAGGAGGGCTCGCGATGAGTCTCACGGACAACGAAACGCTCGAGGTGCAGGAACTGGCCAGTGCGCTCGCGGATGATCGCATCACCGCGACCCAGCAGCGACGTCTTGGCGATTTACTGAAATCTTCTGAAGCAGCGCGCACCATTTATTTTCACTCGGTGTCTCTTTCCGTGAGCCTGGCTGAATATGCCGGCGAAATGCAGTGCGATGCGTCGGATGGGAAAATCCGCCGGGTCAATTTCAAGACGTGGCCCATCGCCGCCCTTGCGGCTGCGGCTTGTTTGACGATTGGATTGTCTGTCATTTATCTGCGTCAGGAGACATCATCGGCTGGTCATGACATCGCGGATTCAGAGATGCAAACCGGAGCCCTGGTGGCGCGCATGACGGGCGCGAAGAATTGCGTCTGGCGCGGCGCGACAAAATTCCAGCCCGGCGATCCGGTCCGGCGCGGCCAGCAAGTTGATCTCGCGGAAGGGATCGCGGAGATCACTTTTGACTCTGGTGCCCAGGTAAAACTCGAAGGCCCAGCGGTGCTGGATGTCGTGTCGGCGTGGGAGGCGACACTCCAGAGCGGCGGCTTGAAGGCGACAGTGCCGCCGCAGGCTATCGGCTTTCGCGTGCATCATCAATCCGTCGAGGTGGTGGATCTCGGTACCGAATTTTCCATGGTCGCGGAAGCGGGCGGTGCAGCCGAAGTGCATGTCTTGAAGGGCGCGGTGGAGGTCTCACCGGTGAACGAGGAGGAAAATGCTCCGAGCGTGCTTCGTGAAAACGAAACGCGCCGTTTCGGAAAAAGCTTGAAGACCAGAAAGAGTGATTTCACGAGCCAGCATTCGCGACTGGCAAAATCCGCATCGCTCGATCGCTGGAACCATCCCGTAAACTTTGCCCGCTGGTCATTCGATGTGGTCAAAGATGGCGTCTTCAAAGGTGAAGCGTCGGGCCTTTCCGGAGTCTTTGACATCACGCCAGCGAACACGTCGCTCATCGAGGGCCGCTGGGGTCAGGCGCTGCACTTCAGCGGGCACGACGCGCTCAGCGTATCCGCTCCCGGCATTTCGAACCCTGCGTCCCGTGCGGTGGCGTTTTGGGTTCGCATCCCGGAGGATTCGAAGCTTTCGGACGCACAGGCGCTGGTGACCTGGTCCATGCGCAGCAAGAGATTAGGCAGTCAAACGCTGCAAATTGGCTGGAATCGCAACCCGAATCACGGGCCGCTCGGTGCGTTGCGCACGGAGATTGGTAAAATCTACGCCGTGGGCGCCACACCCTTGCGCGATGGTAAGTGGCATCATATTGCGGTCTCGTTTCTTCCCATCAGAATGAGTGACGGAACTCTTCAAGCAACCCAGTATGTCGATGGCCGCCTCGAGGGCGCGACAGTGCGCACCATCAAGGTAAAACATCTGGCTCCTGATCCCGGGAAGGCCGACGTAATCTGGCTCGGGCGCACACCTGGGAAACAGAACAAGGACAAAGGACATTTCCGCGGTGATCTGGACGAACTATTCATCACCGACCGCGCGCTGTCGCAGCCGGAGGTCGTGGCGCTGATGACCAGGAATGAATTACCGCGCCTTGTGGCCTCTGCTTCCGACGAGTCCGGCATTAATTTCCTGGCAGGATTTTGATGCGCCGCTTGAACCTCACCACTCGGGACTTGATTCATTCACTTCAAACCGCGGTGCGGCGGGCAATCAGCCCCTTCACCATGCGTAGTAGTTCGACCGGCTCGTAGGGTTTGGGCAGCACGGCGGCAAATCCATAGGCGGCGGCCTGAGCCATCACCGGATCATCGGAATAACCACTGCTGACGATGGCGAGGACGTTCTGATCCATCGCACGGATTTTCTCCATGGTGCGCAGGCCGCCCATGCCGTTGGGGATGGAAAGATCGAGCACGACCAGGTGAAATGGGCGCCCCTCCTGCATCGCCTGCTGATAGGCGCGGACGGTGTCGTTGCCGTCAACGGT
The DNA here is from genome assembly GCA_031400955.1 of Verrucomicrobiota bacterium. GTDB lineage: Bacteria > Verrucomicrobiota > Verrucomicrobiia > Verrucomicrobiales > Verrucomicrobiaceae > VFKE01. Next base: position 2,043 of record JANNQW010000295.1, read on the forward strand.
CTCGACGACTTCGTAGTTCTGACTCTGTAAATTCCGGACAATGAGATCGCGCACCAAGTTGTCATCTTCCAGCACCAAGATGCGCGGGACGGCGGTGGGCGCGATTTCAAAGGACTTTTCAATGCCCAGAGTGTCAGCTTCGTCGGCATCGGGGTCCATCGGCAGGAAGAAGCGCACCGTGGTGCCGGTGCCGGGGGTGGACTGCACGGAGATGGATCCGCCGTGCGCTTTGGCAATGGACTCGCATACCGTGAGGCCGAGCCCGGTGGCGTTGTCAGCTTTCCGCGTGCTGAAAATACGGTTCAAATACATGCGGCAAATGTTCGGAGGCAATGCCAGTGCCATTGTCACGCACCTCAAGAATGACACCGGCACAGGCTTCGCCGAACTCCGCGACGGTTTCGTTCGGGAAAATCGCCAGTGGATCGGCGCCCTCGCAGCGCACCATGATTTCACCACCGCGCGGCAGAGCCTGCTCCGCATTGCGCACCAGGTTGCCGAGCAGACGGCGCACCTGATTGGGATCGACCGCGACCTGCGGCAGATCTTCCTGCACTTCCACGAGATAATTCACATGGTTTATCCGCGAGTGATTATGGAAGAATGTCTTCACCAGCTCTGCCATGGAGATGGGCCGCTTGATCGGCGCGCCGCCGCGCGCGAACGTCAGGAGCTGCTGCACGAGACTCTGCGCCTGGAGCGTGGCCTGTTTCGCATTCTGAATTTCCGGCAGCTTGTCGGGCTGGCTTTGCAGCCGCATCTCCGCGAGCGCGAGATTGCCCAGCAGCACGGTGAGATTGTTATTGAAGTCATGCGCGAACCCGCGCGCCAGGAGGCCGAGTGATTCCAGACGGTCCATGCGGCTGCTGCGTTCCGCCTCCAGCTTGCGCGTGGTGATGTCCTTGAGCAGCAGCAGCAGCCCGCTGCCGAAGGGATAGGTGCGGGCCTCAAACCAGGTGTTAATGCCTTCGAGAAAAACCTCGCGCGTCACGGTCTCGCGTTTTTCCAGCGCGGCGGCAAGCGCATCGAAGTGGTGCTCATGCGCGCTGGGCGGCAGCGTGTCCCAGAGTGAGACGCCGAGAAGCAGCCGTTTGTCACGACTGAACATGCGGGCCGCGCTGCTGTTGACATAAGTGAAGCGCCACTGTCCGTCGAGCGCCATCAGCGGATCGGAGATGCTCTCGACAATGTCCGCCAACGGCGCGGCGTTGCTGGCCGTGCCGTCGGTTGTTGGATCGGATTCAGCCATGATTGAAATTGCGGGAATTATCGTCGGTAAACAATGGGTGGCGCAAGGGGAAAGTCAGTGAGCAACGAGTTTGCCTGTTGCCTCATAAGTAATGACACCGGAGCAGGGAATGGAGGGTAGGAAAGAAAAGGTCGTTGACTCATAAAGGATGACACCGGCAACCAAGCCGATGTCCATGAGTCAAAAAGTCAGAGAAGAGATGCTGCCGCGCCTGCGGCAGAGGTATGTTGGGCGTGGGCGCCAAGGCCGCACGCGCATGA
>JANNQW010000296.1:0-6297 GCA_031400955.1 Verrucomicrobiota bacterium
GAAACCCAGGCGGGACTCCATCGCGTCAGCCAGCTGCTCGATTGAGCCGGCCTGGAGCGGGGCCAGGGCGTGGATCTTGGTCTCCGGGTGGATGATGCTGAGTGTTTTTCCATCGAATGCCATTTCGCGCGTTTCTGCACCTGCCGATTGCAAAACATAGAACTGGTTTGGACGCTTGACGGTGAAGTTCAGCGGTCCGTTCTCCAGTTTCGAGCCGACGCCCAGCGCCGGATCCAGCTTGTGTTGCGCGGTCAGCTTGATGGTCTGAGCGCTGCTGAGTTTTGCAGCCACCGCCTTTGCCAGGGCCTTCGCGGCGGGATCAATTTCTGCCTTGGCGGGGGAAACGGCAATGAGGGCGATGGCCAGCAGTGCTGGCGCCGACGGCATCCATTGGGGAATTCTGGTTTTCATGCGTATAGTTTGGATCTGGTTTGATTTAAGCAGGGAATTCGTGATTGGCAGTTTCATTCATAGCATTTCGGAATGCTGTCGCAACGCAAGAACTGACTTTCATGATTATGATTTTGTTCATGGCGGCCCCTGTCCACCGGTCCAGCCTGACAAAGTCGCCACGGTGCCCGCCGCGAACACGACCGGGAAAATCCAGCGGCAACGACGGTCAATGGCGTGGGCCAGCTCTGCCCGGCCCCGGCTGGCAAATTTGGTCGTCACCAGGACTTCGATGAGCGACAGAAAAACCAGGAACGAACTCATCAGGATGAAGGCGTCGATCCGGGTGAGGTAGGGAAGTTCCGGCACGTCGGAATCGATCACGAACTGGTAGGCGATGAGTGTCAGCATCGCCGTGACGGCCACGCCCATCTGCGTGCTGGCATCATCCGGCTCGATCCAGAAAACCGCCCACGACATCATCACGATGAGGATGAGTGGAATGATGACTTTGATGACAAAGTGATGCGACAGGCGCTGAGCCTGAATCTCAATCTTGAATCCCGCGAGATTCAGCCGGGGCGTTGCGGGAAAGGGTTGTACTTTCGAAGTCGCCGAGGTCACGCGCCAGTCTTGCAGGGTAAGCTTGTCTGCGAGGCCGACGCCGTCGCGCATACCCATGGAGACGGCTGTCGCGTCGGGTGCGAACTGGATGTCCTCTGGCCGCGCTCCCGGCACCACGAATGTCATGCGGATGGTTTCGGAATCGAACGGGAAGGCACGCAGGTTCAGTGATTGGGAAAAGGTTCCCGTTATGCGCTGCCGGTACACCGCCGTGCCATCGGGCGCTGCATCGACGATCTCGGGCAGCGAACGGACGGACTCCCTGGCTTCGTTCCCGATGAGAAAGCGCGGATACCAGATGTCGTCGAGCGCGTATGATTTCGCGCCGGGTCCGCTGTGCGCGAGCTTGGGATCATGCCAGCTCAGAGCCACGACGAAATTGGCCGCAAATGTCTGGGCGGCGCTGTCGATCCGCGTGATATCACCGATCCAGACTGCATAGCCGACCTTCGTCGGGCCTGCATCGTCGCCGGGCCGGGGCGGAGCCGGTGGGAGCGGCGCTGCTGATGCGTTTGCCCACGGAGAAGCGAGCATCAGCAGACAAAATGGGAGCAGAACCTTCATGTTCTGAATGCTCGCCACGATTGCCGTCAAGGTCTGCCCATGAGGAGCGGGGCCACGTGGTCGCGGATGAAGTCCTTCTTCACGTTGTCGAAGTGGTGACCCTTGTCGCCGTCCCTCCGGAAATCCTTGGAGTAGGGGATGACGGCGATTTTCCTGGCATAGAGCCGCTTGGTTTCTTCGCTCGCTCCCGGAGGCAGGACGAAGCCTTTGATGCCCGCGCCGGGATCGTGGAACTTCCGGTCGGCGGTGCCGGAGAGGGGCATGGCGATGGAAAGCATGTGATCATGCGTGGAGGTGATGATGTGCAGTTTGTGTTTCACGCGCTTGAGCGCCGCTGTCATGTCGTAGTCGCGGCTGATGGACGCACCGAGCAGGACCACATGGTCCACCTGCGCGGTCTCGGGAAGCTTCTCCAGCGCAAAGATCACCTCCGCCGTTCCTGCGGAGAAGCCGAGCAGGCTCACGGGTTTGCCGGGATGTTCTTTCATGTATTGGCGGATGCTCGCGGCGGATTTAGCGGCCTGTGCCTTTTTGTATGCCACGCTCGCCTTTTGGTCGGCCATCAGACCCTTGCCAGTTTCCCACGACATGAGTTCACCCGCACCCTGGTAGCCAGCTTCCTTCATGCCCTGAACGACACCGCCGGCGTAGTTGGTCTTCTTGGTGCCTCCACCTGCTCCATCAAAAAAAAACATGCAGCCCCGGGTCAGGCGCTCCTTGCGGTCGGCGGCGTATTTGCCGTCCCAGGAGGATGTCGTGGAGCAGCCGACGGTGATGAGAGTAAGTGCGATGACCGCGAGGATTCTATTCTTGTTATTCATGGGATGGAAGGTGAGCGATGTGGGAGGATTTTGGTTTTGGGTGACTCAGTCAGCGTTGGTGCTGGTGCCTGGATGCTCCAGAAGTCGGGCGGTGAATGCAAGCAACAAATGGCTCACCATCTCGATTTTACTTGGGAAACAAAAGCGTCAATCCAGCGCGCAGACCCCACTCAGGGCCGTTGTCCGGGCCTTCCACATAATACCGGCCGCCGACGAAGGCCTGCATCGGCTGGTTGCCGACTTTGAAGAGCTGGGAGACGACGAAGTTCAGCGGCACAGTCCACTGCTCGCGTTCCCAGTCATAAGTGGACTCTGCGTTCAGGCTGAAGGTCGTCTTGGTTTTCGTGATGTAGGACACGAACGGCTGGAGGAAGGTGGCGCTGACGTCCGCGCGATCATCCTCGCCAGCGAAGGACCAGATGTGATTCACCAGCGCGCCGACAGTCCACGGGCCGGTTTGCTTCAAGGCCAGCGCTGTCGGACCTGCGCCCCACTTGCCGGAGCCGAGCAGATCGTCCGTGGCCGTCGGCCACAGAGCGACCGGGCCAATGGCGAGTATCCACCCGCCCACCGGTTTCTTGGGCGAAAAGAAAAAGCTCTGCACGGTGTCGCCGAGACCCGAGGCGGAACCGATCCCCGGCGCAGGCGACTCCGCGTCAATGACCGGCAGGATGGTGCGGATGATCAGGTTCACATCATCGTTGAGCGAGAGCGGGATGACCGGCTGCACATTCAGCGTGAAACGCGTCGCGTCTCTCGATCCGATGCCGAAGTCCCAGTTCGCCTGAAAGGGCACGCTGATGAGCGAGGCCACGGGATTGGCGAGCTGCTTGGCGAGATCTTCCTCCTGCGCGACGAGCGGCTGAAAAATGAGCAAGGCGAGAACGGGAGCAAGGAGGCGGATGTTCATAGTATTTGAAGTTGCGAGGTGTCGTGATCGATCAATCAAAAGAGCAGCAGTGGTGGCCACGAAAATTGCCGTTGCAGTTTAGAAAGCCATGCCGATGGAGAGCCAGATCCAGTCGCCCTTGAAACGGTTTTTAGTTTCAAGCTCTGGCAGCCACTTGGCCTGGATGGCAAGCGTTTTGTCGCCAATGGTTTGAATGAGGTTGATGATGGGGCCGACGCCAGCAGTCCGGCCTTCAAGGTCACCGAGCGTTGCACCGCTGCCGCTGTCACCGCTGACCTGCTGGTAGTAGAAGCCGTTCGCGCCGAGCGCGAGGATGGTATTTTTCCCAAGCGGAATGTATTGGGCGATGGTGGCTTCCGTGTGGATGACGTTGCCGTTTTGGTAGCCGGTGTCGTCGTTCTCCGTTGAGAAAAGGAAACCGGACATGAGGCTGAGTTCCAGTCCTTTCTTGGGGTTCATGTAACTGACGCCGAAGATGGAATCAAAGCTCCAGATGTTCTTGCCAAGGTTGGCGAGCTTGCCCACTTCGTAACCGCCGGTGGGCGCGTAAACGATTTCCTGGAAGTTGAACTGCCAGTTACCTGACTTCCAGTTCAGAGCGACCGGTATGATGGCGATGTCCGTGAGACCTGCGGCGTCATCCGAGATGCGGCGGCTGATAGTCCTGCCCGCTGGTCCGGTGATTGACGCATTGGCTTCCACATCCAGCCAGAGGAAAGGCAGGCACACACCCACCGAGTAGCTGGCGCCGAGCACCTTCGGCTCAAACGTGTAGGCCATCGCAACGTCCCAGATAAAAAAATCAGCTTCGAGCCCGGCGCGCGCGATACCCCCGACTGGCAGCGCCCGGCTGCCGCCAACGTCACCTGAGTAACCGATAAGGTCCGTGGCTATGCCCAGGCCGGGCTTGGCAGAAGAAAAATCCAGTGCGGAGGAAAAAGCCCCAATGAGATACTGTCCGCTGCCGCCTTCCTCGGCGCGAAGGAATGCAAAGTTGGAAGCCAGAGCGGCAAGCCCGGAAATAATGAGACGATAACTGGAAGGATTCATGGATTTGGCGGGTTTTGAAGTTGGGTGAAGGTTGTGTCGGGGACTTCTGAGTAGGAGAGAAAACTTGAACAGAATGACAGCACGAAGTCCAGGGTGTTGGGGATCGATTTTATTTGGCAGGTGGGTGGATGGTCTTCCAGTCGTCCTTCATGCTCACGATGGTCCAGCCTTTCGCTGCGGCTTCGTCGAGGCCTTTGTCGAGTTTGCCGATGTGGGATTCGCGGTCGTAGGCCCATTCGCGCTCGGCGTCGGTGTGGTGGACGTAGAGGCAGAAGCGCACGCCGGGGCCGGCGGCGGTCCACTGGAGCATTTGCAGGTCGCCGTCGGAATTGCCGAACGACGCGATGGGGCGGCGGCCGATGTGGTGCTGGATGGCGGCGGGCTTGCCGCCTTTGTCGTTGTAGAAGCTGAGTTCCGGCAGGCGCGCGAGCACGGGCTTTCCATCGCGCAATTTGAACTTCGTCTTGATGCTGCTGCCGATGACCTGCTCGGGCGGGATGCCATAGACGCGCTCCGTCCACGGGCGCATGAATTCGATGCCGCCGCCGGAGACGATGAAGGTCTTGAAGCCGTTCGCGCGCAGGTAGGCCAGCACTTCGAGCATCGGCTGATAGACCATCTCCGTGAAGAGCTTGCCGGTCTTCGGGTGCTTCGCGGTGCCGATCCAGTCGAGGACGATCTTCTCAAACTCCTCGGTCGTGGTGCCAGCGTGGGTGGCCAGCGCCATGTCCATGAGCGCGTGCTCGCCGCCGGCCAGCGCGCCTTTCATGTCGCCCTTGAGCACGGAGGCGAAGGGTTCCTTGTCCTTCCAGTCTGGATGCTGCGGCGCGAGTTCCTTGACGCGGTCGAAGACGAAGAGCGCCTGAAAATACATCGGCTGCTCGGCCCAGAGGCAACCGTCGTTGTCGAACGTCGCAATACGCTCGGCGGGCGGCACGAAATCCGGCGAGCCTTGCTTTGTCACCTTCTCGACGAAGGCGGTGATGGATTGCTTCGGCGCGGTGTCGTTCCACGACGGGAGCGGGTCCGCCGCGCGAGCGATGTTGGTAGTGCAAGCCACCACCAAGAGGGCGACCGTAAGAAGGTTTTGAGTGCGATTTTTCATAATAAATTAGGGTTGTTTCACTGGCGGGACGTAAGGATCAGGCGTGCCGGGCGCGATGAACGGGTGCTGCTTCGTGCTCCCCATGAACTGCGCCATCATCTTGGTCATCGGTTCGACGGCCCAGGTGTTTTGGACTGTGACCGGAAATTCTTCCTTGGGATCGAGAATGAGGTCGAACAGCTTCGGCGTGCCGAGTTTCAGCGGCGGCGTGAACCAGTCGCGCTGCTCGTCGTAAAGGTGCAGTTTCCAGTTGCGCCACTTCACCGCCTGCAGGCGGTCCGCGCAGAATAGCAGAATGCCTTCGCGGTCCGATTTCTCCTTCTTGCCCAACAGGAAATCGGTCTGATCCACGCCGTCAATCGGGCGATCTTGCGGCACGGCAGCGCCGGCGAGTTTCGCGAAGGTCGTGAAGGTGTCCATTTCGTGCATAATCTCATTGCTCACCCTTCCGGCGGGAATTTTCCCCGGCCAGCGGATGATGAACGGCGTGCGCGACGAGCCTTCCATGTGCGTGAAATAGTAACCGCGCCAAGGGCCGGAAGTGCCTTGGGCCGGAAAGGTCGGGTCAGGGCCATTGTCGCTGGTGAAGACAAAGATGGTGTCGTCGCGCACTCCCAGTTCGTCCACGGCGTCGAGGATCTGGCCGACGCGAAAGTCCATCTCGGCTAGCATGTCAGGGAATTCTCCGAAGCCGGTTTTGCCTACGAAATCGGGATGCGCCAGCACCGGGATGTGCGGTTGGGTCATGCAAACATAGCTATAAAACGGTTTTCCGGTTTTCACGCTGCGCTTCATGAAATCCACCGTGCGGCGCGTGACCTCGGCGTCAATGA
>JANNQW010000297.1:0-1593 GCA_031400955.1 Verrucomicrobiota bacterium
AGATGCCCTCACAGCTTTCCTTCGTCCTTTCTGGAGCGATGCCAGAAGAATCTTCAGCCTAGTTTTGCATCCTTGGCTCAATGATCAAACAAACGCTTCCTTCGGACCCGTTATGCTGATTTAAAGGGGTAAATGGTATGAGACGAAGGCCAAGAACGAAATCCAAGGCTGATCTGGATTCAATGGGTAATTTTCTTCTCGCACGATGACGCCACCACTGACAACGCAAGGATGCAACAAGCGAATTTCACAAAGCTACAAACCATTTTGAAAGTTGTTAACCCCACAGTGGGGCTGGATATTCCCACGCATCCACCAGCCTCTTGATGTTAGCGACGACAATAGGCTTGTCCTCGGGATAGGTGACTCCAAACCATGAGCCGCAGGTTTCCAGAACTTCGACTTCCGCTTTGCCGGTGTTGATGAGCGTGTCCGTGACCTTCGGGATGTAGCACTCGGATTTTGGATCGTTGCCGTGCTGCTTGAGGAATTCGGCAAAGGCGACGTGCAACTGCGGGAACAGTTCGGGAGTGAAGCCGAAGAAGTTCATGCTCACGAGTTCGTTTCCGGTGAGTTCGACGGGATGCGCGGGGTCTTCCTCATTGCGCGCGCCGGTGGTGGTCTTCACGATCTTCGTCATCTCGGTGACAGACGCGAGTTTCCCATTCTTGCTGGTGCAGACGCCGCGGGCCACACTGCCATTTTCTGAAAGCGTGTTGCGCAACTTGAATCCGACCATGGAGTAGTGGCCGATGCCGTCGTTCGGGCGTGGCTGGCGCAGGTTGGCTGCGAGTTTTTCAAAAGCATCGCGCCCATAGAAGTCGTCGGCATTGATCATGCCGAAGGGTTCATGGATCGCCTTCTCAGCGGCGAGCACGGCATGCGTGGTGCCCCAGGGTTTCACGCGGCCTTCGGGCACCTTGAATCCAGCGGGCAGATCATCGAGCGCCTGAAAAGCGTATTCAACCTGAATATGTTTGTCGAAGCGGCTGCCGACTTTCGTTTTGAACTCCTCCTCGAAATCGCGACGGATGACGAAGACGACTTTGCCAAAGCCGGAGCGTTTGGCGTCGAATACGGAATAGTCGAGCACCGTTTCGCCGTGCGGGCCCATGGGATCGACTTGTTTGAGGCCGCCGTAACGGCTGCCCATGCCGGCGGCGAGAATGAGGAGGGTGGAGGATGACATAAAATTTTAGTGTTCAGTGTTCAGTGGCTGCATATTGATTGGAAAACCGAAAACGCAAAGCTGAAACCTTCATGACTTTATCATCCGCCAAGCTCTACGCCATTCTCGACCTTGGCTATGTCAAGCCCGTTGATGTCGAGAAGATGACCTGCGCTTTGTTAGAGGGCGGAGCTGATGTTTTGCAACTGCGGGCCAAAGGATTCACGCCGTCGGAAGTCGAGCGATTTGCCCAGTTGATGTTGCCACTGACGCGCGATGCTGGCGTGCCGCTGGTGATCAATGATCATCCCCAGGTGGCTGCCGTAGTCGGCAGCGAGGGCGTCCATGTGGGACAGGACGATCTCACGATTGCTGAGACGCGTGCAATGGTGGGCGGAACATGCTTCGTAGGCAAGTCCACTCAC
>JANNQW010000298.1:0-12010 GCA_031400955.1 Verrucomicrobiota bacterium
GTGCCTCGCGCATCATCAGGAAAATTTTCTCTACACCCACTGGGACGACATCTGCAACATCATGGCCGCCTACGACGTCAGCTTCTCCATCGGCGATGGTCTGCGCCCCGGCTCCATCGCCGACGCCAATGACCGCGCGCAATTCGGCGAACTCGAAACGCAGGGCGAACTCACCCGCCGCGCTTGGGCCAAAGGCGTCCAGGTCATGAACGAAGGCCCCGGCCACGTCCCCATGCACATGATCGAGGAAAACATGGCCAAGCAGCTCGAGTGGTGCCACGAGGCCCCCTTCTACACCCTTGGGCCACTCACCACCGACATCGCCCCCGGCTACGACCACATCACCAGCGGCATCGGTGCCGCCATGATCGGCTGGTATGGCTGCGCCATGCTCTGCTACGTCACCCCCAAGGAACACCTCGGCCTCCCCAACAAGGAAGACGTCAAAGTCGGCGTCATCACCTACAAATTAGCTGCCCACGCCGCCGACCTCGCCAAAGGCCACCCCGGTGCCCAATACCGCGACAACGCCCTCAGCAAGGCGCGGTTCGAATTCCGCTGGGAGGATCAGTTCAATCTGTCACTCGATCCCGTCACGGCCCGCGAGTTTCATGATGAGACATTGCCGCAAGAAGGCGCAAAGAGCGCACACTTCTGTTCCATGTGCGGGCCGCATTTCTGCTCAATGAAAATAACAGAGGACGTTCGCAAGTATGCTGCGGAGCAAGGTCTTGCCGAAGAAGAAGCCTTGAAGAAGGGCATGGAAGAGAAGAGCCGCGAATTTTCCGAAAAAGGAAGCGAGCTTTACGCGAAGGCCTAGATCGCTTATTCTGTCGCCGTGAACTCCAGCACCCTCATCACCGTTGATCCCGAGATTCTCGGCGGCACGCCCGTCTTCAAGGGCACGCGCGTGCCGGTCGAGTCGCTTTTCAAGTATCTCGAGACCGATTACACGCTGGAAGAGTTCCTTGAGTGCTTCCCCACCGTCACGCGCGAAATGGCCGTGGCCGTGCTGGAGCGTTCCGAGTCCGCTTTGCTTGCCATCGCATGACCATCCTGCTGGACGAGTGTGTGCCGTGGCCGATGCACAAGCTGCTCGCCGGTCATGCCTGCACCACCGCCCAGAAGCGCGGCTGGCACGCCATCACAAACGGCGACCTAATCCGGCAGGCTGAGTCCGAGTTCGATATCTTCATCACCTGCGACCAGAACATCCGCTATCAGCAGAACCTCGCAAATCGTCGCATCGCCATCCTGGAGCTTTCCACTAACGACCTGCGCCGCATCATGGCCGCAGGTGCCGCAATCCGGTCCGCAGTCGAGTCCATACAGCCAGGTGAGTATCGGCATCTCGACATTCCTTGACCGCCACGGTTTGTTTGCGCAAGATGTGGCAAGATCATGCATTACGAAACGATCATTCGGATGGAGGAACCGAGCGCAGCGGAGTCAAAGACCGAAGGAGTTTGTAGAAAAGGATGAAGAGGTTTACACGAAGGCGTAAATCGGGAATAATCATTGCATGCTGATTTCATCCGCCACTCGCTTTGTCCAATCCCCCTTCGAATCCGAAGCGGAGCTAGAGAATGTCGTAGTGCAGAATTACGAATACATCTTCGGACCATCTTCGATCTATTTACCGAAGGGGAAGATATTCACTCCCGATGGCGCAGCAACGATTCCGGACGGTTTCGCGTTCGATGTTGGAAACAAACAATGGTTCATCATCGAAGCAGAACTCGCGAAACACAGCGTATGGAGTCACATCGCTCCGCAGGTGGCAAAACAAATCACAGCGGCTCTCAAACCCGAGTCGAAGCGATATCTAGTCGAACGTATTGTTACATTGGTTCGAGACGACGAGGTGATTCGCAGAAAGTTTGAGGATGAAGGCATTGAGCCGATCGATATTCGAAAAGTGTTAGACGAAATTCTTGCAACTCAGCCGCTCTTAGGTATGCCAATTGATGCTGTCTCTGCTGATTTGCGCGAGTGGGCATCCACCTCCGTGAAAATTGAGACTAAACTGTGGATTATTCGAAAGCATGTCGACCTCGAAAATCCTAGAAACATCATCTATGAACTGCCGGAGGAGTATCGACCTGCATTTGATAGTCATGAGGAAGATGAAGCTGGTAGCGCTGACGGAATCAAGTTCTACGACGTGACGCTCCAAGATTTAGTCCAGGCAAACATATTGAAAGTTGGCAGCAAATTACTAATGAGTTACAAACGCAAGCACATGAACGAAGATCGCAGAACCTTCGAAGCTGTCGTGCAGGACGATGGTTCTTTGCGCGCCGACAATCAGAGCTTCAACAGCCCAAGCTACGCCGCAATTTACTTCATCAACCAAGCCGGAAGTCCTCGGCAGACCGTTAATGGCTGGACTGCTTGGCGCACAGAATCGGGAAAGCTGCTTTCGGATTTGCGGGAACAGTTCTTGAAATCTCGTCCTCAAGAGTCTTAACACGTGGGGCGAAGGGCACGTCAATAATCTCGGTAGGGCGCTACTGCGCCGGCGCCCAAATGTATGCGGTCGCACCGCCCTCAGTGGATAGGTGAACTGTCGTAAACCAGGACCCGGTCCCAGAACGTTTTGCAGTTGTCGATGAACCGTTGGTGCTGTTCGCACTTCTTTTGGTAGTGCTCGTGGTCTTCGAGATTTTTGAAATGCAACGTCAGCGAGTAATCGAAGGAATGATCGATGACCGGCCTGTTTTCGGTTGGCGCCGGTTTGCCGATGAAGCCGTGCACGAGATAGCTGATTTCCTTCAGGCGGATGATTTCACTTTCAAAGGCGGCTCTTTGAGCCTGCGTAAGATCTTTTTTGAGCCAGAAAAATACAGTGTGGATCATGATGCAGCCGGGTTGATTTCCATGGTGAATTTCAAGCGCGATGGTGCTCTGGCAAAGTGTTTTTCTGCGGGGAAGCCGCAAGGTCGCTAAAGCGTGGCGAGGCTGACATAGTCAGGCTTGTCTCCGGCATCGCGATAAAGATGGGATTTGATCACTTTTCCCTGATGAAGAAGAAACGCGCCGGGCAACTGGAGGGGATCGCCTTTGATTCTCCCCGGCCGATGTCCGGAGAGAATGGACTTCATATAGGCCCACAACACCTTGGGGCCGATGAGTTGCAGCAGTCTGCCGTGCCGCAGTCCCAGCCCTTTGTAGAGCGTGCGCTGGGGATCGGCCACTGACGCGAGAGCGGACAGGCCGTAGCGCGCGGCGAAGGCGGCGAAATCATCCTCGGAAGTCATGTGTCCCACGACGATGCGAGTGCCGACGGCCTCAATGCGGTCCCGCAGTCGTGCGATGTCCGACATGACGTTGCGGCAGAAAGGGCAGCCTTCATGGCGCAGCAGCACGAGGAGCACCGGCGATTTTTCCGTGAGCGCGGCCAGTGTCTCGCCCGTGCTGGTCCGCGTGCGTGCGAGGAGTTCCGGATCAATGGGGGCAACGTTCATACCATCATGCTAGTGCGGCCCATGGTCTCGCACCATCGGATTTCTCCGGGGCGTGATGCCTTAAATCATGAAGCGGCGATTGGCAATCGCCGAACAAAACCCTGCCGCGAATGCGGATTAAATGATTTCTTCAAAGGAGCGCGGACACTCCTGTCCGCAACTAAGAAACCAGGCGGCTACGCCGCGACAAATTCGAAAGCGGACAAGAGTGTCCGCGCTCCCTTGTTCGAGCTACTATGTCCGTGCTCCCTTGCATTTATGAGGCTTGCAGGGTTAATGACTCCATGATCCGCACGCTGCTCCTGCTCCTCGCGACCACGTCGCTCTTGTTCGCTGAATCCATCGTGGATGTTTGGCCCGAGGGCAAGATGCCGGGCAAGGGGGCAAATGAGGCCGAAGCGAGAGTGAAAAAGAACGATGGCTTTCATCGCATCACCAACGTCAGCCGGCCGACACTGACCTTCTTCCCCTCGCCCGCCAAGGACGGCAAGCCTGCGCCGGTGATGATCGTCTGTCCGGGCGGTGGCTACAGTTATGTGGTGGTGGACAAGGAAGGCTCGGAGATCGCTGCATGGCTCAACAAAAACGGCATCAGCGCACTGGTGCTGAAGTATCGCACGCCGAACAACCGCGAAGGGGCGTTACAGGATGTGCAACGGGCACTGAGCCTCACGCGGGCGCACGCGGCGGAGTGGAGCGTTGATCCGAAGCGCGTCGGCGTCATCGGTTTCTCGGCCGGAGGCAATGTCGCGGCCAAGGCGAGCACGCAGTTCGAGGCCCGCAGCTATCCGGCGCTCGATGCGGTGGATCAGCAGAGCTGCCGGCCCGATTTTGCCGTGCTGGTGTATCCGGCGTATCTCAGTGACAAGGCCGGCCACGTCTCCCCTGATCTCAACTTGAAGGACGCGATCCCGCCAACTCTGATCATTCACAATGAGGACGACAAAACCTTTGTCGCAGGAAGCAAGATTTACCACGCTGCACTCAACGAGGCGAAGATCGCCCACGAGTTCAAACTCTATCCCACCGGCGGCCACGGCTACGGCCTGCGTTGCACTGGCGAAGCCAAAGCCTGGCCTGATGATGCGCTGAAATGGCTGCGCACCATCGGTATGGAGTGAAGCAGAAAGATCAAGACTCACCACGTCTCTGCATAATCAGGCTGGGCACTCTGGATTCGAACATAGCTCAATCGCACAACATGTCGGTTTGGGTATTTACCCAACTTTTCGCCGTCTACATTAACGCTAAATGACCATGCTTGAGTCAACGGGGGGAATCGCGCTTCTGACGCAGTTCAGCGAGATGCTTCAGTATGCCCTCGGGCCGCACGAATGGGCCGCGCGGGATCGCGCGCTCCAGTGCGACGAGCGAACGCTCCAAGTCACCGATCTCTTCATACGCCCTCGCCTCCTGTAGGCGGAGCGACTGGGTCCAGCGCGGCTCGATCGCGATGCCGCGCTCGATCGCTGCGGCGATTCCGTCCGGGTTCTGCTCCTGCGCAGCGAAGCGCGCGAGCAGTCCATAACCGCGGATCAGCAAGGGCTCGCGAGCGATCGCAGCCTCGATCAGTGCGCGTCCTTCCTCTCTGCGTCCGACTTCAGCAGCCGTAATGCCGCGCATAAGCAGCCAATCGGGCTCATCGCTCAAAAAATCGTCTGGCCGGGGAAGCGGTCGCGCGAGCCGTTCGGAGTTCGGAGGCAGAAGCACTATCGCAGTCTGGTCGGCATAGACGACACGCCAATTGTAGCGCGCGCTGGCGAGTGCCTCCGCGAGCTGGCCGGATCCAGCCGGAAGCAGCGCGGAATCCACTGGATACTGCGCGAGCAGCGACGACAGTTCACCTTGGCCGGAACTGAGCACGACGTAGTCGACATAGGTCTTTTCATCGTACAGCGTGTTCGCGCGGCCGTCGATCATGACTTTGAACTCCGGGGCGTGCAGCATCACGAACCCGCCCCAGTTGTAGTGGTTGAGTAGGCGCGGACCCGGATCGAGAACCTGCAGATAGCGGAGCGCCGCGCTCGGGTAGATCTGAGTCTCGGTCCAGCGCTCGAGCAGACGCGGTGCGAGCCGAACGTCACGCCACAAACTTGCAGCGACCAGAAGAGCGGCGAGCGGAGCGCCCAAGATCACGCGCCCGACAAATTCTTTGGGAAGCCGCTTTGCGGCGCGATCACGCAAGTCGGTGAAGAGTCTCGCGACCATCGGCAGCGACGCTATGGCGAAGAGCGGAATGAAGCGGCGCGACGTGAGCGCCATAGCGCAGGTGACACCGGCCAGCGCCACGAGGAACAGGTCGCGCGGCCGCGAGCGGAGCTCGATCACGGCGCCTGCGGCAGCAGCCACCAGGAGCCAGGCAAAGCGGCCTGCGAAGCCGCGCGGGTCGAGACTCGCGCCGGGCGGCCACCACTCGATAATTTGGCGAAATGGGGAGCTTGAATCCAGATAGGCGAGCGGATACTCGAGGATCCGAAAGCCCCACGGGTTGCAGAGAAGCCCAAGTCCGGTGAGCGCGACGCCGGCCAAAAGCCGAGGATTGATCGAGACGCGTTTCACCGCGAGCGATACTCGGATCGTCTCGACCAGCGCGAAGAGCCCGATGACACCGAAGCCGAAGACGAAGCCACCGTGGAGATTGCACCAGAGCACCATCAAGACTGGCCAGAGCCACGGTGCCCAGGTTTTGTTCCTCGTCAGGAGCACAATTCCCAGGAAGAGCAGGGTCAATTCGTGCGGCCTAATGTCCAGGAACCAGTGCGCAGTCGCCGCTGCGGCCCAGAGCGCGCAGCCGGCGCCGAAGGACGAGCCGCAGTGGCACCGTGCGACCACGAACGCGACGGAGAAGATCGCGACCAGCAAGCCGAGATTCAGCCAGGCGACGAGCTCTGGATCGACCTCGAACGCGAGCCAGTATCCAACGCCCCAGAGCCACTCGAGGTGCATCCACGGTCGACCGTCAAACGTGAAGGAAAAATGATCCGCGGTCGGCAGGCGCAGGGTTTGCCAGACCTCCCGACCTGCCGCGAGGTGCCACCACAAGTCCGAGCCAACGACGGATGGCTGGAACCATGCAGCCGCGCCGAAGATCGCCGCGAGCGGCGCGAGCCAGCGATTGATTTTCGCCAATCTTTCAAATAACCTGCAACCACACAGGTATTTCACCACCGGCGACTCACGGATAGACATTAGGAAGTGGCTCCATTAGGTTGGCCTGTTTTGGTTGCCGGCTGCCAGGAAATCCATTTCGCAGATCCCTAGCCGGAGTAGCCAAGAGCGACATCGGAGACGGGGCGGGAGTGGAAGAGAGCGGTGAAAAATGATAAATTATCTCGGCCACGGCGCTCTTTCCGCCTGAAAATGTCAACACTGCCGGTTCAATGCTCTCCGAGCTTTAGATAGCGATAGTAAACTTCCAGCATCAACGTGCAGAGGGAGGTGGCCAAAATATTGTCCCCGCCTTGGGCAATTATCCCGCCAGACGTCCAACTGCCGTCCTTATTCTGGTTTTTCAGAATTTCTGGCAGCGCGGTTTCATTCCAAAATTTCATTTCTGGCCCTCCGTTCTGAAAGTAGGATTGCGCGTAATAATACCAGCCGTAGATGCTGGGAGTCTGTCCATTGTGATGGCCTTTGCTGGCTTTCTCCCAAGTGGGCTGATCCTTCGTTAGAAAGCCGTGGGAAAATTTGATGCCCTTCTTTATTAACGAGGACTTGTTTGTTGCGAATGTTTGCAGACCCAGAATTCCCACGCCCGAGAGATGCCACTGATTATAGCCTCCGGCCCCGACACTCCCGAATCCTCCGTCCTTGGTCTGCAGTTTTTCAAGATTCTCCACGACATTTCTAATGGCTTCCTGAAGATGGTCGAACTTCAAACCGGAGATTTTGGCGGCTTTCAAAGCCTGATACTGCCAGCCTGTCACTGAGAGGTCATTGGCCCCTTTATTGTAGGCGGTGTCACCTTTGCCACCGTAGCCCCAACCACCGCTGGCTGCCTGGTTGTCGATGATCAGGTTCACGCCTTTTTCAAAGGCCTCCTTCACACCCGGCAGTGATTTGGTGCCGAGACGGGCCATGGTATACATCTCACCAAGTGCATAGGTGGCGATGCCATGCTCATAGGTGGCGTGGTTCACCATGGTAGCTTCAGACAACATGCCTTTGGGATTGGACTTCGAGAGTTCAACCAGATAGAGGATGCCCTTCATCACGTTGTCGCCGTATAACGGCGAGTCAGGCGTCTCGCAGTGACCAAAGTAGCACAACAGGGCAAAGCCCGTCATCGCGGCGCGATTGGTCTTGCCCCATGAGCCGTCGGCATTCTGCTTGGTCTTGAGATAATCTAACGCGCTGGTCACCGCCTTCTCACACTCGGGGGTGCCGCCATTTTCTTTCAGTTTTCGCAGGCGCTCGATGGGACTGCACCGGCTTTTCATTGAAGGCGGCAAGTTCAGACCCAGACCGCCGGTGCCCATGCCACCACCAGTGCCCATGCCGCTGCCGTTCCCAAAGCCAAGCCCGGTTCCGAAACCCGCGCCGCCCATGCCCGCCATACGGCCGGCTACGAACTGCGTGCTGGAATTCGGCATGGCCGGCATCTCCGGCAAAGTGATCTTCGAAGCAGCCCCCGTGACAGAGATGCGCTTAGCCTGGGGCGGGGCGCCACCGCTGTTCTTTTTCTTTTGCATGGAGACTTGGTGTTCCAAGACGCGCTTACTCGGGTTAGGCGAAGTCGGTCCTTCGGCGAACTGCAGCTTTCTTTTCGCTGAAATACGCTGCATCACCAGATACCCAGCCCCCAGACCGAGAAGAACGTGAACGATGATGGAAATAAACAGGAAGCTGCCTGAGAAAAGTTTGCGTTTGGAACGACGTCCCGTCGGAGGCAGATTGTAGACAGGAGCTACTGGCTTTCCGTAAGCGGGTTCAGGCGCATAAGTTACAGGTGCCTGCATAGCTGGCTGGGAAATCGCATTCACAGGCGCCTGCAAAGCTGGCCGGGGAATCGTATTCATAGGCGCCAGCACCCCGGGACGGGGAACCCTGGCCACTGGTGCCTGCACCAACGGTCGCGCGGCCCTTGCACGTGGACGAGTAGGGAAACCCGCCATAGGCGGTGGAGCCACTACTGGCGGAGCGATGGCGTAAGATTGTGGTGAAGCTTTGCTGACCTCTGCCACCGGATGCGGCACTGTCCCGACGTGAATTTTTGCAAAAGCTGCGAGGAGCGTTTTACGCTTACCGAGCGAGTCAATGCCGATGCTCTTCAATTCGTCATCCGTCAGGGTGACGAGAATTTCAAGTGAGATATGGTGCTCGGCAAAGACAGGAGCAAGTTCTGCCAACCCGATCTTGTCGAGCCACGCGTGAATTTCTTCAGGTAGATTCATGGTGATGTTTAGATTTGCCTGTAAGCGGCGGTTTCACTCCTCTTCCTCATTAACGGTGAAAGTGACGTTCGAAATTTCAGCGGCAGCCAACGCATCAAGCACATCCACGGTGCGGGCATACTTTGCCTCTGGTTCACTAATCACCGTAACAAGCGCAGGTGACTTTGAGGCATCAGACCCTTGTTTCAAGCGCATGAGAGTGGCCACTAAGCGAGGCATCAAGTGCTTACCGACAGGATCCATCGGCTCGTCATTGAGCAGAACTTCGCCATTTTCAGCGATGTTGACGATGATCTCATCTGTGAACTCCTGGCTGGTGCTGGTTTCCACGGTGCCGGGAAGTTTTTGATTCAGTTCCCTTTCCACCTTCACAGCTCCCGCCATGACCATGAAGAACAGCATGATGACGAAGACGACATCAATCATCGGGGCAATCTGGAAACCCAGATTGCCCTCGCCATGGGCGTTGAGATCGAAGCGCTTCATTCTTTGTTCGTGGTGGAAAACGAGATGTCGCTGATGCCAGCTTCCGCCGCCGCATTCATGGCCAGCGAGATGCTCCGGGCGTTGCTATTGCGGTCACCGCGAATGACCGCCCTGAAGGTTGGATTGTTGCCCTTGGCTCCAGCAGCCTCGCCTTTTTTGCGTGCATCGACGAGAGCGACAGTAAGCTTGGGCAGTTCGGTGAAAATCTTATCATCAAAAGTATAAACCGGCTTTTTTTTCTCTACCTCCCAGCGCACATTAACAATGGCCTCCGCACGCATGTTGTCCTTTTTTGACCCGTGTTCTGCCACAGGCAGCGTGATTTTCTTGTCGACCTTCAACACCTGAGCCGTGGTGATGCTCATGAAGAAAACGAGGAGCACCAACAGCACATCGACCATTGGTGCGATCTGAAATTCCGGTTCGCCTTCGCCTCCGCCTCCGCCTGCCATGGTGTTTTAGGGGTTGATGGTTGAATTAGGTATTAAGAGAAATCCAGATCAGACTGCAGCCGGCACTTCCTCTGCTTCCGCTGTCCACCACTCTGGATCCGCCGCCACGACTTCTTCGTCGCCAATGTGCGCGCCATATAGTTTTTCGTAGGGCATTTTACGGAGAAGTCCGGCCATGGTGTCCTGGATATCATGCAGCACTTTCGCGGCACGATTGCGAAGGTAGTAGAAGGCGGTGAATGCAGGGATGGCGATGAACAGGCCCGACGCCGTTGCAACAAGCACTTCACCAATCGCCGCCGAGAGCGACGAAGGATCACCAATGCCCGAGGCGCCGAGTGTGGCGAAGGCCTTGATCATGCCCGTGACAGTTCCCAGAAGACCGATCATCGGCGTGCAAACACCGAGCACGGAAAGATAGCTCACGAATGTCTGAATCCGGGAATTTTCCTTGGCCATCTCAGCCATGACGCCTTCTTCCACTGCTTCCTTGCCCTCTCCCAGCTGGCTTATGGCCACACGGGCGACGTTGGCGAAAGCCGACGACTGTCCTTTGCAATAGTTGTAGGCATCAGTGTATTTTCCCTGGCGGAAGAGGTTCTTGACCGCTTCAATTTGGTCATTAGGAAGGAGCTTCTTGCGGTTGGTGACGCGAATGGTGCCATCTCCGATGAGGTAGAGCGTGAGCATGGAGGCGGCCCCGATGGGAAACATAACCCAGCCACCTTCTTCGATCTGCTCCCAGAGCGTCTTGGTTTTCACTTCGACTTTGCCCTCTTCTGGCTTTTTCGCCTCCTCTGCAAGAAGAGCAGCCGAAGAGCCAATAAGAATGGTGGATACGAGAGCGAGGATGTTGCGTTTCATCATGGTTTTATATCTGTGTCAATAATTGTGTATAGGGGGGAGAATGTCAATCCTTGGATTCCTTGACCACGCGCTGACGACGTTGGAATTCGACAACAAGTGGCGCAGCAAGCTTTGCTTCGGCACTGGAGGGCTGCAATTTGATTATTTCCTGTAGTGCGGCGATGGCATGGTCGAAGTCCTCCATCGCGTAATAAGCCTTGGCCGAACCAAGCAGGGCCATGGCACTCAATGCTGTCTCATCGGGTTGAAAGACCGGGAGGGAGATGAAGCACTTTAACGCGGCCACCCATTCCTTTTTCTCCATCAATGCCAGCCCATGAGCCACGGAGGCTGCCGCCAGCGCGCTCGCCTTGACATCCTTGCCATCTTCGTCAGCCAGCAAGGGATTAATCAGTAACGCGGCCTTTTCGTGATCTCCCTTCTCAGCGAAGATGAGGGCGCGGGTCGCATCAACAGCGGACTTCACGCTTTTATCGGACGACCGTTCGATGCTGGCGACAAGCGCGGCCGCCTCAGCATCCTTGCCGAGAGAGATAAAAATGTGCGCCTGCAAAATCACCAAGTCAGGCCAAGGACTGCCAGGAAGATCGCCAAAAGCTTCAACATTGGCAGCCGCCTCCTTGAGACGAGTCAATACGGCAGAGGCCTGACCTTGCACCAAGAGCGGCGGCGCCTCCTTGAGAATCGCCGGCACTGGACATTCCACCTTTACAAGATCAGCCTGCGAGATGCCCTTCTCCGCATTCATTGGCTTACCATCCGGCCCTGGGATTTCCATCGTGACCATGATCATATCGTCTTTGCGCCGATAAGACTTTCCTGTCACCGTCTGACCGTCCTTCGTAATCAAAGAATCAGCCAAGGCGGTGGAGGCAAGGACGAGCGCGGCAGTGCTCAATATAAGATTGAAAAATGCCCGGTTCATAGCGATCCCCCCCATTCCTTGAGCATTTTGCTGGCAAGTGCATTTTCGGGGAATTTTGCCAACTTCTCGTTGCGCAGCAGTTCCTGCAAATGCGCCACCGCCTCCTTGCGCTTGCCTAGTTTGTCGAAACATTCCGCTGCCTTGATGTAAGACTTGGCAACCCATGGGAGATATTTCTGATAGGCCACAAAGACACGCTGGTAATGTGCCACCGCCTCAGGCAAATGCCCCTGACTGCGCTCGACTTCACCTAGCGAGTAGACAGCCTGGGCTGTGCTATCGCCACGCCATTCGCGGTTGCCGGCGATCATTTCAAAAAGTTTCTTTGACTCAGCAGGCTTGCCGGATTCGAGCAACGCCAAAGCCTTGCCCATCATGCTTTCTTTGATCTTGGATCCTGAATATTCATCCACAGCCGCT
>JANNQW010000299.1:0-7566 GCA_031400955.1 Verrucomicrobiota bacterium
AACTCCGCGCCGTGATGCACCGGCTGCGTGCGCCGGGCGGTTGCCCTTGGGACGCGGAGCAGACGCATGAGTCGCTCATCCCGCACCTGATTGAGGAAGCTTACGAAGTGGCCGAGGCGGCGCGCTCCGGCGATATGGCGCATTTGATGGAGGAGCTGGGCGATCTTTTGCTCCAGCCTGTTTTTCACGCGGAGGTGGCCTCGGAGCGGGGAGGCTTTACGCTGGACGACATCGCGCGCAGCATCACGGAGAAGCTCATCCGTCGCCATCCCCATGTGTTCGGTGATGCGACTGTCGAAGGCTCAGCCGATGTGCTGAAGCAATGGGAGGAAATCAAACGCACCGAAAAAGGCGGCGGCAAACAACAGCTTCTCCACGGAGTCTCGAAGGCGCTGCCCGCTTTGATGCGCGCACAAAAGCTGCAACGGAAGGCGGCGAAGGTCGGTTTCGACTGGCCAGATGCGGCACCGGTGCTTGATAAAATTCGCGAGGAAGCTGCAGAGATTATCGAAGCGATGGCGCAGATGGATCAAGCCGCCATCGAAGAAGAAGTCGGCGACTTGTTGTTCAGCGTGGTGAATCTGGCCCGCAAGCTGGGTGTGGATGCTGAGGTGGCTTTGTCAGGCGCGAATGAGAAATTCACCACGCGTTTTCATAAGCTGGAGGAGCGCGTCGAGGCCCAAGGGAAGAAGCTCGAGGGGATGTCGCTCGCGGAGATGGATGAGGTTTGGGATGAAGTGAAGGTGAGCGGGTGAAGCGCCTGATTTGCTGGTTTACTGATTTACTGATTTACTGCCCTCTGATTAACTGACTACTGATCTCCATGCATCCCAACCGCACGATCAGCAATTCCATCATCACGGTGGTGATTTTGTTTTTCATGTTCATCACCGGGCTGCTGCTCAAGGCGCGCTACCGGCTGCCGTCGGAGCAAAAGGCTGCTGAGGCGGCACGGGTGGCGCAGGTAAAACCGGAACCTGTGCTTCCCAAGGCGGTTCCCGTTGGCCAACAAATTTTCGAGCCCCGATCCTACAAAAGTGGCGCGTTCTGGGTGCTGTTGCATCCGCAGTTGGTGGAGACGCGATCGAACGACGCCGACACTCTGCGCATCAAGAGCGGGCCGAAGGAGGACGTGTTCGTGCTTTATGGAGTGGATGCGGCACAGATGACATGGACGCATCCGCAGCGCATCGCGAGCCAGGCGGATTACTTCGGTGGAGTGACTCAGCCGAAGGTTCTCGATGTCGGCGCGAAGGCGCTGGCGTGGGTCACCCAATTGCTTTCAAGCCATCCTTTTATCATCTACACCAAATGGTCGCGGGTGCCGGAGACGGAGCGCTACTATGCTTTCGTGCGCGTGCTGATCGATGGCAAGCAGCAGGATCTTGGTGAGTTGCTGGTGAAGAACGGATTTGCTGCGCCCAACGGACCGGCCCCGGACGCTGTGCCGGAAGCGGGTCGCACGCCCGAGGATTACCGTCACGCGCTGCAAAAAGTCTTGTCGCAGGCCAAGGCTGCAGGTGCCGGGGTGTGGGGGCTGTGAGGACTAAAGGTTCCTGGTTCAGAGTTCTTGGTTCTTGGTTCTTGGTTTGAGATGAATGAATCAATCGTTTTTTCTTGAACCTTGAACCTAACCACTTAAACCTTCTCGTTCATGCCCACCGAAATCACGCGGTTACGCGATCTCAGCAAGCATCAGGTTCGATCCGGGTTCGCCGCGTGGCTGGGCTGGCTGTTCGATGGGCTGGACATGCATCTGTATACTCTGGTGGCGACAGTGTTCGTCGCGCAGTTAATGGGGTTGAATGAAAGCGATCCTGAAGTGGGCCGGCACGGTGCGATCATCCAGGCGGCGTTTCTCGTGGGCTGGGCGCTGGGCGGCGGCTTCTTCGGACGCGTGGGTGATTTGCTCGGGCGCAGCCGAACGCTCAGCCTTACGATTTTGACTTATGCCTGCTTCACGGGATTGTCATTCTTTGCTCAGACCTGGTGGCAGTTGATGATATTTCGTTTTCTTGCCGCGCTCGGCATCGGTGGCGAGTGGGCTGTGGGCGCGTCGCTCCTGTCCGAGACATGGCCAAAGAAGTGGCGGCCCTGGATCGCCGCCACGCTGCAAAGCGCGGTGAACATTGGCGTGCTGCTCGCCTGTCTCGCGGGAACTTTGCTCGCTGGACAGCAGCCAAAATACATCTTTGTCGTCGGCATCCTGCCGGCTTTCATTACCTTGTGGATTCGAAAGGCGGTGCCGGAACCCGAGGCCTGGGAGAAGGCCCGCGAAGGCCAGACTGTGCCGCGCATCGGCGCGCTGTTCGGTCCCGAAGTGCGCAGAACGACGTGGCGGGTGCTGATCATTTGCGGCGTGTCATTGACCGCGCACTGGACGTTTCTTTTCTGGCAGCAGAAGCACGTGCTGAATCTTCCGGAGATAGCCTCACTGACATCAAAGGAGGCGAAAGACAATGCTGTCGTCGTTGCGCTGATGTGCATCATGGTCGGGTCATTGATCGGCAATTTTCTCTGTGGCGCGCTCGCGAAATGGCTCGGTTATCGCCGGACGATCTTCTGGGCCTTGCTCGCCTACTTTGCCGCCATGTGGCTCGCATTCCATCAGGCTTGGAGTTGGGACATGACAAAAGTTCTCTGGTTCGTCATCGGCGCGTGCATGGGTGTGTTCGGACTGTTCACGATGTGCCTGCCTCCCCTGTTCCCAGTGCTGCTCCGCACCACGGGCGCGGGATTCTGTTACAACATCGGCCGCATCATCGCGGCGGCTGGCACTGTCTTCTTCGGGCTCTATCAAAAGGTGCCGAATGTGCGCGAAGCCCTGCTCGCCGCGAGCTGGCTCTTCATTCCCGCCGCATTCCTCGCGCTCCTGCTGCCGGAGGAAAAAGACGAGGCTGGCGAGGTGAATATGGTTGCTGATTAGCCTAGGCAGCTTTGCCATGGGACCCGGACATTTACAGCCGAATGAGCTAGAGCAAGCGATTCTTGAGCGCATTGCGCAAGAAGAGCCGTGGCTTCAGATTCCAGCCGCAGGCTTGCCCGTTTTGAGCCGAGAGTTTACTGGCGTCGGGGGTTACACAAATTTTTTGTGTGACTTGCCAGAGAGCAAGGATGACAGGCATCCTAGGCTCAAGCCATTGATTCGGTTGCCAACAGTTTCAGGCGGTATGGGGGCTGTTCTTTGGTGTCGAGCCAGTCAGCCGAGTTGTTTGGAGCTTTTTACTTACGGAGATGACAAGTGGAATGGATTATATGATGGATTTTATTTTGATGAGAACACAGGCGCCTAACAAGTTGCTGACTGCAACGGTTAAGCTAGGCACTTCAGGAACATTCAGTTTATCTGCGCCGTGAGAAAATGATTCGTCATTTGACGCGTCCGTTGCGCGGACTACCATCAAGGCTTCCATCATGATCGAAGACTACCTGCCTATTTTGCTTCAAGCGCTGCTCGCTGGAGGCTTTGCGGTCACGACGCTCCTCGTCAGCGTATTGCTTGGGAGATCAGCGCCTCGGAACAAGACCAAGGACTCCGCTTACGAGTGCGGGATGCTGCCGATCGGCGGGGCTCAACCTCGCTTCAGCGTGAAGTTTTACATCGTGGCGATGCTCTTTGTGATGTTCGACATCGAGGTTGTTTTTCTTTATCCGTGGGCCGTGATCTTCAAGGATTACGTGGCTGTGCTGGGCACCGACATTTTCTGGTGGATGCTTTCATTCGTCGGCATCCTTCTTGTCGCCTTTGCCTACTCCTGGAAGAAAGGCGCGTTGCGCTGGGATTCCTGACCCGCCTGCCTCTTTGCACATCGTTTGATTTCACCCCGCTGAATGATCGCCCGGCTCACACTCTTCACGCTCAAACCGGAAGTCACACCCGAGCGACTGGAAGAAATGATGTGGACTACGCGCACCACGTTGTTGAAGATACCGGAGGTGCTCTCCCTTCGCACCGGCAAGCGAGTCAACCCCGGCGATCCTTGGGACTGGTTCGTGATGATTGAGATTGAAAGCCTCGACAAATTCGCTGCCTGCCAGGACGACCCGCATTATTTCAAATACCTCAAGGAAGTCGTGCAACCCTCCGAGAACAGCCAGCAGGTGCTGACTTTCGAGATGGAGCCGCGCAAAGACGTGAAGTATTCTTAGGCCAATCGGTGGCGGGTTTCTTAATAAGTGGGTGCCGCGATACGCGCCGAGATCAGCCTTGCCACGCGATCACGCTTCTGAGAGAATGTTCAGTAATTCCATCCTTCACTATGAAAACACTCATCTTGATGTTTCTCGGTGCGTTCACCATTTTTGGGAGCTGCCCCTCATCGCTACACGCGGAGGACGACATCCATGTTCTCTATCAAGAAGGACAGGCCGCATACAAAGCCGGTCAGTTTGAGATCGCCCGGGAAAAGCTGGCGCTTGTTCTTCTGAAAAATCCCGAACATCCGCAAACCCGCGCCATGATGGCCCAGATCGAGTTGAAGATCGGCACCGACAACACGCTTCTTCGCAAGAGCTACGACAAACTCATCCTCGACAAATTCGAGGTGGTTGATGTCGAACTTGGAGAATCTCTCCAGGCGCTCAAGATTCTGGCCAAGAACGCCAGCGCCGGAAAAATCGCGCCAAATATCATCGTGAGCGATGCCGAACTGACGAAAAAGCATGTCTCGCTCAGCCTCGAAAAGATTCCGCTTTCCGAGGCCTTGCGTTATCTGGCGCAGTTGACCGGTGCCCATCTTAGCTACGACAAGAACGCGGTGATCTATTCTAAACCCGGCAGTTGAGCCGGCTGCAAAGCGTGCGCACAGTGCCGGAGCGCATGATTTCCCGGACAGAACCGACTAATTCTCAAATCACGGCCCTAATTACAGGGGGGGGCGGGGATTTGGCTACTGCGATTCGCGAGGAGCTGGAAGCCTGTAAAATGCGCGTGCACGCTCCGGAGCGCACCCAGATGGACGTCACCGACGCCGACTCCATTAATGCTCGCATTAAAGAACTATCGCGGCTTGATTTGCTAGTGTCCAACGCAGGACTGTTGATCGACAGGTCGATGGTCGCCATGAGCGCGGCTGACTTCAGCACTGTTCTCGAGGTGAACCTGTCCGGCGCATTTCGCGTGGCACGCTCCGCATTGAAAATAATGTCCCGCCAGCGCAGTGGGCATATTATTTTCATTGGTTCCTACTCCGCGCTCAGCGGTCCCGCAGGCCAGTCCAATTACGCGGCCGCCAAGGCTGGACTCATGGCCCTTACGCAATCACTTGCCCGCGAATACGGCGCACGAGGTATCCGCGTGAACTGTGTGTTGCCAGGATTCCTTGAGACCAAAATGACCGCTCACCTCAGTGACGAACTTCGCGCCCGGTTCCGTGGCGCACACACTCTGGGACGATTCAATACGGTCTCCGATGTCGCGCGCTTCATCCGCTTTCTCCATATGGAAATGCCGCACACTTCCGGCCAGGTTTTCTCCCTCGACAGTCGTCCGCATCGTTGGACATAACTGCGACCGTGCAGCAATTTTTGATCATGGCTCAACTGGCTTTTGCTCTCACTCAGGGATTGAAGTCACAAGCCGCCTACCGTCTCACGAGAACCGAATAGCGCCAGTTGATCACCTTTTCCTCGCCTGCTGGAACCTTCACAGTCCAGGCTACTTCACGCTGGGGATTCACGCTCACGATGCCTTCAGAGCGGAGGGATTTCTTGGGATCGCCATCTGCTTCCAGCAGCGTGCCGGAAAACTGCCCTTTCACTAACATCGTGACTTCCTTGCTGCGGAAATTTTGGAGTTTGAATAGGCTCTTCACCTTGATGCGCTGATAAGTATTTCCCCACAAGCTCACGTCCTCCCGCCCGCCTTCTTCTTCCTGCTCGGACGCTTCCGTGCGCACGCTCAGGGCTTTGGTAATACGCAGGCAAGTCTGTTGACCGGGGTTCACCCAGGAACTCATGCTCTGACCGCGGAACCTTCCACCTTCCACAACAAGGGCGGACCCTGTGGTCATCGGAAATTTCAACGGGTTATTGAAGCGCACAGCATCCCATGCTTGATCCTGATCGTCTTGCGTCTCCTGCCGTCCACCATTGCGGCTTTTGAAGCGGCCATATTCATCGCGTTGATCCGGCACCACCCATTCCACCACCCGCTCGTAAGCTGCCTTCCCGCTGGCGATCTCCATGGACAAACTATCCCCGGTCCCCAACTGACGTTTCCCGATGCTCTCATAGTGAATGTCTCCGCTGGTATTGCCATTTTCTGCCACGTCTGGAATGGCGTTCCCTTCGCTGGACCGAGATGCGCTATTGTAGGCCATCTGATTCATCATCATGCTACTGCCGTCTTGACGCGGGGACTGATTCAACTGCTGGAAGAAGCCACTGAGCGAGGCTCCCGGCCACAAGGGGGAATCCACGTGGGCAAATTTAATATTGGGGAATCCGGAGATCAATTGCACTTCAGTATTCTTGAGGTCCATCAACTCGTTCCGCACCAGACCATTTTGCCGGAGGGTGAGCTGTGTGGGATTGGTCAGGTCCACTTGATAGCTCGGCACCCAGGCGAGCCCCTTGGTCAGATAAGAAATCCGGATCTGCCCGCCATTCGCTGGGGCTTTCTGAACATCAAAGAGCAGCACGGGCCGATCCTCGGATTTGATTTTCGGCAAAAAGGGTCCAGCCACAGAAATCCCCGCAATCGTGCTATGATCCACATATTGCCGCGCGCCCGTGCCGTCCTCTAGCACCAGGAAAGTTCCGGTGCTAGACGCTGGGGGCCGCGGTAAATTTTCGCTGTTGGCGTAACGCGCGCCATACCAGCCACCCGCAAACGGATCAACCGAGCTGTATTGCGTATCCCAGGTTTTTTTCAAACTCCGCTGCGGCATTTTCCATACCGTGCCCGTCAGCACTTGCGGAGTCTGCGGCGGCACTGACTTCAAGGTCACGGTCACTTTCTTTCCCTCCAGATCCGTCTGGGTCACTCCTGTGGGAAATTCCGCTTCCTCCGGTTGATCAACCTTCCGGCTGGTCGATTGAATCGCCAGTTCACCATCGCTTTCCACCCAGAAGGTGCCATGAACGACGCGCGGCACTTTGTCCCAGCGATACTGCCCAGGCCCCGTAACCGGAAAGGCCACGCGCACC
The DNA here is from genome assembly GCA_031400955.1 of Verrucomicrobiota bacterium. Taxonomy (GTDB): domain Bacteria; phylum Verrucomicrobiota; class Verrucomicrobiia; order Verrucomicrobiales; family Verrucomicrobiaceae; genus VFKE01. The sequence goes on from JANNQW010000299.1 coordinate 7,150, forward strand.
ACAGCCAGACCGTTTTTAAATAAGCCTACAGATTCGATCTGCGGAGTCACTACCTGCTCATCCGCATTGGCAGTGGAAACCAGCAGACATAATAATAATGTAACACGAGAGAAAGTAGTCATGATGGCTGTTTAGCAGCCGCCTTGAAGCAGACAAATGATAAACTGTAAGAAATTTGTCAGGTCATGTGAAAAAATGTCTGTCAAAAATGGCGATTGGCTAAGTGCCATTCGAGATTGGCTCCTTGGCACCGCGAAGCGTCTTGCGGAGCACGAACCAGATAAGCGCAGCGGTCAGCAACGAGATGGCGTGGATCCGCCAGCGCCACCACGTTGGGGTCGTCGGTGCAAAATCGGTCGGTGGCGTGTGGGACCAAGGGACAAGTGTTTTACCCCATACGAGGAAAGCATCCGCGAC
>JANNQW010000300.1:0-3483 GCA_031400955.1 Verrucomicrobiota bacterium
TCCTCGGTGACTTCGCGTTTCAGCAATTTAAGATAAGGCTTCAAGCCCTTCCAGATGGCTCCGATGACGCCATCCCAAGTGGTCTGTTCTTCGATGTCGCGGTAGATGCGCTTCTCGATGAATATTTTCTCCAACGAAGAAAAATGCCACTTCAGCTCCAACTCATCCAGTCGGATTTCCAGCTCGCGCTTCAACAACTCCTTCGCATGCATCGCGGTCTCGCGCAGCAGCTCCGTGACAGTGATGAATCGCGGTTTATCATCCTGGATGACGACCGCGTTCACGCTGATGCTCACTTCGCAATCTGTGAAGGCATAAAGCGCCTGCGTTGCCTGTTCGGGATCAGTGCCGCTGGGAAGATGCACCAGGATTTCCACGAACTCCGCCGTGTTGTCCTCGACCTTCTGCACCTTGATTTTGCCCTTTTCATTCGCGGCCACGATGGAGTCCTGGATGCTGCCGGCCGTGGTGCCGAAGGGTATTTCGGTGATGCGCACTATGATGCGCCGCGGCACCGTCTCAATTTTTGCCCGCACGCGAACCCGACCGCCGCGACCACCGTCGGCATAGTCGGCCACATCAAGAATGCCGCCTTGCAAGAAGTCGGGATAGAGCACGAAAACCTCGTTGCGCAGCGCACGAACACAGGCATCGCAGAGTTCAATGAAATTGTGCGGCAGAATCCGGCATGACAAACCGACGGCAATGCCCTCGACTCCCTGCGCCAGAAGCAGAGGAAACTTCACCGGCAGCGTGACCGGTTCTTTGTTGCGCCCGTCGTAGCTCGCGGCCCAGCTGGTGACCTTGGGCGCGAAGACGACATCGATGGCAAACTTGCTGAGCCGGGCTTCGATATATCGCGGCGCGGCCGCATTGTCGCCCGTGAGGAGGTTGCCCCAGTTCCCCTGAGTGTCGATCAGCAAATCTTTCTGACCGAGATTGACCATCGCATCACCAATGCTGGCATCGCCGTGGGGGTGATACTTCATGGTATTGCCCACCACGTTGGCCACCTTGTTATAGCGGCCGTCATCCAGCTCGTGCAGCGAGTGCATGATCCTCCGCTGCACCGGTTTCAGGCCGTCGAAGATGTGCGGAACCGCGCGCTCTAGGATAACGTAACTTGCATAATCGAGAAACCAGTCCGCATAGTGTTCGTCCACCAACTTGGTGTGCGGCACTGCGTGGGGATGCGCGGGCTGCGGTTGCGGCTGCCCTATGGGCAGATCAGGCTGTTCAGAATCAGGCGTATTTTTCTTGGGCACGGGTTGTGGAAGCTTTAAAAATTCAGGGGCTGACGACGTAGCATTGCTGGACTCACAGTAAAGCGTCTTGTCAAAAAAGGCGTCACTTCCGGAATCGTGCAACCCAGGCCTTGGGAATCCAAGTCTTGCCCGCGTCGCCCGATTTTGTATTATCGCAGAATGCGCCTGATCATCACAGCCCTACTTCTCGCTCCGCTGGCTTTTGCAGCAGAACGCATCAATCACGAGGGTCGGATTCTCGGCCCGGTGCCGGCGGTCACTACCCCCATCCTGTTTAATGCCACCGCCGCAGACGCGATTCTCTCCGCCATGCAGATCATGCCGCGCAACAATCCCTTCAACGAAGATGTATCCCGGCTCCCGCTCCTATCGAACAGCGATGCCATGATCGCTCAAATCAAGGCTGACCTCGCTCCCAACCGGCAGAATTTGCGCCTGTTCTCGGAGATGAATTTTGTTCTGGTGCCGGACGGACAGGCGACGCAATCGATCAGCTTTTTCAACTATCCGAACGAGTCCGACCTCGACGGCGGCACAACACCCAAAGGCCTGTATCCCATTCCTTCAAATCTTCCCATCGAGACCTGGCCTGTGGGCACCGGCGCGCTCACGCTTGCGCAATGGCAGCAGGACAGCGCAAACGCCGGTGGCGACCGTCACTCCATCATCGTGAAACCCGGTGCAGGCTTCATCTGGGAAACCTGGCTCACCAAGCTCGTCAACAACACCTGGCAGGCGTCGAATGGAGCGAAGTTCAATCTGGCTTCCAACGCGTTGCGTCCGTCTGGCTGGACATCAGGCGACGCCGCCGGACTTCCGATGTTCCCCGCACTGGTGCGCTACGACGAATGCCAGCGCGGCATGGTGGAACACGCCATGCGCCTCGTGGTGAAGCGCACCCGAACCGGCCCGATTTATCCCGCCACGCATCAGGCTTCCGTGGGCAGCACAACCAATCCCAACATCCCCGCCATGGGCCAGCGACTGCGCTTGAAATCAAGCTTCGCCATACCCGCGAACTACACCAAACAGGAAAAAGCTGTGCTCCAGGCACTAAAAAAATACGGAGCCATCGTAGCGGACAACGGCGGGTTTTTTTCCATCTCGATCACACCCGACGAGCGTTTCGGCAAGTCGCTCGACCATCTGCTCAACAGCGTCGGGATCAGCAATTTTGAAGTCGTTCAGAGCACCGGTGCCAGCGGCGGACCGCGTGCGCCCGGCTCTCCCACGGCGAATGCCGGGCCTGATCAAAAAATTTCACTCGGCAGCGTGGCTGACATCGCGGGAGACATCCAGCACACCAGCCCTGTCACGATTCATTGGAAACTTTATTCCGGTCCATCACCCGTCACTTTCGGTGATTCTACGCAGGCAGTCACCACCGTAAACTTCACCGTTCCCGGCACCTACACCCTCATGTTAAGCGCAGCCGATGGCATCCATGCGATTGCTTATGATGCCGTGGTCATCTGCGTGACATCTTCCTCCTACTTATCCCGAAGAGATAAAGATTAGCCAAGCCCCATTCCCAGAGCGCCAGCCTCCATGGCCGGACCAATCTCAAGAACACCTCAATAGAGCTTTCCAGTCGGCCACCAAGTTACGAACCGGTGAAAATCACAGGCTTCTTGGGCGGACCGACATTGGGCAGCTTGGACTGTGCATGGGCAGTTGGCATTGATGACTTTGTCTGCGCTGGATTTGACTGGGACTGCGACTGCGGAGCATCCTTGTATTCAAAGTGACCGCAGTTGATGCAGATGGTGCGGTATCCGCCCTTTCTCGGCCCGTCAGTGATGAGTTTGGGCTGGCTCATATTGCCACGGCAATGACGGCATTTTTCTCCATGATATAGCATATATTATTCCTCCTGTTATTGGGTTTAATAACAAAACTGCTTCAGCAATAACCTTCCATGGGTTCAGTGAAATTGCAAAACAACCACTCCATTGAGGCACCCATGATCGGCCCCCTCAAGTCCGTCGGAAATTCGGCATATCCAAGTATGCTCATGCTATAATTTCACACCTCCCCCGCACAATTGGCAAGCAAAAATATTTAAGAAAAATCCCTACCTGTTGCCTCATAAGTTTTGACACCGGAGCTGGGTTTTGAGGGATGGAAAGAAAAGGTCGTTGACTCATAAAGGATGACACCGGCAACCAAGCCGATGTCCATGAGTCAAAAAGTCAGAGAAGAGATGCTGCCGCGCCTG
>JANNQW010000301.1:0-6559 GCA_031400955.1 Verrucomicrobiota bacterium
CAGGCGCGGCAGCATCTCTTCTCTGACTTTTTGACTCATGGACATCGGCTTGGTTGCCGGTGTCATCCTTTATGAGTCAACGACCTTTTCTTTCCATCCCTCAAAACCCAGCTCCGGTGTCAAAACTTATGAGGCAACAGGAAGATTGGAGACCGCCGATTTTAGAATTGACACTCCAACGATTTTTCTGGTATATTTTGGTGATCACAAAATACTACCATGAAACTCTTAGCCTTTCGCTTACTCTTGCGAGGCTGTTTCCTGTCAGTCTTAATCGGTGTCACGGCTAGTTTATCTGCCCACGAAGGGCCAGTCGTCACCCCAACAACCACCAAAGATCTCGTCTCGCTCGTGCTTGTGGATGGCGACATGCGCGAAGATTGGCCAGATCGCGGGGTCGTGGCCTTCCGCCGGCTAAGCAGCAACGGCCCCCTTACCGTGTATTTCACGCTAAGCGGCACAGCGGTGCCCCAAACCCATTACACTGCATCCGCTGTTACATCGATCACGATTCCTGATGGTGATCGTGAGGCATGGCTGGAGATCGCGCCGACAAGAAAAAATCTCAATGCGTCTTCCGTCAGCTTGGTCGTCACCCTGCAACCCAACGCGGCCTATGGCATCAGCACCGCATTGTCAGAGCAGACAGCCGCCGTGACGATCGGGAATGTCTCGTCGCTTCCAAATGCGAAGGCCGCAGTGCGCTTCCTCCTTCAGGGTGCCTTTGGCCCCAACGGCGACCTCAAGAATGTTCAGGATGTGATGACCTTGGGCTACGACGCATGGATCACCAATCAGTTCTCACGGCCCGTGGGTTTGCTACAGCCATATGTAGATTACACCGCTGCAGCCGAGAATGGCGATGCTTCCTCCGAAAGCAAAACTGTCGCGTGGTGGAATCGAGCTATGGAGGCGCCCTCGCTCGTCCCTGGTGGCGTAGTGCAGACAGGTGATCCCTTGCGTCAACGCGTGGCATTCGCCTTAAGCGAAATATTCGTCATCTCTGACGTCCCCGATGAACTGCACAATCAGCCTGCCGGAATGGCGAACTATTACGACGCTCTGCTGAAGGGTGCATTCGGCAACTACCGTGACCTGCTCTACAACATTTCTGTGCATCCCTGCATGGGCATCTATCTCAACGCCCTGCAAAACCAGAAAGGCAACCCTGAAAAGGGCACCTTTGCGGATGAAAATTTCGCGAGAGAGATCATGCAACTTTTCAGCATCGGCATCTGGCAGTTGAACCTTGATGGCACACGCAAGCTCGACGGCAAAGGCCAGCCCATACCCACCTACGACAACACCACCATCGCCAACATGGCCCGCGTGATGACCGGTTTCAGTTGGGGCGGACCGGACGCAAGCAGCTTTTACTATGCCGAGCGCAACTTCATCGCTCCGATGCGCATGTGGGACAAATATCACGATCTGGGAGCGAAGACGCTTCTCAATGGTGTCAAACTGCGCGCACGCACCGCCAGCAGTCCAGACACAGGCAAAGCCGGCATGACAGACTTCAATGCAGCTATCGACTGCCTTTTCAAACATCCAAGCACCGCACCATTTATTTCCAAACAGCTTATCCAGAAACTCGTCACCTCCAATCCCTCCCCAGCCTACGTTTCGCGTGTCGCATCAAAATTTGTCAATAACGGCAAGGGCGTGCGCGGTGATTTGAAAAGCGTGATCCGCGCCATTCTGCTCGACACCGAGGCCCGCGATCCACAACAGCTTTTCAGCACCAGCTTCGGCAAGATGAAAGAGCCTTATCTGCGAACAGTAAATTTTGCGCGTGCGTTTAACGCGAAGTCAAACAACGGCGTGTATGCGCTGACCTACCTCGACGAGATCCATTTCCAGCAGCCGCAGAATGCGCCGAGTGTGTTCAATTTCTTCAAGCCCGGCTACGCGCCTGAAGGGCCAATCAGCAACGCCGGAATGGTAGCACCCGAGTTTCAGATTCTCAATTCAGTCACGTCATTGAGTGTGCCCAATTATTATTACAACATTATGAAAAGAGGGTATTTCAATCGCTGGGGCAGCTCAAACCCCGACGAATTGGTAAACGGTGTATTTGAAAACGAACTAGCCCTGGCTGTCGATGTGCCGACGTTGCTGAGACGGCTCGACCTGCTGCTCACGGGCGGCACTTTGCCGAACGAGCAGCATCAGGTTATTCGCGAGGCCGTGGAAAAAATAAATGCCCTAAATTTCACCAACTGGCAGATGGATCGCGTCCGCATGGCCATCTACCTCATCACCGCAGCGCCGGAATTTGCCATCCTTCGATAATCTCCAACCACCCCTACCCATGTCGCCCAACATCTCCCGCCGTCGCTTCCTGGGCCAGGCCAACTGTGCGGCCATCAGCTCGCTGCCCTTACTGAACACGCTGCTTAATCTCAAAGTCGCTGGCTCCGTGGCGGCGGCAACGAACACGGGTGAAGACTATCGTAGCCTCGTCTGCCTGTTTCTCTCCGGCGGTATCGACACCTTCAACGTCCTCGTCCCCCGTGGCCCCTCAGAGTATGCCGAATACGCAGGAATACGCGGCGGTATCGCCCTGCCAAACAACGTGCTGCTGCCCATCAACCCACTCGGTAATCCCGGCCTCCAGCTTGGTCTGCATCCCGCACTCACCGGCATCCAGTCGCTCTTCGAAAACGGCCACGCCGCTTATGTCGCGAACGTCGGCACGCTCATCGAACCCGTGACGAAAACCGAATACAACAACGGCGCGAAACGTCTGCCACTTGGACTTTATTCGCACTCTGACCAGCAGGAGCAATGGCAGACCTCCATGCCAAACCTGCATACGGCGCGAGGCTGGGGCGGGCGCACAGCCGACATGTTGAAGAGTCTTAACTCGCTCAACACCGTCTCCATGAACATCTCGCTCACCGGCACCAATATCTGGCAAGCTGGCGAGAGTGTCTTCGTATATACAGTGGGTGACGACAGTGGCGCGACACTCAAGGGTTACGATAAGAACAATAACTACAAGCGCAGCACCGTGCCCATCCGCACCGCTGCAGTGGATTCGCAGCTCGCGTTCGAATACCAGCATCTGCTCACCGAAACATTTCAGTCACAGAAGCGCGATGCCATGAGCGCATCCGAACTGTTCAACTCAGCCATAAACGTCGAATTTCCTGCTGGCGTGGCTTTCCCCAACACCACTCTGGGAAACCAATTCGCAAACATCGCCCGCATCATCCTTGGCCGCGGCACACTGGGTCACAGCCGCCAGACCTTCTTTATCGAATACGGCGGCTGGGATCATCACGATGACCTTCTCGCGAGCCAGGCCGCGATGCTGCCCGAAGTCGACGCCGCTGTGAAAGCATTCTATGATTGCCTCACGATCATGGGCCAGCAGAATAACGTCACGCTGTTCACTAGTTCCGACTTCGCCCGCACGCTCACCACCGACTCCGACGGCGCGGATCACGCTTGGGGTGGCAATCACCTCGTGCTCGGCGGTGCCGTGAAAGGTCAGCAAATCTACGGCAAATATCCCAGCCTCGCTTTGAACAACCCCCTCGACGTCGGTCGCGGTCGCCTCATTCCCCAGGTCTCTGTGGACAGTTACTTTGCGGAACTCGCGCTCTGGCTCGGCGTTCCTAAATCCAGCCTGCCGCTCGTGCTGCCGAACATCTCCACCTTCTACAACACCGGAAGCTCCAGCCCGCCGCTCGGTTTCATGGCGTGAAGCCGCTGCTCTACATCGCCTTCGCCGTGCTTTTGGTGCTGGGCGTGATTCTCCTGAGCACCCCGGACGAGAAACCTTCGGTGCCAAAGAATAATTCTGCGCCAGTTGCAGTAGCGAGGCCTGCATCAAGCACAGACAACACGGTCGTATCTCCGATAAATCCGCCGCCGACAAATCCAGACGAAGACGAAGATTCATCCACCGCTGGATCGCCGCTCGCCGCGAAACTCAACGCGCCCGATGGCACCCCGCAGCAAGACGTGGACACGCTTCACGAACTGATCCTGCAATATCAGCACAACATGCGTCATCCGAACGCCCCGCCCATTGGCAACGACAGCGATCTCGCCCGTGCTCTTACCGGACACAATCCGCTCGACTTCGTCGTCATTCCCGCGAATCATCGCGCCATCTCATCCAACGGACGTCTCCACGACCGCTGGAGCACGCCTTACTTCATTCATCCCACCGGAGGCGGCGCATTCGAAATCCGTTCCGCAGGTCCTGATAAAAAAATGTTCACTGCTGACGATGTGATCGCCACTCCGTGAATAATTGATGGATGGCGGCCCCGATCAGGAAGCACTCCAGACAATCTCATGCTGCAGCATCGTATCGCCATCAAAGGCAAACCTGCCACTGAAGTTTTCTGAACCGGTCAGCATTCGGTGCAGCCAATACTGATCATCGGCCCACATTTTCTCGAAAGGGATTTCATCAATTGCAGTCCACAGCGGGGCTGCCTCCTCGGTCTCCGTGGCTTCGCCATCGTGCCGTTCGGACATGAAAACGGCCACATGCATCGCAAGTCCGTCCACGAATTGAAACCACAACTCCCCGCGCTTCACGGCATCATGGGCCATCACGCAGAGTTCCTCCATCGTCTCGCGCACGGCGCACTCGTGCTCCGTCTCACCGGGATCGAGCTTGCCTCCAGGGCCGTTGATTTTCCCTATGCCGAATCCCCGCTTCTTGCGGATGAGCAGCACACGATCTCCATCGCGCACGAACATCAGAGTTGCGCACACGGTGGGCTGCCAGTTGTCCCAATCAACTTGCATAAGATTCAACGTCGGCACATGTGCACACCAGATTGCGGTCTCCGTAAACATTGTCGATCCGTCCGACTGGCGGCCAGTATTTATCCGCCTTCACCCAATCGAGAGGGAACGCTGCCTCCTCGCGTGTGTAAGGCCGGTCCCATTGCTCGCGCAACAGATCCAATGACAGGCACTGCGTTTAACAATTCTTCACTGGATGTACGATCACTGTTTATGTTCTTGGGAATCAAATCGTATGCGATTCAGGACGAAAAGGAATTTTCCAGAGCATTTGAACGGCTGATCTTTTCCAACAACGGATCTGAGCCGACCCCTGACAGAATACAGTCTTCTCCGAAAATATTCTCGACTGGTGGTGGTGTTATGAACACGAGCGATACAATCAAAGACCTGTTGACTCGAATGTTCGTTGTCAAGCCATATGTTTGCTATGTGAACATGCTAGTCCGAGAAGAGTATATACTGCTTCGAGAAGAGATACGTGAAACGCTTGAACGGCGCCTGTCTACAGAAGTATTGGATGTATTTCCAGAACCGGTGTTGCTCGGAAACGGGATCGGGATCAGTCCAGGGACCGATCGACTACTTCGGTATGCAGGATCCGAAATCGGACAGTTCCAGCAGCAGCAGCAACAAACTGCTCTTGCGTTTCGACTATCGTCTTCTTTGTACAGTGAATCAATTCGTCGGGCGCGATGCAAAACAGAACTGCGAGAGTTTATCGTTTCTCGATCGTTTGTATTTCGAGAAGAACAGGAGATGTACGAGCGCCTACTGTACACAACTTCCAACAGCGTGCGTGAACTACTGGAACATAACAAAGTTGCCAACCGCATCAGAGGAGGGATGCTTTTTGTACTTGCCAACTATTTGCGACAATTTGTTGCAGGAGCACGCCTTCTGGCACTCAGACAGGGAGTTGATGCTGACACTGTTTATGCACAACACAACGGTGACGATGATAATGATGACAACGACGACGACGATGATAATGAAGAAAGCGGAGATGAAGAAAGGCTGGAAAGTGTTTCCGAGTCGACTTTCGACCCAGAGATACATCGTGACAGAGACGCGATTTCCAAAATGAGCAGAGCCGTTGGTGTTCTTTCAGACACCAGTGCCGGAATGAGCGTCTGTGAACAGGGCGTGTACCGACTACCGCGTGACTTCTTGCAAAAATGCGCACTGCTTGAACGGACTACTCTCAGAGAAATGCTCCGAGAATTGCTTATTCGAATCAGAGACCGGCAGGAGGATTGTGAAATACCCATGGCCGTGTACGGTGACGACTTCCCTGTATTGCGTCCCATTTCAGACTCTCTGTCCCCCAAAGTGTTGATCTTCGCACACTACGTTCTGAACTGTCTGGAAGCGCAACAAATCGCAGGCGAGGTGTTTGGATCCCCTGAGAGCGCTTTGTATCTCAGTCAGAAGGATGACGTGCAGGCTCGTGGAGAGAAAATGAGACGCTTCCAGGAAGACGAGACCGTTCGTGTGTTTGTACTTGGAATGATTGTGGGCAACGCAAGTGTGAACCTTCACCGCGCCACTCATGTCATTCAGGTCTCCATGGACTATAACCCGATGAAAGAAGCACAAGCACAGTCTAGAGCGCGCAGACCAGGACAACTCAGACCCATTCAGAGTTATCGTCTGGTGATTCGCGGAACTGTCAGCGAGGAGATTGTCAAACGGTCCAGTCTGAAGTACGATGCTGCTCGTGCCATGGAACAGATATCTCTTTCAACCGGATTGCCTGCTGGAAACTCGCACGTTTCTTCTC
>JANNQW010000302.1:0-3494 GCA_031400955.1 Verrucomicrobiota bacterium
TTGTAGCGGTTGTCGGTCCAGGCGGCGGGACCGCCATGCGCCCAGAACCCGATCGGCTGCGGCCGCTCCTTCATTTCTCCATTGATCAGCGGCATCAGGCTGATGCCATCGAGCGGCAGATTCTGGTTGGGGAGCTTGATATTAAGGAGGTCCAGGACGGTCGGATAGATATCGCTGGTCACGACGGGAACACTAGTGACTGCCGGTTGCTTGATCTTCGCTGGCCACTCGATGAGTCCAGGCACGCGGATGCCGCCCTCCCACAGTTCCCCTTTGCCGCCGCGCAGGACACCGTTCGTGCCATTGGTGTCCGGGGGTGCTTTGGGATTTCTCCATGCGCCGTTGTCACTATTGAACCACAGTATCGTATTGTCGGCGATGCCGAGTTTGCGCAAGCCAGCACGCAGCGTTCCCATGCTGCGGTCAACGCCGAGAATTTCCCCGTAGTAGGGCGAACCGCCTGCCGCCTTGAGGTCCTCGGCGGTGGGATTGAGCGGGATGTGCGGACTGCCAAACCAAATGCAGGCAAAAAAGGGTGTGCCCTGCGCTGCGTTCTTTTCAACGAACTTGAGGGCTTCCGCGACAATCGCGTCCGAGCCGTCGCCGGAGACTTTCACCGGGTCGCCGTTGCGACTGAAGGTCCAATCGGTTTCGAAAAAGTTGGAAACCGAGAACCATTCGTCGAAACCGAAGTGGCCCGGATGCAATGGGTCGCTGGCGGGCAGCGCCCGGCCCATGCCGGACTTGCCACCGCTCAAGTGCCATTTCCCGAAATGCCCGGTGCGATAGCCGACGGTCTTGACGGCCTGTGCGATGGTCATTTCCTGCTTGCGCAGTGGCATCCCTGGCCAGAACACCCCGCTGCGGTTCGGGTGGCGTCCGGTCATGATGCTCGCCCGCGTCGGCGAGCAACTCGCATGTGCCGAATAGAAGCGGTCGATGCGCAGGCTGGCGGCAGCCATGGCGTCGAGGTTGGGCGTCCGGACCGCCTTGAGTCCATTGTAACTGACATCGCCCCAGCCCTGGTCATCCGTCATGCAAAGGATAATATTGGGTTTGCCCGCACCGGCGGTTGCCGGTGCCGCCGGCTCGGCACGAATCGATGTGATCATCGAGATGACCGACAAAGCGAGGATCGCACAAGGATGGAGAATCTTCATTTTTGTTAGTATGGCAGTACGGATGTAACGTGAACTCGCTTGGTTATCATTAATTTTGGTTGTTAGCTTTTCCGGGGTCAGGCTTCTTTTTTCCGGCACCGGTTTTGCTATCGCGCATTGGGAAATTTGGATCGTCCACGCGCGCGGCCTTCATCATGGCCTCGGCTTTGGCGACCAACTCGGGCTTATTCGCCGCGAGGTCCTTCGCTTCCGCGGCGTCGGTTTTCAAGTCATAGATCTCAATCGGCTTCGATGGGCCGTTGCGGACCGCCTTCCAATCGCCCCAGCGCAGGGCTTGCAGCGACGCCCCTTCGTGCAGTTCCCAATAGAAATAGTCGCGCTGCGGGGCTGCGCCACCTTTCAGAAACGAAACGAGCGAGTGACCATCCGGTGTGAAATTGGCTGGAATCGACGCGCCGGAAAGCTCCGCTGCCGTCGGCAGGAAATCCCAGAATGCCCACGGCTCATCACTCACGCGGCCCGCCGGCACAACACCCGGCCAGCGCGCGAGGCCCGCGTTGCGCAAGGCGCCTTCGTAGAGCGCACGCTTGAAGCCGCGCATGCCGTTGGAGGCTTGATTGAAGCGTTTGCCAATGGCCGAGTCCGGCGAATAGGAGGAACCATTGTCGCCGGCAAGCATGACCAGCGTCTTCTCATCCAGCTTGAGTTCCTTCAGCAGCGCGAGGAGGCGGCCGACATCACTGTCGAGGCGCGTGGTCATCGCGGCATAGTTCTTTTCCTCCTCGCTCCAGGGCTTGTCCTTGTAGAGACCCTGATCGGGGATCTGGATCGCGCCATGTGGCAGTGTGATGGCGTAGAAGAGGAAAAACGGTCGATCCTTCTGAGCGCGCACCCACTTGAGGGTCTCGTCCGCAATCAGATCCTGGGCGTAGATCGCACCCTTGCCATCAACCTTCGTGTTGCCGTCGTTGCCGGGCAGTTCGAAGCGCCGGTCGTCGTTGTAGAGATAGGTCGGGAAATAACTGTGCGCGTGGCGTTGGCAGTTGTAACCGAAGAAATGATCGAAGCCCATTTTCAGCGAGCTGCCGGTGGTGTCGAACATGCCCATACCCCACTTGCCAATGCAGGCGGTGGCATAGCCGGAGTCCTTGAGCAAACGCGCCACCGTGAGCGTCCCCGCGGGCAGGGGCATCTGTCCTTCTGGCTCGGTCGTGCGGTTCCCCCGCACCGGTGAATGGCCCATGTGCAAGCCGGTCATCAGCGAGGTGCGGCTCGGCGCGCACACCGTGGTGCCGCAATAGGCCTGCGTGAAGCGGGTGCCCTCCGCGGCCATGAGATCGAGGTTCGGCGTCTGGATCAGCTTCTGCCCGTAACAGCCAAGGTCACCCTGCGCGAGGTCGTCGCTGAGGATGAAAATGATGTTGGGTTTAGCGGAGGCGGCCTCGGTTGCCCCGCTGGCCATTGAGCCGGCGGAGAGTGCGATGAGGATGAGGAATGTTTTCATAACGTTATTTTTCCATTCCGACTTTTCATAATCTTGTTCCTTTATTCTTGGGTGCTGAGAGCGAAGGGGCTGCAGATCACGACATCGCCGCGCCGGGAGTCGGGAGTGACGACCAACTTCACGACCTTTCCGTTTTTGACCTCGCACTCGACGGTGGTTCGCTTCGGTGCGTGGAGCTTGAAGCTCACATCCCAGTCCTTCGGCCAGGCCGGGAGGAGAAGAATGGGGCTTTTGCTGGAGGTTTGTCCCGCCGGAGTGCCCTGAGGAAGGCTCAAGCCATCAGGCGAAGACGAATCACTCTCGGCCTGGAGAAGCATGTATTGCATGGCGGCCATCATCCCACCGCCATGGCACTGGTCGGGCATCCAGTCGTGACCCTTGTCCCAGAAGGCCTGGAAACGAAAGCCGGGATTCGTTTTCGCCGCCCGGCCCACTACATTGTCGCGGGCCGATTCCGCCTTGCCCAGCAACGCGAACTGGATCGGCTCCTGGTGCCAGCAACTCGATCCCCTCGACCCGCCCATGGATTTCAGGGCGACCTCAAGGTCGGGCTTGCCCACACCGTATAGCCTATAGGGGAAGATGGCATACAACTCGGGGCGTTCCTGATTGTGCGAATTTCCATATTCCTCGCCGGGCTGAAGGCGCTTGCCGTCCTTGCCGTCCTTGATGGGAACGGCAGGGAGATCGTCGAGCGTTTTCTGGAAGATGTTCGATCCTGCAATTTTCTGCAGGCGCGGAATGACGAAGCGGAGCCCGGCCACTTCCGGCAGCGGGTTGACGCAGGTCCACCAGGTCTCCAGCGACTGCGATGGCGTCATGCGGATCTTGCCATTTTGATCGCGTTTCCAGTGCTGATCGAAGAAGGT
>JANNQW010000303.1:0-20379 GCA_031400955.1 Verrucomicrobiota bacterium
TTCATCCTGGATGACAATGACTATCTGACGGAGAATCAATGCATTGTCGGGTCGAAGGGACTCAAGGATGTCTGGACCTCGCGTGAGGCGCGCATTTGTCCATTGGTGATCACCAGTTTCTGGGTGGGACATAAGATGTGGGGATTGAATCCCATGCCCTATCACGTGGTGAATGTGATTCTGCACGGACTGTGTGCGCTGCTGTTCTGCCGGGTGCTGCTGCGGCTTGGTGCGGGGCGCGCGACCGCCTGGCTGGCTGCGGCCTTGTGGGCGCTGCATCCAGTGCAAGTGGACACGGTGGCCTGGATTTCTGAGCTGAAGAACACGCAGTCGTGTTTTTTCTATCTGTTGTGCATCCTGTTTTTCTTGAAGTGGCGGCACGAGGATAATTCCGCCGGCATCCAGCAGTCGCAGCGCGGGCATTGGTATTATGCGCTGTCTTTGTTGTTCGCTGCCATGGCCTTGACCAGCAAGTCTTCCACGGTGGTGCTGCCGGTGGTCCTTGGATTGTGCGTCTGGTGGATCGAAGGTCGCTGGCAGTGGCGGCTGCTCTTGCGGTTGGGTCCGTTCCTCCTGTTCTCTACGCTGGCCTGCGCGTGGTCCATCTGGGAACAAAAGGACCAGGGAGGAATCGGCAGCATCTGGGCGCTCTCTTGGACGGATCGCATCATCGTGCCCGGTCGTGCGCTCTGGTTTTATCTAGGGAAACTACTTTGGCCGCAGCCGTTGACTTTGATGTATCCACGATGGGAACTCGATGCCGCCAGCATTTTATCTTATCTGCCGACTCTGGCTGCGGTGCTGACATTTTTTCTATTGTGGCAGCGACGCGAAGGCGTCATGCGACCTGCGTTCTTTGCCTTTTCTATTTTCATTGTCGCTCTGCTGCCCGTGGTGGGATTGGTGGATCATTTTTTCCTGCGCTATTCATACGTGGGGGATCACTTTCAGTATCTGGCCTGCATGGGGCCGCTGGCGCTCGCGGCGGTGAGCATCATGTCAGCGGAGAGTTTTTTCCGGGCGCGCCAGCCCCTGCTGTTGCCGGGGCTTGTCGCGGGACTGCTGCTGGTGCTGGGCATCTCGAGTTGGAAACATGCGGGCGTTTATGAAAGCATGGAGACGCTTTGGACGGACACTCTTCAGAAAAACCCGCGCTCATGGCTCGCTCATAATAACATGGGCACAGTCTTGCAGGATAAAGGACAGCAGGGGGAGGCGATCGCGCACTTTCGAAAATCCATCGAACTCAATTCCGAGTTCGAAGCCTCTCGCATCAATCTGGCCAACGCTCTTTCTGATTCCGGTGACATGGAAGAGGCGAATAAACATTATGAGCGGGGGATCGCCATCAATCCACAATTTGCGACCGGGCATTATAATTTCGGCTGCGCTTTCGTGAAGCATGGAAGGTTGGAGGAAGCCATCTTCCAGTTCCGCAAAGCATTGGAAATTTCACCCAACCATGCCTTGGCACGCAACAATCTCGCGTCAGCACTGCTCGATCTCGGCAGGCCGGCCGAAGCTGTGCCCTACTGCCAAAAAATTGTGGAGGTCAGCCCCAATAACCCCAAGTCGCGCACGACTCTGGGCAACGCTCTATTTCAAAGCGGGCAGGCGGAGCTGGCTATCGCCCAATATCAAAAGGCGCTGGAAATTGATCCCACGTATTCAGATGCGCAAAACAACACCGGGGTGGTCTTGATCAGTCAGGGGCGACTGGATGCCGCGCTCGATGCCTGGCGGCGCATCTTGCTGGTCGACCCGAACTCAATGGTGGCATCAAGGGCGCTCGCCTGGATGCTGGCGACTTGTCCCGATGAGCGTTATCGCGACGGAGCGAAAGCTCTTGAAGTGTCGGGGCGTGCAGACCAGATCAGCGGCGGAAAGAATGCGCCGATTGCCGCGACTCTGGCGGCAGCGTATGCGGAGACTGGGCAGTTTGCCACTGCAGAAGTGGTTGCAGAAAGGGCGCTCATACTCGCGCGGACCCAGGGTAATGCGTTATTGGCAGGACAGCTTCCGGAGCAGATTGAGTTTTATCGTCTCGGGAAACCCTGGCGTGATTCCAGCCTGGTGGCTGCGGTGGAGACTCCGGATCATCCCTAGATCGGCTGCGACTTCCCTCTTACTTAATAGCGAGATTGTAGAACCATAATTCATCCGGCATCAGGGCGTAGGGAATAATTTTTTCCGCAATGCGGTAGCCCTCAGCTTTGTTTCCCGTTTCATCCATCAACCCGGCCATCACCGCACGCGGCCCCGGTTGCAAGCCGGAGGGATTGAGACCCAGCAGGCACAATCGAACGCGCTCCATGTCTCCATAATGATAAGCCGCCAGCGCTTTTGCCAAGCGTCGTAATGGCGTCGATTTCGGATCCGAAGCATCCGGCGGTTCCACCATGATCTCGGAGGCGTTCTCAATCCTCAGGCCGGTGAGAATTCCGAGATAAAGCGCCTCGTCAGCAAATGGCTGCAGCCCCGGCTTTAGATTCAAAATCGCCTCCGCCGATTGCAGCATGGTCTTGGATTCATGCAGGACTTGCTGCAGTTGGTAGGAGCGCACCAGGCTTTTGAATCGGCTCCGGTGGTCCTTGGAAATAAGATCGAGAGCCTCCAGCGAGGTGCCCAGCATATTGAGTTTCTCAGACACGTGCGCCACGCGCCATAATTGATCAGTTCCCTTGGCGTATCGCGCGAGGTTCAGGGCATTGCTCAAATGAGTTTCGACTGTGGTCAGTGACTGCTGCCGGCTCTGGGCAGCGATGGCCAGCATCAGTTCCGCTTCGACGCGGCTCAATGGCAGTTCAGAATTCTGCAGCATTGCGCCCAAGTCATCCCACATGCGCGACATAATCAGGGCGTCGGCGTAGGCGAGGAATAATTTACCCGACGAGAACACAATTTTTTTGGGCCTGAGCACGGATGTTTTTTCATGAAGCGAAGATTGGGAGGTCGGTTCGCTTAGATCTTGTATAATCCGCGGGGAGTGCCCCAGGCTGGCCAGCCATTCATAGAATTCGCCACGCTTATCCAGCGAGACGTTTTCAAAACGTTTGGACTCTGCATTCACGATTCCATCAGTCATGGCCGGGATTTGCTGGATGATCTGGCGGAGGATGTTGAAGCGATTAGCGGCCTTGATGTCGTCCCGGCTGTTGATGATCTTCAAAATCTCCTCCACTTCAGTGGCCTTGGGCCGGAAGGAGGCCAGCGTGACCAGGGCATCGATCGAAAGCGGCCCGCTTCCCCTGGCAAACTCCCAAAGTATGCGTCCGGCATCCCCGCGCAAGGCGTCAGGCAGGCTGGCGAATCCCAGTTCGGCAAGTTTCAAACGGGAGGAAGGTTCGTTGGCGGTTCTCTGCCAAACCTCAACCATCATCTTCTCCGCCTCTTGATTGCGTCCCTCTTGCTGGAGCAACACGGCTTGCAATTCCACATAGCGCGTTCGCTGTCGCACTGGTGAGGGGAGTGACTCCAGCAGCTTTCGCGCCGTGCTGTCATCACCTGATTTGATCAGCGCGCCTGCATACTCTATCCGGTCATCATCTGTGGCTTCCGGTCGCTTGGATAATCGCTCCCACAAACCCAGGGAGTCATTCCATCTCTGAAACTCTTTGAACTTGCGCGCCAGATCGCGCAGCACGGTCGGATTGTTCGGTTCCCTTTGCAGCATTTTTGATAACAGCAAGATCGCGCGTTCAATCTCGCCTTTTTCAAAAAGGCGGGTGGATTCCGCCATGGTTATCTGGTTGCGGGATAGATCCCATCGGCTCTTGAGCTTGATAGTGAGCAGGCTCGCTAAAGTCAGTGTGATCACGCTGATGATGATCCACGGACGTCTGCCTCTGCTCCTGTGCACGGTCATTTCACTCTTGCTCTCATTCAGCGGTGACGGGTCAGGTGGCATTTGGTGAATCTCGATTAGCGACGATCTTTATTCCCCGTGGCGAACTCCAGAAGAATCCGGAAGCCAACTTCCGTCGAGCGCGTCATGAGCGGCGTCTTCTGCACTGAAATGATCAGCATATCTTCCCGCGTTTTGCTCTTCCATGATCCACCGCAGATCAAGCGATCATCGCCTTCCGCATCCTGGCACCATTCGGCAACATTGCCCGCAAGATCAAAAAAACCAAGGTGGTCTGCGGGATATGATTTCACATCCTTGACCCCTGACGATTGAATGTTGACCACTCCTGCTGGCGGCGGCCAGGCGGAGCCCCAGACAAACAGTTGCGGGCCGGCAGTCAGATTATCAGCCGCGGCTGCCATGCGCCACTCGGAGGCTCTGGGGAGGCGGTAGCTCGCGTCCCGGGGGATCATGCCAAGCGCCTTCTCCCGACCAGTCAACCAGACGCAGAAATCCGCTGCCTCCGTCCATGAAATATAGGTTGCCGGCTGATCGGGATTTTTTCGAAAATACGCATCATCGGCAGATGATCGGGTGTTGGCTAAAATGAATCTCCGAAAATCCGCCACGCGCACCTCGTGCTCTCCCAAGAGGGAACCCTGCCCGGGTAGGGGCAGCATTTTCATGTTCAGCGAGTTTTCGAATGCCTTCCCAGCCACCGCCATGGTGACCGGAGTTTTCCCGATGCTCGCCAAGGATGCGGCTGTAATCTTCGTTTCAGCGTTGCTGGCTGCGCTGGCGTTGCGTTGGGCCACGACTTTGCGCACCTCATCTTCCAGCACTTTCGGTTTTTGAAGGAGCTGCGTGCGCCGTGCGCGTGCCGTTGTCTCATCGCGATCCGCCATCGCCCGCGAGAAGAACGTATCTTCCAGAACACAGCGGAACCCCATGCCCGGACTGCGCGCTTTATCATTCGCCTCTAGTTTGAATGTTCTTGCCAGAAAATCTCGCCGCCAGTGCATCCAGGAACCGCCGCGCAACACACCTTCTGAATTTGACCCTTTGTTCACATCATAAACCCACTCCCATGCATTGCCCCCCAGATCGTAGAGACCATCCGGCGATGGCTTGAAGCGTCCGACTGGCGCCGTGAATTTAAACTCGTCGCCCTCCGCACCCACGATGCGCTGGGAGTTGTAGTTTCCCGCATCGCGTGGTGGCGGCCATTCATGACCCCAGGGGAAATCGTTTGGCTCAGCCGTGGTAACCGTTCGTGTGATCTCATGAGCCGACGGGAGTCCCGCTGCCACGTCCCATTCCAGGCTGGTTGGTAGCCGGTAGGATTGCGTCCGGTTGATCACCTGCTCGGATTGCTCCGTCTGCGTCAGCCATTCACAAAATGCCAGCGCCTCTTTGAGCGTGATGTTCACCGCCGGATGCGTGCCATCCTGCGGAAAGGCGAGCTTGTGATCCCAGGTCAAGCTCTTCGCCTTAACATAAGCTTCCCAGTCCTTCACCCGCGTCTCCCAGATGGAAAACTTCACCCGCGCCCCATTAACTTCCCGGAACTCCATTCCCAGGCTGTTACGGAACATGTCGCTCTCAGCCGCGTGGAGCGGAAACCCGACCGCCAGCAGTGACATCATTGCGTTCCACACGCCTGCACTTGAAAATCGTTGAAAACGCTTCGAAGGGGACATGATTAGAGTGTGCTAGCATAAGGGCAACCAATCCGCCGTCGAGGACGACATTTCAAGCGCAGTGGATTGGAGGATTATTTATTTTATCCGTTGAATTCGCGAATGGAGATATTTTACATAGAAATGCTGCGCGGTCATACTATGACGGCTCAAGTTGCCATTCACGGCGGTTCATTTATCTTGGCGCCTTGCCATGCCCTTGACTAGTATTGTCTGCCCCCACTGTGAGCGAAGCGTGGAAGTCCAGACGACTTCAGTCACGCGTTCGCGTGAGTGCCCGAATTGCGGGAAGAATATCATTCTCCAACTCGCGTCACGTGACGGTAAAAACAGGCGCATGGCTCTGCTCACCGTGCCTAGGGAGGGGTTGGATGTTGCAAAGGAAACAGCGGCTATTTGGTCTGGGCGGATTGATTCGAGGCCGGTGCTTGGGGGTTCCAGAGACCGCCTGATGAACGAACCGGAAGTTCAGAGCCGCATTAAGCAGTTGAAATGGGGGCTGGTGATAGTCAGCAGCATGATTTTTTTAGTCGTGGGTAATTATTTTAAATGGTGGTCAGGACCGTCGCATGCGATCTCTCAAGCCGGATATCAGTTGCGCGGATCGTCAGATCCGGACACGGGTGGCGAGAGTCGCTCGGGATCGCTGCCCAGAGTTAAAACCAAGGTAGAGCCGCAGCCATCCACAGGCGAACCCAGTCACGTCACCGCCCCGGAGCAGCCAGCGAACCGTCAATTGACCGATCTTGAAACAGCCAAAAAAGCCGCTGGCAAATTCCTCGCTGCTAAAACAGTTGATGAACGAGTCAGTCTTGTCAGAGACAGATCATTGAATGAAAAGCGGATACGCGCCTACTACGCTTTGCATGGCGACGGGCCCGTGGTTTACGAGCGGATCGAGGCGCGTGATGTCAATCTCCATGGTGCTTTCTTCTACACTTTTAATGTGGTTCTCAAGAACGGAACACGGCGGGAAATCATGGTCGGCAAGGCAAAGTCTGGACAGTATGTCATCGATTGGGCCAGCTTTGTCCTCTACAGTGAGATGGGCTGGAGCGAATTCAGAGTCAAACACCCCAACAAGGGAGTGATGTTTCGCCTTCTGGTCTCGCAATCTGATTTTTTCAGTGGAGAATTTTCGAATTCACAGGAGCTACTTTGTTTGAAACTCATCAACCCAACTGAACCGGATTCGCCCGCGCTCTTTGGTTACTTGCAAAAATCGGAGTCGCTCGGGCGTATTCTTAATGGAATCATGGAGAAAAGCCACGGTCGGGCACAGCAATTGATGTTGAAGATCGCCTACCCTGAAAATGGCGCATCGGACAATCAAGTCCTGATCACCGAGTTCATCGGTGAAGGCTGGATTGCCAGGAACTGGTAGGTGCAGAGCGGTGATTAGGAGCCGCTGCTGATAAAGATGAGTGTCTCAGAGTGAACGATGTCGTGCTGAATAAGTGCTTCCGCCATCCGTTCCAGGTGACCTGGAAACCACAAGTCATCATTCGCGAGGCAACAAACAATGTTCCCGGTGGAGTGATTCAAAAACTGATGACATTTATTAAGACAGTGCATCATGCACGGGCTTGCAAGCTCACAGGTCCGCTCCATCCACAATGCCATGAGCGGTGCTGCCATTCATAACGATGCAGTGCTTTAGATGGGCTCCCGGAGCGACACACGCGCCCGGCCAGAGAATGCAGTCCTCCAGCACTGCGCCATCACCGATTTCGCAATCATTACCAATCACCGTGCAGCCGAGCAATTTGGCGGTGGGATGGATTCGTGTGTTCGGCGATCGCAGTATAAACTTTTCCTGCGCTCCGGTTCTACTGGTTCCCGCTGTGTATGCGGGAAACTTTCCATCCATGGCGAGCAGTTCCCTGTGGGCGTTGAGATAGCTGGCCCGGTCTCCAAGATCCCACCACATTCCGTGATCGAGCACGACCGCGCCAATTCTCGCGTTACTTGAAATCAATTTGAGAAAAATGGGAATGACGCTTTCTACTTTGCCGGGTGTGAGGTGCTTGAGGAAGGCCGGGCTCACGACATAAATTCCGGTGAACTGGTGAGTGCCTTGATTTCCGGTGTGTAATTTATTGCGGATGTCAGTGACAAGATTGCGCGCGGAATCGAAAGCAATGTGCCGTCCCGGGCCGTGGGAGCGAAGGGCCAGCGTCACGAGGTTGTGTTCGCGTTCGTGAGCTTCGATCAATGGTGCCAGCGGCAGGTCGGTAAGGATGTCGCCGTTGTAGACGATGAAGGGCGCATCGTTCACGAGGCCGGCGATGTTTGCGATGCCGCCTGCGGTTTCCAGTAACACGGGTTCGTGACAGAAGGTGAGGGGAGTCTCGCGGTAGCGGGAATCTGGAAACGCAGTGGCATATTTCGCAGGGAGATGGTGGGTGTTGATGATAAATTCTTGCACGCCAGCCTGAAGCAGATGATCAAACGCGTAGGTGATGAGCGGTCTGTGGAAGACCGGGATCAGCGGCTTGGGGAGGTGGTCGGTAAGCGGTCTGAGCCGAGTGCCGAGACCCGCGCCCAAAATAAATGCCTTGTCCATGCTGGCGTTTACGTTCAGATGTGGCTGCCCGCAAACGGAACCGATATCAAGACGCAAAAACGACCCAGCATGGACTCCCACGAACGCAGTATTATCGCCGCGCAGGGCTATCTTGAGCTAGGGATGTTCCGCGACGTCTGGCGGGAATTGCACTCACTGCCAGCGGCGTTGCTTGGCTGCGCGGAGGTGCTGGAGATCTCGGTGCTCAGCTTCATGGGTGAGGGGCGTTGGGATGAGGCGCTGGAGGTGGCGCGCCGTTTGCGCGATTTGCGGCCGAATGATCCGAGCGGATTCATTCATGAGGCTTATTGTTTGCACGAACTTGGACGCACTCGCGAGGCGCTGGATACTCTATTGAACGGACCGGAGTCGCTCCTGGAAAAGTCTGTCTATTTTTATAATGCCGCATGTTATCGCGCCCAGCTCGGTGAAGTTAAGGACGCAGTGAAATTGCTTGGCCTGGCGTTTGAAATGGATGGAAGCTTGCGGCGATCTGCGAAATATGATCCGGATCTGGTGTCACTGAAAGACAAGCTCTGATGCGTTCTGCCAGCCTGGCGATGGATGACATTCGACGGGCTTTGGGCGAGGTCTTCGACCGTAACTTTAATGAGCGCGGCGAACTGGGTGCTGCGGTGAGTGTGTGGTCTGGTGGCGAGGAGGTGGTTTCCATCGAGCGGGGATATGTGAATCGCGAGCAGTCATGCCAATGGGGGGCGGATACTTTGGTGCCGGTCTGGAGCGCGACGAAGGGGCCCGCCGCGCTGACCTGCCTGCTGGCGCTGGATGAGGCGCATCTTTCGCTGAACTGTCCAGTCGCTGAAGTCTGGCCGGAATTTTCGGCTGCGGGAAAAGAGTCGATCACGTTCGAGCAGGTGCTCTCTCATCAAGCAGGATTGTTTGCCCTCGAGCGCGAGGTGTCCATGCTCAATCATGCCGCGGTCATCGCTGCATTGGAGTCGCAGTCGCCGGAAATGCCGATTGCTTCACATCCGGCCTATCATGCGCGGACGTTCGGATTTCTCCTTGATGAGATCGTGCGGCGTATCACCGGAACGGATTCGCTTGGAGTGTATTTTCACAAACGAATCGGTGCTCCGATGAAGCTTGATTTCTGGATCGGGCTGCCACCGGAGCATTTTTCCAGGGTGGCTACACTCTATCCCGGAAGGCTTGGTCCGGATTCGGCGAAGGATCCATTTCTTCGTGCCATGGGAACGAGGGGTTCACCCGCCCAGCGTGCATTTCGTTCGCCAGCCGGTTTGAATTCTGTGCAGGATATGAATCATTTCGCGACGTGGGTGATGGGGCTGCCGGGCTTGGGTGGAGTCGGCAGCGCGCGAGGGCTGGGGAAGTTTTATTCGATGTTAGCTAATGAGGGGAAATGGCAGGGCAGCCAGATCGTCCCCGCTTGGTGCATCGGTGCATTTTCCAGGACGGTGGTCCAGGGTCAGGATGTGGTGCTTTGTGCGGAGACTGCATTCGGCGCAGGAATGATGCGTGATCCGGTGGATGCTTCGGGTGCAAAGATTCGCCGATACTTCGGGCGCTCGGCTCGGGCGTTCGGGCATCCGGGAGCCGGTGGGAGTCTGGCGTTCGCTGATCCGGAACGCGGCTTGAGTTTCGCCTACGTAATGAATCAGATGGAGACCGGAGCGCTGCCGGGATTGAAGACTTTGGATCTGGTGGCGGCGTTGGATGGAGCAAAAGGATATCCGGTATAGACGGCCCTTTTTTTATGAACAGTGAAACCCGCCGCGTTCAACGGCCTTTCTTCAGTACCCTCGTTCCTTTCACGTTCATGCCGTCTGCGGTGCGCAACGCTTCCTTCATGAGTGCCTGGAGCAGGGGCGACAGATTTCCCGTCCACAGCGCGGCGAATGGAAGCGTCGGAAAGTCGGGCAACGCCACACATCGTGTGCCGACAGGCGGCGGCTCGTCTGATAGCAACGTGAGACCGACTCCGAATCCCCCCAGCACATATCTGCAGACGAGATCGAACGAATTCAGCTCAAGGCTCGCAAACCAGTCCACCTTCCGGCGCTGCAACTCCTGATTGAAGATGATGCAAACCGGCTCCTCCGCATGCACCGTGATGAGCGGCTCCTTGATGCGGTCCATTTTTAAAAGATCGTCCGCACATGTGACACGGCTGTCCTTCCGAACCAGGAGTGCGAGCGGCACGCGCAGGAGTTCTTGGTGCCTGATGCCGGGTGCCGGCTTCCCATGAACCGCAGTGAAAGCTATGTCGATCTCCTGCGCCAGCAGCCGGCGCTCGAAGTCATCCTGCCGTCCGGTGATCATCGTGAAACCCAGCTCGGGAAACCGTCGGCGCAAACTGACGAGCACGTCTGGCAAGTAGTTGTGCTGGATTGCCTCGGGTGCGCCGATGCGCAGTCGCACTTCGCGTCCGCCACGCATTCGCACACCCACTTCGCCAAGTCCGCCGAAAAATGGGCGGATGAATTCAAAAAGATCTCGCCCCTTCGCAGTCAGTTCGAACGGACGCCGGTTGTAGAGCGTGGTGCCCAGGCTGTCTTCAAGCTGGATGATTTGTGCGCTGATCGCCGGCTGCTGGATGCCGTAGGGGATGTGCCGCGCGGCGGCGCTCACGCCGCAATGCTTTGCGACGTAGTAAAACAGCTCCAGATGATGAACATTCATAAGCCGATGCTATCGCTTGCATCAATGGACGGTCAAAGTTTTTCGATTACCCGTTATTGCGCGAATCCGGGAAGATGGCGGCGTCATGAACGCACACCGCATCGGAATTCGCAGCATCGCCACTGCTCTCCCTGAGAAATTTACTTCGTTGGAAGAGCTTCCCATCACATCCGACGCCGGCACCTTGCGCGGCTTTGGCTTTGAGGGCGCCTTCATCGGAGATGATGCTGCGGTGCTCGCAGGGCAGGCGGCGAAGCAGGCACTGGTGAACGCGGATCTTGCCGCGCGTGAAATCGATGTGCTGCTATGGGTGAGTGCTCTTGCAGAAAATCATCATCGCAGCAGCGAGTCGAATAATGCGCCAGGGCTGCTGGACCGATTCTGTTATCAGGCAAGCTGGTTGCAAGAAGAGATCGGACTTGATCGCGCCAGCGTCAGCGCCGTGGCCCAGCAGGGATGTGCCGGCATGTTCAGCGCCATGCGTCAGGCACGGGCGCTGCTCGCAGCAGAGCCTGATCTGCAACATGTCATGTGCGTCGGCGCGGATGTCTTCCCCGCAGGTGCGCAACGCGAAGTGCTTTATAACATTGTGAGCGATGCCGCCTGCGCGTGCGTGGTTTCACGCGAAGCGATCCAGTATCGCTGGCTTGGCTTCAACCAGGTCAGCAAAGGCTACTACTGGGACGTGCCACTGAAGCAAAGCGAGATCATCGCCGCCTATTTCCCCAGCGCTGCGCTGACGATCCGCGGGCTGTTGCGAAAACTGGAGGTCAACGCAGATGACATCGACCTTGTCATTCCAACGGGCGTGAACGCGAGCAGTTGGCCGGTTCTGCTGCGCATGTGTGGAATATGTGAAGATCGCCTCTATCAGCCGCAGCACCGCTCTGGCCACACGATCTCCGCCGACAGTTTCCTGATGCTGGAGGAAGCGCGCCGCCGCGGTGCGCTGCGTCCTGGCATGAAACTTCTTATCTTCGCCTACGGCTTTGGCTCAAGCTGGTTTGCGATCCTTTTGGAAACCACCGACCTCATTTGCGCATGAACATTCTGCTCACAGGCTACACGGGAAATCTTGGCCCCGCCATCGCTGAGGCGCTTGCAGTACACCGCATTTATTCGCTTGTGCGATCAATGGAAAATGCTCCTGCCATGCCGCACGTCACCTGCGTGCCGGGCAGACTGGAGGCCATTCCGGATTCGCTCGCAGCAGACACGGAGGTCATCGTTCACGCAGCGGCGAGCACGGCCTTCCGTGCTCCGCTCGAAGAATTGCGGGAGGCCAATGTGGAAGGCACGCGATCCGTTCTCGCATTTGCGGAACGCTGCCCGCGCCTGCGCAAATTTGTTCACGTCAGCACTTCCTGCGTCAGCGGCACGAATGAAGGGAGGATCTCTGAGATGCGCATTTCGCGTCCTGCGGCCTTTGTCAATCCTTACGAACTGACCAAGTGGGAGGCTGAGGAACTTGTGCTTGATGCGAAACTCCCGGCCGAAATCGTCCGGCTCTCGATTGTCGCCGGCAGCGAATGCGATGGCTCCGTGCGTCGCGTCGGCGCATTGCACCACATGATCTACTGGCTGTGGAAAGGACTCGTTCCCATGATGCCAGGCGCACCGGAGACACCAGTCGATCTCATCTCGACCGAGTTCGCCGCAGCGGTCATCGCTGCCGCGGTGAACGCTCCCTTGGAACAGCATCGCATGATCCACGGCTGCGCCGGTTCAGGCGCACCGCAACTGGGAGAACTGCTGGAATGTCTCGCTGCAAACTTCGCCACTTTATCCAACGCATGGACTTCTGGCAGCATCGCTCCGCCAGCACTCGTGGATGCGGAGACTTTCGCGATGTTCGAGACCTCCGTGCGTCAGAGCCGGGACGCGCTTTTTCTTCGCGTCTGCGATGATGCGGGTTCCTTCGTCCCAGGCCTGCTTCATCCGCGCCGCTATCTCACTTCACGTGCGGACGCCATCTGCCCTGCGGCACGCGCGAATTGGAAAAACTTAACCCGGCTCGTCACCCGCCATGTCATCGACTCACGATCCTGAATCATTCCGTGCCGCCTTGCTCCGCCTCGTGAACGAGGTGTTGCCCGGCTTGCAATCCCGCCCGCAAGTTCATTGGCGGCGGGTTGATGAAACGACTTCGCTCTTTGAGTCCGGCCGGTTGGACAGCCTGTCCATCCTCCATCTCATCGCCGCGATTGAGGAACTGACTGCCGCCCCCGTGCCGGACGACATGGTTTCCATGAAACACTTTCGCGACATCGCCACCATCACCAAATCTTTCTGCCATGAATGAAACCCATCCGCTTGCTCAAACCAATGCGCTTCTCCAGAAATGGTCGCGCACCCGAGGCGGTGATGAACAACACTGGCCTGTCCTCATCCCGGCCGCGACCCTGCGGCGCGCCGGCTACTACGAATCGTTTCCCCAACTGCTCATGACGGCCGCGTTTTGCGAAAGCCCGGAAACTGATCCAGAGGCGCTTTCGCCCAGCGCCTGGTGCCTCTCGCCTGCGGTTTGCTACCATGCCTACGCCGCCTTGGAAGGCCGCACTCTAACAAACGGCGTGAAGCTGGGTGCGCGCGGCCATTGCTTCCGCAACGAAGCTCGCGACCAACTCTCGCCGGGCCGGAGGCAGATCGAGTTTCAAATGCGCGAGCTGATCCTCATCGGCGCGCCGGAGTGGATTGAAGCCGAGCTTGCACGCATTCCAGATGAGATCGAGCAACTCGCAACCACGCGCGGATTGCATGGCACATGGCAAGCGGCGGGCGATCCATTTTTTTTGCCGAAAGCACAGGGCAAGGCGCACATGCAGCGTCTGCTCAAGACCAAGTCCGAGTTCTGCCTCGGCGGCGGACTCGCCATCGCGAGCATCAACCGTCACGGCGCTTTCTTTGGCGAACGCTTTTCCATCGCGCTGCCGGATGCGCAGCCCGCTCACTCGGCCTGCATCGCCTTCGGCCTCGACCGCTGGGCTTCAAACACCAAACCCGATTCATCCCATGACCGCCATCTGTGAAACTGAAATCATCCCGCGTCTCCGCCACTTCCTGCCGCGCCTCGCACCGCTGCTGCGGGAACACATTCCGCTCTCTGAGATGGGGATCGATAGCATGGACTTCGTCGAGCTGCTCTGCGCCATCGATGAGCAGTTCCACGTGCGCATGACCGAAGACGACTTCCGGCCCGGCCACGATCTCGGTGCGCTTGCTAAAGTCATTGCCTCAAAAATCCAACACTAAAATGACCATGAACTACGGAGACTATCTCACCACCTCTGAAATGACACGATGGATGCTCGATACCGACATCGCGTGGAACGACATTGATCCAGCAAAGGCGCTCACCCAGCCGGCACTGCTTGATCGCGTGCGCGACTCAGCGTTGATCGAGTCATTCTTTCCCATCTTCACGCCGCGCGCGCTGGAGCTGCTCTGGGATGATGTCACTTCCACCGCGATCTTCAGCGTCCAGCTTTATGAGAGTTACAAACACTTCCACGTCTTCGCGCAATATCTCGACGCCATCGGCTACCGGCCCATAACGGACGATGAAATTATCGCCGTGCGCCAGCGCAATCAGGGGTTGAAATTCGACCAGCCTGCCAGGCTGCTCACTCGCTACTTGATGAGCGAACACTTCGCCGCGCACAATTTTTTCAAAGACTCACGCGCATGCGCCGAGCCTGTGCTGGGGCACATTCTCTCGCTAGTCGCCAAAGATGAAGTGCGGCACTGCCAGTTCGGCTGCGATTTGCTTGCCGCACGTCTCGCGAAGCATCCGGAGGAAATTCCTGATGTGCTCGATGAGGCGGCGCATTTCCGCCATATCGGCGAGATGGTCGTTCCCGCCGTGCCCGTTGCGGAGAAAAACGATTTCACGGCGATCCTCGGCATCAACCGCAAAATCTCGCGCATCACCGGACGGAAAATCTCATCACTGCTCACGGAGGTCATCGCATGAACCGCAACCTCGCGTGGAAGCTGAACTGGTATCGCCAGAGCGAGCTGGAGGGGTCGCTGCTCCTCGGCCGCATGGCCGGGATGACGGGTGATCCTTATCTGAATGCGCGGCTCACCCGCCACTGCGCGGAGGAGGCGGAGCATGCGCGATTGTGGATTCAGGTCATCCGCGCCCTAGAACTGCCGCATATCCGCATCCGACGCAGCTTCCAGTCATTTTATCTTGATCAAACCGGACCGCCCGCATCACTGCTGGAAGTCCTCAGTTTCACGCAAGTCTTCGAGCGCCGCGTGCACAAGCGCTTCTCTGACGAAGCCGCATCCCCAGAAACACCGGCGGCTGCGCGCATCGCCTTCGAGCGCATGATCGAGGACGAGCGCGATCATCTTACGTGGGTCGCGCGCTGGCTGCGTGATCAACCGGGTGCGGACGCATGTCTGCGCCGCTACGAAGAAGCCGATACAAAAGTAATCGAACAAATCCAACCCTATGAACACCACATCCACGACATTCCAGGACTCGGCATCGAACACGACGCCGCGGCCGGCCAACTTTACCCGACGCACTTCTGACCTTGTCAGTAAGTTCCTCCGCACCGGGCGCTGGCACCTGATCCCGCTCTACCATCTGTTGCGGTTAAGCGACTTCGCGCGCGAAGGCATTGAGCGTTCCGGCAGCTACCGCTTCGCGGATCATCTCTATCGCAATGAAGCTTCCGGACGCGGAGCGCTCGGTCGATGGCTTGATCGGCGCGCATTAAACATGCCTGCGGCGCAGGCCATGCGTCGCCGTTACCTTCGTGCGAAGGATGAACTCCAAACTGCGGCCTGCCGGTGCAGCGATGCCACCCGTGTGCTCGCCGTCCCCTGCGGCATTCCGCGCGACGTGATTGAGCTCGCGAAATCGCATCCGGAACTTGCCGCGCGGATTGATTACACCGGCATGGATTTAGACATCGAAGTAGTCCGCGCTGCGGAGGATGGTCTGCGCAACACATGCCTTCACGCGCGCCGTTTTGTTCCGGCTGATGCACTGGATGCAGCAATTTTTCCAACCGGTCCTTTTGATCTGGTTATCAGCACAGGACTCGGAGAATTCCTCGATGATAACTCGCTGCGAACGTTTTACGGAAATGTGTTTGCCTCGCTGCATCGGGGCGGGACATTTTACACCAGTGCCACTGCGCAGGAGAGGCGTTCGGATTATCTGCTGCGCGCCTTTGAGCTGGACACACACTATCGCAGTCTCGACGAGCTTAGCACCATCCTTGCCGGGCAGCCGTGGAGCCGCGTCGTGCTGGATCGGGACGAAAGCGGACTGCAAACTTTTGTCCGTGCGATCAAATGAACAGGTGAGCACGCCGAAGAATCCGCTGGCGGAATCCTCACGAGCATAAAAAAGCGCAGGCTTTGCGGCCTGCGCTTTTGAAAATTATGCTGATGCAGATGTGACGATCTTATTGCCATTCATCGGCTTCACCAAAACCGTCGCGTTTTCCACCGCGATCCCAGCTCTTGCCCTTGCCACGGGCTCCACCGCCACCGCCACCGCCACCGCCGCCACCGCCACCGCCGCCACCGCCGCCACCGCCGCCACCGCCGCCACCGCCGCCGCCGGAATTGAACTGGGGTTTGCCTTGATAGGGGCGGTCTTCACGCGGACGCGCTTCCACGACTTTCAACGGGCGACCCGTGAGGTCGGCGTTGTTCATCGCTTCGATCGCTGCTTTGGCTTCTGCTTCATTGGGCATCTCAACGAACGCGAAGCCGCGGGAGCGGCCTGTTTCGCGGTCGAGGATGATTCGGGCATTGCTGACGAGGCCATGGGCTTCGAAGGCTTCCTTCAACTCAGCATCGGTGAGTTGATAGGTAAGGTTGCTGACATACAGGTTCATTTAACTGATTTTCACTTTGATCGCCATGATGTGAACAAGATTCCGATCCATGGCGTTGAAACCAGAGTCCTGCAGACGCGGTGAGAGCCACGCCATCGCGGCCAGATATCGCCGAGCCTCAAAATAAGTCAAGCATTCCGGAGCACACTCTTTACCGGGCTCTTGCAGAAGTGTCCTGCGGCTGGCCGCATGTTTAATAGACGAGAAAGGCCACTTCGGTGTCCGACATCGCTCGCGCATCGCTTTGCGCGAGCAGTGTGCTGAGCTGATTCATGTTGTTTAGCGTCGTAGCGACGGCTGTTTCAGCACTGATTGCATCTTCAGTCACGGCCAGGGACGGGGCACTCAGGCTGGTAGAAACGTCGAGATCAGTTCCATTTTGAAGAGTCTGGAAGGCCAGCAATCCGGCGGCGACAACGGCGCAGGCACCCGCCAGAGCCGGGCGGGAGAGAGAAGTGCACCATTCCGCCAAGCGCTCGCGTATGCTCATTCGCTGGGGCAACTGGCGGACGGCGCGCAGCACATTCTGCGTGAAGTTCGGGCGCGGCTCCACTGGCCGGGCCTGGCCGAGCAGTTTGCTGAGAGGATCTTTAGGACTGAAGGGTTCCATGACGAAGTGATAAACCGTGATTGGCTGGATAAGTTGCTGGAAAATATCTAAATTTTCAACTCAGGCAAGCTCCATGGGCATAAGTGCCAAGGGCCTTGTCCCGCCAGGTGTGCGGAGCGTTGGCAGAGATGTCCAGTTCCGCCGCGACGCGCTTGAGCGGTCGGACGCTGTTCTGAAGCAGGTTGACGAATCCCTGACGGAAGCCGCTGTCATAGCTGCGGTGGTATCGACTCTTTTCTTTATTTCATTCCACTTCGCCCCACCCTGGGTGTCTTTTTCAACGAGGCACCGCAACAGAGTCTTAAAAAAGTCGTGACTTCGAAGATGCTCTATGTAGATTCTAACAAGACATCAGGCATTTCTTTATATGAGGCTTTAGCTACAAGGCATTTACGAATTTCTATTGCCGACATAGGAAGTTTGGCAGTAGAGGTTCATTATTCAGCATTTCCTATGAATTTAGGCACATTTAAGCGCATTTTTGCAGTTATTTTCGCGGTGGTGGCCCTGCTGCCGGTTCCGGTATTGCGAGGGGCTCCTCAAACAGAGGGAGTGATAGATCCCGCGACAGCGGAAGAGATAAACAAGTCTTTTAACGCGGGGATGCAGGCCTTTGATAAGCAGCAGTGGGCCGATGCCATCAGTAATTTGGAGAATGCAATATCTCTCGTTGAAGGGTATGCGGATAAAAAAGCAACCGAGCTGATCAAGGCGCAGTTTGGACGAGTTTATTTCATCATGGGTGCAGCAGCGTTCAATCAGCAGGAATACGCCAAAAGCATCAAATCGTTTGATACCTTCGTTAGCAAGTGGCCGACGCATGCAAAAGTGCCGGATGCGCGACTGGCACTTGCCCGCGCCACTTTCATGAATAAGGATTATGCAAAGGCCGCGCGCCTTTTTGAGGAGATGGAGAAGTATCCATCGCTGCGGGATCAGGCTCTCTCCATTCAAGGCGAGTGTTACAAGGAAACTGGCAAGATCGCCGACATGACGAGGGTCCTTGAAAAGCTGATTTCAGGCGGCATTAACACCACCATCCAGGCTGGTGGCGGACTTCAACTCGCCCAGATGCGTGCAGATGAGGACAAGTTGGACGAGCTGGCTCCGCTGCTTGACCAGCTTCTGGCGCAGAAGAACTTTGTGGTGAATATCGTCGCACTGAACGCCCTCGTGGTGAAGCTTGGAGACTCGTTGGCTGATAAAAGCCAATTTGAAAAAGCCTCGCGCATCTACCTCAAAGTGATGCCTCCGGATCAAGTGAAGGGATTTCAGAGTCAGCGAATTGAGTTCCTAGAGCGGCGCATCGCGGCTAATAATGCTGCTGCCCTGGCAAATCCGCAAGCTTCCATGAGCATCTTGGGTCAGAACGCCGATCTGCAACCGGTGCTGGACCAAGCGAAGACCTTGCTTGAGGAGTTTGAAAAGATGCCTGATTACATGCCCGGTTTGATGCTCCGGAGTGCCCGCTGCTGGTATGGACGGGAAAAAAAATGGGAGTCCATCGTTGTCAATGAGCGCCTGCTCAAGCGCTACCCCGACGCGAAGATTGAGCGGGAGGCTGCGTTGTTCGGCAATGTGGTGACATATGCCGACATGGTTCAGGTCAAACAGTGCCAGCAGGCCTGCGAAATTTATCTCAAAGAATTTCCGAAGGGTGCTAATGCAGACACCGTGGTTTATATCAAAGGCTCGGTGGCCATGCAGGCCGGGGACATCAAGGGCGCTGCCGGCATCTTCGGCGCGCTGGTCGAGGAATATCCGGGCAGTGCATTAATCGACCAGATGTATCTCATGCTTGGAACTGCGCACTTCAGTCTGGGCGAGATGGATGCAGCGTTGAGAGCATTCAAGCACTATGTCGAAAAATTTCCCAAGGGGCCGTCCATCGTGGAGGCGAAATACCGGGCCGCCATCATCCCTGTCTTTCAGGCAAAGTATGAGGAAGGCTGGAAGGCTCTTGAAGCATTCTTGAAGGAAAATCCGCCGAACCAGTATGCGGAGGATGCGAAGTATCGCCTCATGATCTGCAAATACTCGGCGAGTATCTACGACGAAGTCCTCAAAGATGCCGAAGCATGGCAGAAAGTTCATTCCGGAGCTGCCGTAGAGGCTGAAGTGCTCACTCTTAAAGGAGATTGCCTTGCGGCATTACAAAAAAACGAAGAGGCCGCTCAGGCCTATATGGCTGCTGTAAAAAAGGCGTCAGCGGATGAGGTGCTGAATTACGCCCTCAACGAGGGTAGCAAGATTCTGCAAAAGCTTGGCGATACTGCGCGCCTGTCAAAGATGTGGGAGGACTTCATTGCCGAGAAGCCGGATCATCCGAGTGTGGTTGCGGGCATTTACTGGATTGGAAAAGCAAAGACCAGGGAGGGCAAGGTCGATGAAGCGAAGGCGATTATTTTAACACAGCTCAAACGTTGCCTGAACAATCAAAGGAATGAATCCGTGGAAATGCTTTTGCAGCAGCTTGCGCAGCTTTGCTGGAAGCGCCCCAGGCTCAAGGTGCCTGCACCAGAGTCTCCCAAGCCCGAGTCCTCCGCGCCCCCGGCGGCAGGTGACAAGGCAACAGCGGACGCCAAGCCGCCGGAGGTTCCGGTGCCGGCACCACTGCCTCCCTGGGATGCCATGGCGGAACTGGAAAAGCAGATTGAACCACTCAAGGCCATCGCCGAGGTCACAGGGCGGGCCCGTTTGAATTTTGCCCGCATCGAACTGCTCAAGCTGCTCAAACGCAATACTGATGCCGAGGCATTGATGCAGGAGATTGCGGCGACCAAGCCGGAGCTTCTCAGCCCGCAATTGCTCGCATTAGGCGGGGAATACCTCCAGGGCAAAAAACTCGATGCCGAAGCCACTGTGCTTTACACCTTTCTCAAGGAAAATTATCTCAAGAGCGGCTGGCTCGACTATGCCTATTCGGGACTTGGGGCCATGGCTATGGCCAAGGGCGATACCAAAACTGCGCTACAACTATACACAGCGGCTGTGGATGAATATTCAGGATCCAAGATCAAAGAAAGCATGATGGGCAAGGCTTTGGCGTTGCTCGAATCCGGCAAGCCTGCTGAGTCAAAGAAACTTTTTGAAATGATCGCCGGCAACCGCGAATGGCGTGGCGA
>JANNQW010000304.1:0-4554 GCA_031400955.1 Verrucomicrobiota bacterium
GTTGTATTTCGGGCGGAAGTCCTTGATGAGGCGCATCTCGAGGATGAGCGCTTCGGCGTCGTTGCGCACGTCGTGAGTGTCGAAATCCCAGATGCTGTCGATGAGGGCGCGGGTCTTGATGTCAGCCTTGCGGGCGCGGGAAGGCATAAAGTAGCTGCTGAGACGCTTGCGCAGATCGCGGGCTTTGCCGACATAGATTACGCGGTTGAGCCGATCGCGCATGATATAAACGCCCGGCGTGTGCGGCACATCGTGCAGCTTCTTTTGCAGGTCGGTTTTTTCGCGCGGGAAGGACATGCTTGACGAGATAGGCGGAGAAATCTTCCCACAGAAATGCGTGGTGCGCGAGCGCCGGTAAAGATGGTGGCTGGGAACAGCGGACAGATATTCAAGATCGCCGAAAGGTTTGCAAAAGCGCGCCCTGCCCCTAAACTGCGCGCCCATGCCTTCATTGAAGACCATCATATTGACGCTGGCTTTGTTTGCTGGCGGCGTCACCCAGATTCCCGCCCAGCAAGTCTCCATCGCTGATGCAACCTCCGGTGCCGTGATTACCTCGGGCGGAAAGAAAGTGCCGCCGCCCGCGCCACCGCTTACTCCGCAGGAGGTCATCAAAAAAATGGGCATCCTCGCCTATCCGCTGATCGCGCTGTCGCTTGTGGCGGTGATGGTCATCTTTTTTGTGATTCTCACGATTAAACAAAATTCTGTGGTCAGCGATGGCTTCATGAATGCCGCGGACGCGCTCATTCGGAAGCAGGATTATCTGGGCCTGCTCGCGGTATGCAATCGCAGCAGCGAATGTGTGGCGCGCGTCACTTCGAAGGCGCTTGATTTTGCCACGAAGAATCCCACCGCCAGTTTCGATGAGGTGCGCGAGGTGACAGAGGCTGAGGGCAGCCGGCAGTCATCGCTTCTGCTCCAGCGCGTGTCCTACCTAGGTGACATCGGATCCATGGCGCCGTTGATCGGGCTGCTGGGCACCGTCATCGGTCTGATCAGCTCCTTCAATGAAATCGCGGGTGGCGATTTCGCGGGTCGTCAGGGCATGGGCGTGGCCAAGGGGGTTTACGAAGCCTTGTTCTGCACCGCTGCGGGTCTCATCATCGGCATTCCATCACTCATGGTGTATGCGATCTACCGGGGCAAGGTGCAGCGCTTCATTTCCGAACTCGAGGCTGCCTCGACGCATCTGATGGCGCTGCTCTCCGCGCAATACAAGCGCGCCGCGCGCGCTGCGGTCAGCCGCTCCCCGGGTCCGGGCGCGGAACAGATCGCTCAGTAATTTTTAAGGCACCGCCGTCATGCGCTTCCGCAAGTTCCACGACATCCAGCCGATTCCGCTTCAATTGGCGCCGATGATCGACATTCTGTTTCTACTGCTGATTTTTTTCATCATCACTTGGAATTTCTCGCGTCGGGAAACGGAGATTGAGATCAGCGTGCCTGCGGCGGACGAGGGCAAGTCCGACCAGCGGCATACGGTGGGCGAGATCGTGGTCAACGTGCGCAAGAACGGCGAAATCGTCGTGGAAGGCGATCAAATCACGGAGTTGCAACTTCTGCAGAAACTGCAACTCATCGCTCAGGTGCACAAGGACCAGGCGGTCATCCTGCGCGGCGATGAGAAATCCGAATATCAGAAGGTGATGAACGTGCTGAACACCTGTCAGAAAGCGGGCATCTGGAATGTATCGTTCGCGACGCGGGCGCCGGAAGATGATGGGGCTGCGCCGTCAACGAACTAAGGTCATGAATATGCGAATGATGGTTGGAAAATTGATTGCAGCACTTCTGGCCGTGCTGGCGTTTGCGTGGCCCGCAGTCGCGCAGGAGGTGCCGAAGGCGGTGCCGATTTCGAACCCGGATGAAGTGCCGCGGGCTGTGCCGCTGAGCCCGCCGAAGCCGGCGGCGGTCAAGACAGCTGATGACGATCTTTTTGAATACGCAACGCTTTGTTACACCCAGAAGGAGTATCAGATCGCGATCAAACCTTTCACTGACTACACGCGCCTCTATTCAAAAGCGCCGCATGCCGCTGAAGCTTGGTTCAAGCTTGGCGAGTGTTATCTGAAGACCGACCAGAACGACGAGGCGCGCCGCGCTTACGGCGAGGTCGTCACACGTTTCCCAAAAAGTGAGAGCGCGGCTTCAGCCAACTATCGCCTTGGGGCGTATGCCTACAACGCGAAGGAGTTTGCCCGTGCCGCGATCTATTTTGAATCCTGCGAGAAGTTGACGACCGACGTTCTGGTGAAGCTGGCCTCAACCTACAATCGGGCGCTGGCCTTGAAGCAAGCGGGACAAAAAAAGGCTGCGCTTGCGGCGTTTAAGATAGTCGCCGCCACCAAGGCCGACAATCCCTATCGTGAAACCGCGCTGGGCGAACTGGCCGCGGGGGCGTTGGAAGCTGGAAATAAGGAAGAAGCTCTCGATGCGTTCAACGGCCTCATCGCCACCACCAAGGATGACGGCATCATGGGTGACGCGCTGATCAAGTCCGGGCTCATTTTGAACGAACTTGGCAGGAGTGAAACAGCACTCAAGAACTTTAGGCGCGCGCTCGAGATCAAGGATTTGCCGAAGGACACCCGCGCTGTGGCCGTCTTTGGTTTGATTCAAGGCTTATATGGGAAGACTGACTACAAGGGAGTGATTGATGCCTATGTGGCCAATGCCACCTCCATGCCGGGGGATGATCTGCGACCTAAATTGCTGCTCATGGTCGGCAACGCCCACAAGCAGAGGCAGAGCTACCGCCAGGCCATTGAAATTTATTTGATGATTGAGAAACAATCGCCGGATGCGCCCGAGTCGCTGGAGGCCGGCTATCAGAAGCTCTTGGCATTCTACCAACTGAATGACAAGGACATGCCGATCTTCACCGAGAGCTTCGAAGAGCGTTACGCGCCGCGCTACAAGGATCACGAGTATCTCCTCATGTCCCGGCTGATTCGCGCCGACTGGTGGTTCGGCAAGTCCGACTACGCGAAAGCGGCGGAGGCGTATGCCGGAATCGAATCGAAGCGGGTGCCGGAAAAAGTGCGCGCCAGCGTGCTTTACAAAAAAGGCTTCGCTGAAGCCGAAGCCGGAAAGTGGAATGACGCCATCGCGACGCTCACAGAGTTCATCAGCGATTATGCCAAGGACGCGAACATCCCCATTGCGCTCGCCCAGCGCGGCATCAGCCAGAAGAACGTCCGTGCGTTTGAACGCGCGCTGACGGACTTCGCCGCTATCACCAGGAGCTATCCCGATAACAATGCCGCGGAGATGGCCTGGTATCAGAGCGGCTTGATCAAGGCGGAAACGCGTGACACTGCGGGTATGATTGCGGACTTCGAGGCCCTCGTTTCGAAATTCCCCAAGAGCGCCGCAGCAGGTGATGCGAGCTTTCAGATCGGGCGCGGCTACTTCGAGATGAAGACCAAGGAGGCCTACGGGAAGGCCCTTGAGCCCTTGCGTCGGGCGATTTCGACGGACTCGCAGAAGTGGCGCGATAAAGCTTTCCCATTGCTCATCTCCTGCCAGTATCTTCGCGAAGATGTGGATGGCCTCGCCAAGGAGTGTGAAGCCTACATTGAAATGAAGCGCGATGCTCCCATTTCCCCGGCGGTGCTCACGTTTCTAGGCCAGAAATTTTTCGAACGCGGCAACTTCAGGTCCAGCGCGCGTTTTCTCCGGCGTCTTTCGACGCCATCCGAGCCGAAGACGACGCCGGATCTTGTCTGGTATTTCCTCGGATTAGCCGAAGTCGAGAACGGTGAATTTGATGACGCCATCAAGTCGCTCGGCTTCTACCTCGAACAGGCACCGCAGAGTGCGGGCCATCCCAAGGCGATGCTGGGGAAGGCTCGCGCCTATCTCGGCCTCGGAAAATTCGATGAAGCCGTCAAATCGGTGGATGACGGTTTAAAGATCATGAAGGAGGGGAAAATTCACGCGCAGCTCGAACTGCTTCAGGGCGATATTGCCATGGCCCACGGTGATGCGCTGGCGAATGCAGGCGACAGCGCTAGGGCCATTATGGAATGGAAAACGGCCGCCGGAAACTTCGTCGTGGTCAGTCAAATTTATGGCGATCCGGAGCTCACCCCGGAAGCGCTGGACAAGGCTGTGCGTGCACTCGATAAACTCGGTGAGAAGGAGAAATCTGCCAGCCTGCGCAAACAGCTCACGACGAAGTATCCGAATTATAAGGGGAAGTAGGAATTGCCTGCATGCATTTTGTTTTTAAGGCAGCATGAATCCTGAAATGAAAAGCACTTCGACATGGGTAGTTTCTGTAAGTCTTCTCCTTTATGTGGGTTCATACTTATACTTTGTCACGCCGATTGCCTTTACTTCTGTTTTAGTGTCTGGCATCCCAATGATACCAGGTTATCGGCCGGTCGCCTGGAGTCCATCGTTGTGGATTTACGACCCCCTCATTAAGCCCGGATTCCGAAGTTAAAAAAGGCATCGTTTGGCGCTGAAGGCGTGGTTACTTGGCAGTGCAAACAAACCAGCACTCACAGCCATGCACCAAACGATGCAGGGGATTATCAACCCCGT
>JANNQW010000305.1:0-5446 GCA_031400955.1 Verrucomicrobiota bacterium
GTCGGCCATGAAGATTTTAGCGCCTGATTTGTCCCGTGGACGGTGTGTTGCACTAAGGTTCATGACGTGGTTTCAAAGTGCACAGTTTACCGCTACTGTCCCTATCGCGAAGCTAAAGCAGGTTAGTGTGTCAAAAAATTAACAATTGATAAATAGGCGGAGGCGGGAGGAGACTCGGATATTTGTGCGTATTACGTGAAATGTGCGCGTGAAGGGGTTCGTCAATGACTCTGAACACTCTCCTTCTGAGCCGTCCAGAATGGCCGGGCGACACACTGATCGCAAACCTGTGCCACGTCAGGGCGTGTCCGGTCTAAAGCCGGACGGCGATCCCGTGTTCTCGCAGATGATTCTTCACATCGCGCACGGTGAACTCGCCGAAATGGAAGATGCTCGCCGCGAGCACGGCGTCGGCCTTGCCCTCGTTCAAGACATGAACCATGTGATCAAGGCTGCCCGCACCGCCGCTGGCGATGACCGGTATCGTCACGGCTTCACTCACGGTCCGGTTCAAGTCGATGTCGTATCCGGCCTTGGTGCCATCGGCGTCCATGCTGGTGAGAAGTATCTCACCTGCGCCGCGACGGCAAACTTCAGCGGCCCATTTAATGGCGTCGAGTTCCACTCCATTGCGCAGCGCCGGATTGCGGCCGCCATGCGTGTAGACGGTCCATGAGCCGCGATCATTTTTCTTGGCATCGATCGCGACGACGAGACACTGGCATCCGAAGGCGCTGGCGGCTTCATCGATCACTCCGGGATTGAACACGGCTGCGGTGTTGACGCTCACTTTGTCTGCGCCTGCAAGCAACATCTGGCGCATGTCAGCCACAGTCCGGATGCCTCCGCCCACGGTCAGGGGCATGAAACAGCGCTCAGCCGTGCGGGACACGACATCGACCATGGTGCGTCGCTCGTCGGATGACGCCGTGATGTCGAGGAAAACCAGTTCGTCCGCGCCCTGGTCGTTGTAGGCCACCGCGCATTCCACAGGATCACCCGCGTCGCGGAGTTGGAGGAATTTGGTGCCCTTGACCACGCGACCGTCGTGGACGTCGAGGCAGGGGATGATTCGTTTGGTGAGCATGAGGTTTCTGGTTCCTGGTTCTTTGTTCTTGGTTATACTGATTTGGAAAAAAAGCCACCACGCGCATTCGTGAAAAACCAGGAACCAAGAACCAAGAACGAGGAATCCCAGGGGGCTTTTCTCGAATTCATGGAGGTCGAGCGCAGTGCGTCGCCGCGGACTTTGGAGAATTACCGGCACGCCATGGATACCCTGCGCGCGAAGCATCGGGGATTTACTTCGTGGGAGGCGCTCACTGCGGATGATTTCCGCAAGTATCTCTTCGAGCAGATGAAAGCTGGCCTGGGTCGGGCCACGATCCGGCTGCACTTCGCGGCGTTCCGTTCCTTTTTCAAATTTCTCACCCGCCGCCGGGGGTGGACGGTGAATCCGCTACTGGACGTGCAGCTTCCTAAGCCCGAAAAGAAACTTCCTGTGGTCCTCACACTGACCCAGGTGGAGCACATGCTGGCACTGCCTTTGACAGCACCGAAGGAAAAGCAGTCGCCTGCATGGGCTGGCGAGCGCGACGCGGCGATTCTCGAATTGTTTTATTCAACAGGCATCCGGCTCAGCGAGCTTACCGCGCTGAACGTGGAAGATGTGGATGTTTACAGTGAGACGATGCGGGTCTTTGGAAAAGGCCGCAAGGAACGGGTCTGTCCCATCGGGGGGCCCGCACTGCTGGCGATGCAGCGTTACCAGAGCAAGCTGGGTGTGCATCATGGTCCGCTTTTTCGCAGCAAGTTGGGCAAAAGGATGTCGACACAGGCTGTGAATGATGTTGTGAGCAAATACTGGCGTTTATCAGGACTACCGATCCAGGTGACGCCGCACAAATTCCGCCACAGCTTCGCGACGCATCTGCTGAACAACGGAGCGGACCTGCGCAGCGTGCAGACTTTGCTGGGTCATGCGAGTCTGAGCACGACGCAAATCTACACTCACGTCACTACGGAACGCATGAAGCAGGTCTATGACAAGGCGCACCCGCGCGCTTAGCGACGCCCGCGCGGGACAATCTGACCGCGACCGCCGGGGCGGATCTGAACGCCTGCTGGCAATTGATCTTCAATGACCTGCTTGTGACGCTGGATCTCCTGCCAGAACTGGTTCGCTTCCGGGGAACCTTCAGGCATGGTCGCGAGCTTGGCGTAAAGTTTGTCTAGATCGTCGTTCCAAGTGCGGGCGCGGACGAGCCGGGCCTCCAGCAAGGCCGCCTCGTGCCGCATGGTTTCAATGGCTTCCTCATATTTCTTGCGATGGCCCGCCGCCACCTTTTCGACATCGACATTGAGCGCGCGTAATTCCTCGTAGCGAACCCGCTCATGCCTCTCATTTTCCGTAAGCGATTTGATATCTTTTTGCACAGTCGATCTTTTAGCCTCGAGTTGCTCGAGACTGGCCGTCAGGGCCGCCTGATCTCCCGCCAGTTTCTTTAGTTGGAGTTGGGCGTCGGCGCAGCCTTGGTCGAGCGCCTTGCGGCGATCATTGAGCTCCTTGACGGTCAACTCGGACTTCCGGACGTTTTCGGTGACCTCGTCAAGACGGCGCAAGGCAGCCTCAAAATTACGGTTCTGTTCCGAAAGTTCGGCATGCCGGCTTTGCACTTCCGTGAAATTGCGACTGGCGGCTTCATGCCTTGCATTCAGGTCCGCGCATTTCTTTTCAAGTTGCCGGAGATTTTCTTCGAGCGCACGACGTGAGGAATCGCTGCGGCCCTGATACTCATCAAACTCGCGCTTTGATTCCCGATGCCGGTTCTGATAGTCGGTGAGTCCGCGTTCCAACTGGGCCCGCAACTGGCGCATGTCACCAATCTGCCGCTCCAGTTCCGTCACGTGAGCGCTCGTGGCATCGCGCTGCGCAGCGATGGCGGACATGGCCGCGATCATGCTGGCATGTGCCTCCTGGGTCTTGCGGAATTCCTCTTGGGCCTTGAGCAGTCGGGCCTCGGTGTCCTGGAGGCCTTCCAGTCGCTCACCAGTCTGGGCGACTTGCGTTTCAAGATTTTTCTTTTGCGCCAGCAAATCAATTTTGGCTTGGCCGAGCAATTCAATTTCTTTGTGGGAGTTTTTCGTGAGATTGTCCAGCCGGTCCGATTCAAAACGCGCCTGTTCCACCTCCGAGCGGAGCGTCATGTTTTTCGTCTGCAAGGCCGCCATTTCTGTCTGCAAACTGGAGCGCTCAGTCCTGAGAGTTTCGAGGTCTTTGGCCAGCACTGCATAGTTGGATTTGGCATCCTGATGGGAAACGGTGATGGAGTTAAGTTTCGCCTTCTGCTCCTCGTGTCCTTTCCTGGCCTCTTCTTTTTTGGTTTCCAGTTCGGTGATGGTTTGCCGCAGGCTCTTTTCCAGCGAAGTCAGGCTGGCATTCTCCGCAGACAGCCGACCGCGCGATTGGGTGAGATTTTGCTGTTCGCTCGTGAGGCGGCTTACTTGTCCCTGGAACTGTTCGATTTCCGCGATCAGCATGGCATGCTGTTCCCGCGTCTCTTTAAGTGCCTCGGTAGCCTTGGAGATGGCGGTCTCGCGTTCGTTCAGCATTGCCGCGCGCTCCTTCATGCTGGCGTCGGCAGCGGCGTGACGGGCTTCGACCGTCTTCATTTGCTGTCTGAGCCGCTCCTCCTCCGCTTTGCGACCGGCATTTGCTGCCTCCAGGCGACGCGCATCAATCACCAACTTCTGATGTTCGGCCTTGAAAGTCTCAAACTCATTTTGAGTAGCTGCGCGTGATTCCTCGGTTCGTTTTAGTGTGTCAGCCGCTGCGGTTAGGACCGCCTTCTGCTCCAGAAGTTTTGTTTCACGTTCTTTCAGCGTGACCTCGGATGCCTCACGGGCTTTCTCGAGATCCTGCACGATGGTGCGGAGACGATTTTCTTCGGACTTGTGGCCGGTGACGGCTGTGGTTGCTTTCGCGATCTCCGCGCCGAGATCGTTGTGTCTTGACTGCAGCGACTGGTAGTCGGCCTGAAGGCTTTTGTGTTTTTCCCCGGTCTGTTTGAGTTCCGCCGCAGCTTTGGCCAGTGCAGTCTCGTGCTCGCGCAACTGCTTTTCCTTTTCCTGAAGGGCAGTCGCGGCCTTGGCGTGGGAACTGGTCAGTTCTTCCACCAGTTTTCCCAACCTTTGTTCGTCGGACTGGTAAGTGGAAACCGTCGTCGAAAGCTGGGCGATTTTGGCGATTAGTTCCTGGTGTTCCGCGGTCAGTTTTTGTTGCGCGGCCAGATGGCTGGTGTGTTCCGCCTCGACTTTTTTCAACGCCTCGGTTGCCGCAGTTAGGGCCGCATTTTTCTCCTTTAGTTTTCCTTCGCAGTCCTTCAAGCCACCCTCGGCGGACGTGCGGGATTTCCCGAGTTCCTGCAAGGTTGCGCGCAGACGCTGCTCCTCCGTCCTGTGACCGTTGAGTGTCTCAGTGATCTTTGCGACTTGGGTGGTGAGTTCCTGGTGTTTGGATTGAAGTTCCTGATGGGTGTTCTGGAGCCCGGCGTTTTTTTCCTCCGTCTTGGCCAATGCAGCCTCCCGTTCGCGCAGGCTCTTTTCTTTTTCGCGCATGGTGGACTCGGCGCGCGCTTGAGCATCGGTTAGTTCGGTAACATGATTTCGCAGGCGTTGTTCCTCGGATTTATGGCCAGAAACCACTTCCAGCAGTTTGGCGACTTGGGAACCCAATTCCTTATGACGGACGGCCAGCTCCTGATGAACATTTTGCAGGCCACTGTGTTTTTCTTCTGTCTGCTTGAGGGCGCCCGTCGCCTTGGCGAGAGCCGCGTTGTGTTCTTGCACTTTGGCCTCGCGTTCCTTCAGGTCTGCCTCGGCAATTACGCGGGCCTTCTCGAGATCCTCCAGCGTGACTCGGAGACTGGCCTCCCCGGCGGTGTGCCGACTCAGTGATTCTGAACTCTTCGCAATCTGGGTGATGAGATCGTGATGCCGGGACTCGATCTCCTGGTGTGATCGTTCGAGAATGATGCGTTTTTCCTCCGTCTCCTTCACTGCCGACTTGGCATTGATCAGAGCCGATTCTTGATTTTGCAGTTCAGCTCGGGCGGCGTCACGCCGGGCTTCCAGAGCATCCGTGTCCTGCTGAAGTCGCTCAAGATCCTCCAGCCGTTTACGCTCCTGCGCTGATAGCGCTTCCAGAGTCTTGATGAGAATTCCGTGTTTGGCGACCGCCTCGCCATGGGCCTTGGATAATTGCTCGAAGCGCTCCTGCTCAGCCTTCTCAATCTCGGGCAGACGAGCCTTGTGACCTTGCAGTGATTCACGCACCGCCAGCAAGGCGGTCTCGGTGCTGGCGTGTTCGTGTTTATTTTGCTCGATCCGGGCTTCCAGGGATGATTCTTCCTCGCGGCGCTCGGCCAGCTTCGTTTCCTGCTGGGAC
>JANNQW010000306.1:0-6453 GCA_031400955.1 Verrucomicrobiota bacterium
GCTCGCACGTGAAATCTTAAAAGAATAC
Organism: Verrucomicrobiota bacterium; assembly: GCA_031400955.1. Taxonomy (GTDB): domain Bacteria; phylum Verrucomicrobiota; class Verrucomicrobiia; order Verrucomicrobiales; family Verrucomicrobiaceae; genus VFKE01. The sequence continues at coordinate 29 of JANNQW010000306.1, forward strand.
GTTTTCGCTACGCAAACCGACCCACCCACCATGGCGCGGCGCTTCGGCCATCTCTTCAGCAGCCCCGTGGGCTACGCCGCCAGTTACTACAGCTACAAATGGGCGGAAGTGCTCGATGCCGATGCGTTCACTCGTTTCCAGAAAGAAGGCGTGCTCAATCCGCAAGTCGGTCGCGCGCTGCGTGACTGCATCTTGAGCAAGGGCAACAGCGAGGATCCGGCGAAGCTCTTCCGCGATTTCATGGGTCGCGATCCCGATCCCAGAGCTCTGCTGGCGCGCGCGGGATTGGCATAGAGCGGTTTAGCCTATCCATCGCTGCCAATCGACTCGGTTGGGCAAGCGGCCACCGCCTCTTCTGACAAGGCAATCTCCTCGGCCGTGACCGGTTGGCGCAACACGAAAGACAGTCCAACCCCGTCGTCGCGAGCAAAAATCCGTGGAGCAATGCCGCGGCACATATCGCAATCGGTGCAGGAATCGTCCACGTAAAAGCGCCCGGGAACATTGGCGGTTAGTCGGTTGTCTTTGTCTGCCATATTGGAGAATTGGGTTCGGCAGATGATGCAGCGCGATCCGGCTTGAATAAAATTCATTAATCAAATAGATTAATGCAAATGAGACATGAATACTTGGCCACACGTCCACTCGATATTTATGGGATGCACCTTTTTGAGCTCGTCGCGACACTGGGCGGATTCACGAGGGCAGCCGAAGCTGCCGGCATGTCGCAAAGCGCCGTCACACGACAGATTCAGGCGCTAGAAGAAAAACTTGGTGCTCTGCTGTTTGAGCGCACCACACGGAAAACCGTGCTTACGAACGCCGGGCGCACCCTCCTCGTCACCGTCAAGAAAGTGACCGGCGACTTGGACGATGCATTGAAAAGCTTCAGGGAACAGCACCTCGATGCGCCGAAGGTGGTGCGTGTCGGATTCTCCCGGAGCATAGGCCTGGCCTCGCTGCCCGGTTTTATCGCGCCCTTCCACCGCCATTCACCCGGTGTCAGGCTTCAGGTATCGCATGCGAACTCGATGGAGTTGACCACAATGCTTCTCGACCGGCAGCTTGATGTCGCCGTGGTTTCGTCGCCATCGCGTCTGAACCCGGCATTGCAGATACGACATCGCTTCGTCGATGAATTTGAACTCATCATCGGCCCCGGCCTGCTCAATCCTGCCGGTGGTGGCCCATCCTCTCCATCACGGCTTCAGACCTGGGCCCGGAAACAACGGTGGATTTTCTTGAGCCCCTCCAGCAGCACCGGCCAATTGCTCGCGCGCTGGATCAAGCGTCAGAACTGGGATGTAAAACCAGCCATGGAATTGGACAATTTTGAAATCATCATTCACCTAGTCGCTCTTGGCTTGGGTGCCGCACTCGTGCCCCGAAGAGCTCTTGCGGCCTATCCGAGAAGAAACCTTCTTACCCGTCTACCCCTCAAGCATCGCTGCCAGCGGGATATCGTGATGCTGACGCACCGGCAATCAACACTGCCAAAACATGTTCGCAGCCTGATCGACGGCGTGCTCTTCAGTTAGAGTGTTTAGTCCCAAAGTGTGCTGGCAGCGATCCCGATCCGCAACGCGCTGCTTGCGCGCGCGGGATTGGCGTAACCGGAATTTATAACTGACGAAGTAACGAGGCGCTAACCCGTTATTCACCGCGCACTCCCGGAAATAAGTTAGAGTTTCGCTTCGCGGCTTCGCAAGCTCACGTCGTCTGCTACCAATCCACATCAAGATGCCATTCAAGCCGCCGAGGGCTTCCGTCCGCGCTTGCCGGAATATTTTACCTTTTTCTGCGGCAACTCCTCCCCGCCACCGATGCCCGTTTGCTTCTTCAATTCCCGAATCTGATCACGCAGCAATGCAGCGCGTTCGTATTCCAGCTTGCTTGCCGCTTCGGCCATTTCTGCTTCTAACTCGCGGAGAACTTCTGTGACAGCATAGCCTCCGGCTTCATCGCGGACGACACTTTCCTCAACTTGCTGGCCGGAGTAAATGGTGCGCAGACTTTCCTGCACCGAACGTTTCACGGTCTGCGGGGTGATGCCGTGCTTCTCGTTGTATTCGGTCTGCCGCTGACGACGTGAGGCGGTAATATTGATGAGCGCTTGAATGCTATCAGTGATCTTGTCGGCAAACAAAACCACCTCGCCATTCACATGGCGGGCGGCGCGGCCCGCTGTCTGCAGCAAGGACGTCTGGCTGCGGAGAAATCCTTCTTTGTCGGCATCGAGGATGCAGACCAGGCTGACTTCTGGAAGATCGAGCCCCTCGCGCAAGAGATTGATGCCGATGAGGATATCGAATTCGCCAGCGCGCAGGGCGCGTAGAATCTCCACGCGCTCGATGGCGTCGATCTCGCTGTGCAGGTAGCGCACCTTGAGGTTGAGGTTTCGCAGGTAGTCCGCCAGATCTTCGGAAGTGCGTTTTGTAAGCGTGGTGACGAGCACGCGCTCGCCCTTCTCAATGCGCTGGCGGCACAGCTCGATGGTCTCGTCGATTTGTCCATTGAGCGGTTTCAGCGTGACAATCGGATCGAGCAATCCCGTGGGGCGGATGATCTGCTCCACGATGAGGGGCTTTCCGATGGTGGTAACATCGAAGGACTCGACGGGCTGGTCTCCGCCGGAGACGCGCACGATGGCCCCCACGGCTCCGGGCACCACCACGGGAACGGCCCCGCTTTCACCAATGCGCTCCCGTTTGTGCGGCTTGTGGCCGCTGTTGCCCACGATGCTGTTCTCGATCTCAAACTGTGCGGGCGTGGCGCTGACATAGACAAGTTGCGGTGCTTTGCCCATGAACTCGGCGAATTTCAGCGGGCGGTTGTCGAGCGCACTCGGCAAGCGGAAGCCGTGCTCCACGAGAACAGTCTTGCGCGACTTGTCCCCTTCAAACATGCCGCCAATCTGCGAAATCGTGGCGTGGCTTTCATCGGCGAAGACAAGAAAATCATCCGGGAAAAAATCCATCAGCGTTCCCGGCGTGCTGCCGGGCGCGCGGCCGCTAAGATGACGGCTGTAATTTTCAATGCCCTGGCAAAAGCCCATCTCCTGCATCATCTCGATGTCATACTCGGTGCGCATCTGGATGCGCTGGGCTTCTAGCAGTTTTCCCTGCGATTGAAACTCAGCGACGCGCTGCTCCAGTTCCGAACGGATGGCGACGATGGCTTTTTTAAGCTTGTCCATGGGCGTGACGAACTGCTTGGCCGGATAAAAGGTGTAGCCGGGCAGCCGCGCATTCGCCGTGCCGGTGAGCGGATCGAAGATGCTGATGCGCTCGATTTCATCGCCAAAGAACTCCACTCGAACAGCTTCGTTTTCCAGATACGCCGGAAAGACCTCCACCACATCGCCGCGAGCCCGGAATTTGCCGCGTGTGAAGGCGATGTCATTTCGCTCGTAAAGCATGTCCACGAGCAGACTCAGCATCGTCTCCCGTGTCATCGCGTCACCCGTCTTCACCGGCAGCATCATGCCTTCATAATCCTCAGGCGATCCCAGTCCGTAAATGCAGGATACGCTGGCCACGACGACTACGTCCCGTCGTGTCAGCAACGCGCCCATGCTCGACAGGCGCAGGCGCTCGATTTCCTCGTTCACGCTTGAGTCTTTCTCGATGTAAGTGTCCGTGCGCGGGATGTAAGCCTCGGGCTGGAAGTAGTCGAAATAGCTCACGAAATACTCCACCGCATTGTTGGGAAAGAAATTCTTGAACTCCGAGTAGAGCTGCGCCGCGAGCGTTTTGTTGTGCGACATGACCAGCGCGGGCCGGCCGATGTTCGCGATAATGTTCGCCATTGTGAAAGTCTTGCCCGAACCGGTCACGCCGAGGAGCGTCTGGTGCCGGTTGCCGGCAGCGACAGATTTCGTCAGCTTTGCAATGGCCTGCGCCTGATCGCCGCGCGGATGGAATTCAGTGCTGAGCTGGAAGCCGGACATCTGGTGAGATTACGCCTCGCGAGGCGCGAAGCAATGCGGCGTCGGAGTTGGGCACAAAAAAAGCGGCCGGTTCGCTTGCGCGAGCCGGCCGCCTCTTAAAAAGAACGTATTATGCCTTCACGTGCTTCGAGACCAGCTTGGTCATCTCGAACATGGAGACCGTCTTCTTGCCGTTGAAAATGACCTTGAGCGCGTCGTCCGCGTTGATCATGGTCCGCTTCTTGGCGTCCTGCAGTTTGTTCTTCTTGATGTATTCCCACAGCTTCTTGGTGAGCTGGCCGCGAGGGAGGGGCTTGGAGCCAACGATCACGGAGAGTTGCGCGTCCGGCTGGACGGGTTTCATCAGTGCTGGATTGGCCTTGCGTTTCGTTTTGGTTTTGGTGGCTTTTTTGGCCATATTGTTGTGGTATTGGTTGGTTGTTATTTGATGCCGGATGCTTGGTGGACTGTCCGGTCGGCTTTTTTCCGCATACTCATTTTCAATATTCCACGCTCTGCGTCAACAGTTGAATGACTTACTTTGTATGTTTTTTGCTGGGGCGGAGGGTCTGGCCACCTAGGATAAAATGATTATTCCAGCTTTTCGTATTGCATTTTGCGGCGCGGGAGCATTTGAATAGTCCCATGCCGGACCATACAAACGACTTGGAACTGCTCACGATCCGCCAGCTGAAAAGAGTGGCCGGACAGCAGCCACAGCCCTACCGCGCGCAGGCCCAAGTTGATGGCAACGCCGTGAAAGAGACCGCGCAAGGCAAGCCTTATCACGAATTGAAGCTCACCGACGCCACGGATTCGCTCACCTGGCGCGTGTTCGACGGCAGCCCGATCTTCAGCGAGGCCTCGTTGCTTCAGCGTGGTGCCTGGATCGAACTGGCGGCAGACTGGGTGGATGCCGGGAAGTTCGGCCTGGACCCGCGCAATGCTTCGCTCCGCAAACTGGCAGACGTCGAAGTAGAGGCGCTCCTTGGCGGTGATGCGGAACTGCGGGAGCGCCAACAGGTGGACTACGGGACGATCACCGGATTCTGCGATAAGATGGCCGATCCCCGATTGAGAGCTGTTTGTCTGCTATTTCTCCAACAACATGAAGAACGATTCAAACGCGCCGCAGCCGCCCGAGACTATCACCACGCGCGCCGCGGCGGCTTGGTGGAGCACGTCGCGCAGATGATGCGCTGCGCAACGAAGATCTGCGAAGCCTACCGCTTGTTAAACAGTGACTTGCTCCTCGCGGGCGTCTTGTTTCACGACTGCGGAAAGCTCTGGGAGAATAACTTCACACCTGAGGGGTTCAACATGCCCTACAACCTTCACGGCGAAATGGTCGGTCATATCGCGCTGGGGCTAGAACTCGTGAACAAGCTCTGGCGTCAGCTTATGGATTCGCCCGACGCTGCGGCGTGGGCCGCGCTCGACCCCGCGAACGAAATGGTGCGCGTGCACCTGCTCCACCTCATCGGCTCGCACCATGGCGAATTCCAATTCGGCTCGCCCGTGCTGCCGAAGACCCCAGAGGCCATCGTGTTGCACCATGTGGACAACATCGACGCCAAGCTCGAAATGCTGCGCCGCGCCTACGACAGCAGCACCCAGCTCGCACCGGGCATTTTCGAACGCGTGCGCCCCCTGCCGCAGAATATCATTCAGCCGCTCGCGGCCATGGGCGGTCAGGAAACCGCCACCGAGTCGTGAACCCATTGCACGTAGGCACTCGAGACGCGCTCCGCTGGCAGCGCGATGATCTCCGGCACTTCGTAGGGATGAAGCTCGTGCAGTTTCTGCTCCAGGGCGTCAAAGCCCTCGTGCGTCGTTTTGATCATGGCGAGAATTTCTGTCGCGGACTCCACTTTTCCCTGCCAGCGGTAGATGCTCTCCACGGCAGGACAAAGATTGACACATGCGGCCAGATGCAACTCAACGAGCGTGGTGGTGATCTCCCTGGCCACATCGAGATTCGGAAATAAGCACAAGACGACAACAAGTTCCATGAAGGAGCTTGCAGTGAAAAGTGACAGGTGAAAAGTCAAAAGGGCGGGCGTCTCTTTTGCCGAGTGCTGCATTTCCCCTTTTCTCTTATCCCTTTTCCCTTATCCCTTCTGCACATGAAATCCGGCTTCTTCGACAAGATCGTCAAACGCATGGACCGCCTCGAACCGGCGGACGTGCAGCGCTACTTGCTGCGGCTGGTGCAGGAGAAGGGCTTCTTTGAAAAAGTGTTCGAGGCCTTGCAGGAGGGCGTCATTCTCCTCGATGGCGAGGGCACCGTCACTTATGTAAACCGAGCAGCCTGCGGCTTCTTCGGCTTCGAGCGCGACCTTATCGTGGGGCGGAAACTCGGCGAGGGTCTCCGTGGATTCGACCTGGAAACACTCGCAAAATCCGGCGGCTCGGTCAGCCGTGATCTCGAGGTTTTCTATCCAGAGAATCGCTACCTGAATTTTTACGTCACCGCCATCGACGAGCACGAAGACCT
>JANNQW010000307.1:0-17258 GCA_031400955.1 Verrucomicrobiota bacterium
AACCATGAGGATGAGATTTTCCACATTGGCGCCCGGACTGCAGTTGTTGGGGAAGGTGCCGTCGAGCGCAGCCAGCATATTAGCTTCGCTGGTGCGCACATGTCGGTTGGCATCAGCGTCACCCGCAGTCGCCGGCATGAATAACTGCGCCAGTTCCAGCAGCGTAGGCATCCCGACGATTCGTCCCCCATCATCCACCACGGGAATCCCGCGGAATCCATGCTCGATGATCTGGCGGTAGACGGAGAGAAAGGTTTCCCCGCGTTTTGCCGTGATGACATTTCTATGGCAGACCGTTCCCGCCGTGGGCCGGACGTCCATAAGGAGTTTCGGCGCGGCCACGCCCGCCTGGTTCAAGGCCCACTCCGTGCGCACGCTCAAGTCGCCGCAGCGAGCCGGGATGGCATTGTCACCGCGCGAGTCCCGCAGAAACGCAGCATATCCGATGGCGGAGCAAATCGCGTCCGTATCCGGATTGCGATGGCCGATGACGTGAATGGGGTCTTCGGGTGAGGCGGACATTATTTGCTTCAGTCACTACAAAATCTCGATTTCAGAAGCTCTTTGCTTCGATGCTATTAAATCACTCCCAATTCGCGAATCTTCACGTCCACCTTGTCTTTGTTGTCCAGCAACGCCGCGATTGGATCCCATTGTCCGGTGGTCAGGGCTTCGCGCGCGGCGTGCAGGACGCTGATGGGCATTTCTTCGTCCTCGAAAAAGACTTTTTCTTCAGTGAGATCAATGGTGACTTCGAGTTTCGGATTGCGCTCGATCTCGTTCGCCAGCACCTGGATGTCCTGGGCGGTGGCCACGACGCAGGGAATGCCGAGCGTGGTGCAGTTGCCGAAGAAGATTTCTGCGAAACTCTCCGCGATGACGGCTCGGAAGCCAAAACGATAGAGCGCCTGCGGGGCGTGCTCGCGGGAACTGCCGCAGCCGAAGTTCGCGCCACAGAGCAGGATGTTTGCCCCTTTGAATCGTGCGTCGTTTAATGGATGCGGCTTATCCGTGCCATCGGCGTTCTTGCGCACATCATAAAAGGCGAACTCGCCCAGCCCGTCGAAGGTGACGCACTTCATGAAGCGCGCGGGGATGATGCGGTCGGTGTCGATGTCCTGACCGGGAACTTGGACGGCGGTGCCGGTGATTTGAGTGACTTTTGCGAGGGCCATGGGGGCACAGCTTACGCACAAATTGCACGCGCGGCAAACAATCGATTTCGGGCCGGAAGGACGCTAATCGTCGAAGTTTCCCTGCCGTTCCTCACGCCGGATGGCCTTGAGAGCGGATATGCGGAAGCGGCCAGTGAGATACGCACCCAGCGAGAAGGCAAAGCCGCCCGCAATGAGCACGGGCGCCAGGGGAGTGAGAATGATCGATGGCAACAGGATGAAACCGAGCATGGCCACACCGAATCCAATCATGACAAAAAGACTCCACGGCTTTTGCCGTCCGAAAGCTTTGGAAAGGTGCTTAGGTTCTGTGCTCATGAATCCTCCTTGTTTGATTAGATCAGCTTATAAACTTGTAGGCAAGTTGAAAGTTGCGGAGTAATAAAATTTTTGAATCAGCCCCCTCAGGCTGTCAGCCCGAAAACTTCGCGCGCGTCGGCTACTGCACCCGTGACTGCGGCCGCAGCGACCATGAGCGGCGACATCAAAATTGTGCGTCCTGTCGGGCTCCCCTGGCGGCCCTTGAAGTTGCGGTTCGACGACGAAGCGCAAAGCTGGTCGCCGACGAGCTTGTCGGGATTCATCGCCAGACACATGGAGCAGCCCGCGCCGCGCCATTCAAATCCGGCGTCGGTGAACACCTTGTCGAGACCTTCCTGGCGGGCGAGCACGTCCACAATCTGGCTGCCGGGAACAGCAATGGCTTTGACGTGCCCAGCCACTTTTCTGCCCTTAAGGAACTTCGCCACTTCGCGGAAATCGCTCAGGCGGCCGTTGGTGCAACTGCCGACAAAGGCGACATTGATCTTCGTGCCTTTGATAGGTTTGCCCGCGGGCAGCTTCATGTATTCGAGAGCTTCCTTGATGGACTCACGTTGCGATTCATGCGTCGCGCTGGCCTCGGTGGGAACGTTCTCGGTGACGGCGATGGCCTGATCGGGGCTCACGCCCCAGGTCACGGTCGGCGGCACATCCTCCGCTTTGATGTTCACGACATCGTCATACACCGCATTTTTGTCTGAAGCGATGGCCCGCCAGGCAGTGACCGTTTTATCCCAAGCCGAGTCCTTCGGCGAATAAGGACGTCCTTTGAGATATTCGAAGGTCTTCTCATCCGGATTGACATAGCCGCAGCGGGCGCCACCTTCGATGCTCATGTTGCACACGGTCATGCGCTCTTCCATCGAAAATCCGTCGAGCACGCTGCCGCCGTATTCGTAGGCGTATCCCTTGCCGCCGCCCGCGCCGAGCAGGCGGATGATGTGCAGGATCACATCCTTCGCATAAACGCCGGGGCTCAGTTTGCCGTCCACGTTGATGCGGCGGACTTTCATGGAGCCGAGCGCCATGGTCTGCGTGGCCAGCACATCGCGCACCTGGGTGGTGCCGATGCCGAATGCAATCGCGCCGAACGCTCCGTGCGTCGCCGTGTGGGAGTCGCCGCAAGCGATGGTCGTGCCCGGTTGCGTAATGCCCTGTTCCGGCCCAACGACGTGAACGATGCCTTGCTTGCCACTGCTGAGATTGAAATAGGTGATGCCGAACTCCTTGGCGTTACGGTTCAGTTCCTGGATCATCTCCTCCGCGAGCGGATCGGAGAAAGGTGATACTTGGTTATCGGTTGGCACGATGTGATCCACCGTGGCGAAGGTGCGCTGCGGATAAGCCACTTTCAGTTTCAAGTCGCGCAACATGCCAAAAGCCTGCGGGCTGGTGACTTCGTGGATCAGATGCGTGTCGATGAGGAGCTGCGTCTGCCCATTGGCAAGTGTGGCCACAGAATGCGATTCCCAGACTTTAGTGAAGAGTGTTTTGCCCATGATGAAAAATTGCGATTAGGACGGGCAAGCTAGCACGATGGATGGGGAGGGCAAATGCTTGGTGCGTGCGTGGCTTCAGTATAAAGCATCGACGTTTATTCACTCACGCTCTACCGCGCCCCTTATCACCTGAATCCGCGTGGCGCGCTCCCGGAACCCTGACGCCCGCGATCACCGCCGAAGCGCTGGCCGCCACCTCCACCTCCACCACCCTGCGATCTTCCCTGACGCTGGCCGTGTTGCTGACGCCTCGGTTCACGATGATCATCCGCGGAAGGCGGCGGCGGTGCGGCATTGTAGTCGAAACCTTCGGCGCGCTTGCGCACCAGGCCGCGACCGATGAATCGTTCCAGACTGCGCAGCGCGCCTTGGTCTTCATGGGTGATGAAACTGATGGCGTCGCCGATGGCCAGCGCGCGTCCGGTGCGGCCGATGCGGTGCACATAATCTTCCGAGTGCATCGGGAAATCGAAGTTCACGACGTGCGAGATGCCGTCCACATCAATGCCGCGGGCGGCGATGTCCGTGGCCACCAGCACGCGCACCGCGCCGCTCTTGAAGTCCGCCAGCGCACGCAAGCGCTGATTCTGTGAACGGTTCGAATGCAATGTCGCTGTCTTCACACCGTAGCGTTCCAGATATTTGGCGATCCGATCCGCGCCGTGTTTCATCTTGGCGAAAACGAGCACCGTGTTGAAAGCGGGATCGACCAGCAGATGAAGAAGCAGCGAATTCTTTAGGTGCCTAGGCACTTCGTAAACGATTTGCGTGACGGTTTCTGCGGGATTGGAACGACGGCCGATCTGCACCGTCTTGGGCTGCTGCTGGAACTCGTGCGTCAGCACTTCGATCTCCTTCGACAACGTGGCGGAGAACATGAGCGTCTGTCGCTTGCGTGGCAGCGCCTTCACGATGCGGCGCATGTCGGGCAGGAAGCCCATGTCGAGCATGCGGTCGGCTTCATCCAGCACGAGATACTCCAGCGCTTTGAAGTTCGCGTGTCCCTGGTTCATCAAATCAAGCAAGCGTCCCGGCGTGGCGATCACAAGATCCGCGCCGCGCCGCAGCGCATCGATCTGCGGTCGTTCGCTGACGCCGCCGAAAACTTTCGTCACATGCAGCGGGAGATGGCTGGCGTAGGCGCGCACGTTCTCCTCGATTTGCACGACCAGTTCACGGGTGGGGGCGAGCACGAGCGCCTTGATGCCGCGCAACGGCCCCTGGCCGGTGATCTTGGCGAGGTGGGTGAGGATGGGAAGTGTGAACGCCGCAGTCTTCCCGGTGCCAGTTTGAGCGATGCCGATCACATCGTGTCCCGCGAGCACTTGGGGAATGGCTGCGGCCTGAATGGGAGTTGGCTCCGTGTAGCCGGCGTCCTTGATGGATTGAAGAATGCGCGGGTCGAGTCCGAGGGTGCTGAAGGGCATGGGACGGGCACTATGCCGCTTTGGCGGGGCTTGGCACGACAATTCGCCTTCTTTGTTTCACGGCGACTGCAGTTTTTGCGCGAATTTTTTAGGTCGAACTGAATACAATTTACCGGCCAGTTTGAAGATGCGACGCCGAAGCCGTTCGCGTTCCAGTTGGATGCGCTTGGCCGCAGCGGGCTGGCTGTCGATGATGAGCTGCCAGTCGTGATCCTTTCCCAGCCACCGTCCGAGCCTGTGCGCGCGACGAATGCGGCGAGCCATCTCCGGCACGCGATGCAGCGCGAGTGACTGGTAGTAGAGTTCCTTGACCGGCTTGCGCCACGCATGGAGTCGCGCCGGGTCGGGGTCAATCAGGCAGGTCTTCATGTGTTTACGGCCTGCGCGGTAGGTTTTCACATAGGCGTCGCGCACATCCACTCTTGTCAGTCCATCGAGCGTTTCAGATTCCAACAAATGTGTCAGACGCGCGACTTCGTCCATGAGCGGGGTCGTCGTCCGTGGTTTCGCGGGCGGTTTGCGGGCAAAGCCCATCTCCGCTGCGACTTGTGCATCCCGTTGCAAAGCGAACGCGTTCTTCAGCCGTTTTGCACTGGCAAGGATTGCGCGGCGCGATCGTGCAGCTATGCGCGGTCTAACAAGATGCACGATGGCGGAGAGCTTCTTCATGCGCGTGCGCAACGCATGAATCGCGCGTTTGGGATGATGAGGGATCTTTTCCAGATCACGTTGTGACTGGTGCGCGAGCTGGAGCAGCAGTTGCCGAAAGCTGTCGGGCAGGATGTGTCCTTGGCTTTTCCCGGGCTTCATGGCTCAAGATGCTCGCGTGGCCTGGCTCCTTTCGCAATCAAGATCGGTCCCGCCGGAAAAAATGGGAGCTGTATAAATGTAGGAGCCGTTCAAATAATGGAGCTGTACTTTTTGTCATAATCCCTTGTTACAGTACGGATGAGCCCACTCCGATTCTCACCGCCACGCAAATCTCATCACTCGAAAAGCTCCGACAACGTTTCGCGCAGTTGACTGATTTTCGGGTGGTAGGGCGCACGCTGCACCGGCTTGACGAGATGCTCATGATCGCCCTGTGTTCCATGCTTTCGGATAACGACAGCTTCACTGACATTGAGGTCTTTGCGCAAACCCAGCCGCCTTGGTTGCGCGCCTTTTTGACGCTTGAAAACGGTGCCCTCGCACGATGTTTTAACGTTCCCACGATTTCGTGGACAAACAGAGCGCGGAGATCAAAGAAAAGACTACGACTATGCCACGAACCCATCGCAGATATTACTACCCACCCATTTTAATGCGTAAGCTCTGGTTGTTGGCGGCTTGATTGCAAGGTGGGCTTGCAATGCGCCGCCGCTCGCGCATTCTACGCTCTCCAGATGGCAGCCTCTCAATCTCTCATTTATCTCGACGGAAAACTCGTGCCCGAATCCGAGGCCAAGATCAGCGTCTTCGACCACGGACTGCTCTATGGCGACGGCGTCTTCGAGGGCATCCGCATTTACAGCGGGCGTGTGTTCAAGCTCGCGGAGCATCTGGTGCGTCTCTATGAATCCGCGAGATCGATCCTGCTGACGATGCCGCTGAGCATGCAAGAGATGGAACAGGCGACGTTGCAGACGGTCGCCGCGAACGGCCTGCGCGATGGTTACATCCGTCTGGTCGTGACGCGCGGGGTGGGCTCGCTCGGTTTGAATCCATTTCAGTGCCCCAAAGCGAGCGTCATTATTATCGCCGGGACCATCAAGTTGTATCCCGAAAAAGTTTATGGCGAGGGTCTCACCCTGGTGACTTGCGCCACGCGCCGACCCTCGCCCGCAGCGCTGAGCCCGCAGGTAAAATCGCTGAATTACCTCAACAACATCATGGCCAAGATTGAAGCCATCCAGGGTGGAGGCGAGGAGGGTGTGATGCTCAACGAGCAGGGCTATGTGGCCGAGTGCACCGGCGACAATCTTTTTATCGTCAAGCGAGGCGAAGTCTTCACGCCGCCGATATCCGCGGGCGCACTCGATGGCATCACACGCAGCGTGGTGATCGATTTACTGAAGGAGATGGGAGTCGCGTGCCATGAAGCCAACTTGACGCGGCACGATGTTTTTACCGCGGACGAGTGCTTCCTCACCGGCAGCGCTGCCGAGGTCATTGCTGCGGTGGTGCTGGACCGTCGCAGCATCGGCGATGGGAAACCCGGTGCGCTGACTCAGACGCTGGTGGAAAAATTCAAGGTGTTGGCCAACTCCACCGGCGCCGCAGTGACGTATCCATGATAAGACGATGAAATGCGACATGTGCGACAAAGAGGCCAGCGTCTTCCTCACGCAGATCGTGGAAGGGAAAATGACGCAGGCAAATTTGTGCGATCAGTGCTCGAAGGACAAGGGCGTTACCGACCCGACTGGTTTTCAGCTGGCGGATTTCCTCATTGGGGCCGCGGGTCAGGGGAAGTCGAAACTTGAGACCGACGAAGACGATGCCCTGGCTTGTCCTGCCTGCGGATTCACACGCGCGCATTTGAAAAAGATCGGCCGGCTCGGCTGCCCCGAGTGCTACCAGACCTTCGGGGGAGATCTCGACAACATGCTGCGCGCTATGCACAAGGGCACGCGTCATATCGGGAAAGTTCCTGGCAAATTGCCGCCCCCGGTCGCAAAGATTCCTGCAACAACCGCAGTGGCCGCACCGCCGAAAATCAGCGCGAAGAAGCGGCTGGCTGAGTTGAAGACTGCCATCGAGCGCGCTGTTGCCGAGGAGCGCTACGAGGACGCGGCGCGTCTGCGCGATGAAGTGCGGGAGATGGAGTCAAAAAAGTGAACTTCCGGAGCGAAGGGATGAGGCTGGAGTTTGTCGGAAACAGCCTGATTGAACCTTTGCGGCTCTTGTGTTTTCCAATTCGTAAGTAAGATCACCCATGCTCCTTTCCACACTCCTGAAAAACCCCGCAGATTGGATGCAGGGTCGCGGTCCTCATTCGGAGGTGGTCATGACCTCGCGCATTCGCCTCGCGCGGAATTTGCGCGGTTGGCCGTTTCCCGGCTGGGCCTCGGAACGCAAGCGCACCGAGTTGCTGGCGGATGTGCGGCCGGTCATTGCGAATCTTCCGGTGATGAAAGATGGTTTCGACGAGCAATACTCGAATCTCACCAAGACGCGCAAACAGGTGCTCGTCGAGCGGCACCTCGTGAGCCGCGAGCACGCGGCGCGGTCCACCGGCTGCGCCGTCGTGATCGATCGTCGCCAGAGCGTGGCCATCATGATCAATGAGGAGGACCACCTTCGCATGCAGGGCATTCGGGCCGGGCTCGACTTGCGCACCGCGCACGAGATGATCAACGCTGTGGACTCTGAACTGGAGAAGCAGCTCCCCTACGCGTGGGACCAGCGGCTGGGCTATCTCACTGCGTGCCCTACAAATGTCGGCACTGGTATGAGAGCCTCCGTCATGCTGCATCTGCCAGCATTGGTGCTGACCGACCAGATCAAGCAGGTGATGAACGCCGTGAACAAGATCGGCCTGGCCGTGCGCGGACTTTATGGCGAAGGCACCGAGGCATTGGGAAATCTTTTTCAGGTGTCCAACCAGCACACGCTCGGCGAGACAGAAGCTGAACTGATCAGTCGAATCGAAGGGGTGGCCGAGCATATCGTGCAGGCCGAGAATAACGCGCGGGAAAAACTCCGTCAGGAAAGTCCGGTGATGCTCAACGACCAGGTCGGTCGCGCCTACGCCACGCTCCGCTTTGCTCACATTCTCAATTCTAAAGAGGCGCTGAACTACCTCTCACTGCTCCGGCTTGGGGCCGATCTCGATCTGGTGCCCGGTTGCGACCGCGGACTCATCGACATGCTGCTCCTGGAGATTCAGCCCGCGCACTTGCAGCTCGCGGCGCGCAAGGATTTGTCACCCGAAGGTCGAGACAGCCGTCGCGCGGAAATAACCCGTGAGAAGTTGAAATCCGTGCCCGAGCCTCGTAACGTATCTCCAAGTGATCCCGCCGATGCGGGGCAACCCCCTGAAACCGATGATGAATAACTTTACCCCGCGCGCCCAGCAGGTGTTGGCGCTCGCCCGCAAAGAGGCTGATCGCTTCAATCACAACTACGTCGGGACCGAGCATCTTCTCCTCGGTCTTATCAAGCTCGGGCAGGGTGTGGCCGTCAATGTGCTGACTAAACTCGGTGTCGACCTCGATACTGTTCGCATGCAGGTGGAGCAGCAGGTTGGCTCCGGTCCGGACACCAAGATGGCCGGCAATATTCCCTACACCCCACGGGTGAAGAAGGTCCTCGCGCTTGCCTCCAAGGAGGCCAAGGCGCTCAATCATTCCTATGTCGGCACCGAGCATTTGCTCCTCGGCTTGCTCCGCGAGGGTGAGGGCGTGGCCGCGCAGGTGCTGCGCAACCTCGAAGTGAATCTCGAAAAAGCCCGCACTGAAATTCTCAAGGAACTCGATCCGAACTTCGGCGGTGAAGAAGATGAAGATGAAGGTGAAGGCTCCGGTGCCACTGCCGGCGGCTCCCAGAAGAAGGAGTCCAAGACGCCAGCCCTGCGCGCCTTCGGACGCGATCTCACTGAACTGGCTCATAAAAATGAACTCGATCCGGTGATCGGTCGCGCCAATGAGATCGAACGTGTCATCCAGATCCTCTGCCGTCGCACCAAGAACAATCCCGTGCTCATCGGTGAGGCAGGTGTTGGCAAGACCGCGATCATCGAAGGTCTGGCGCAGGAAATCGCCGCTGGCAACGTGCCGGAGCTGCTGCGCGACAAGAAGGTCATCGTGCTCGACCTCGCGCTCATGGTGGCCGGCACGAAATACCGCGGCCAGTTTGAAGAACGCATCAAGGCCGTGATGGATGAAATCCGCCGCACGAAGAATGTTATTTTGTTCCTCGACGAACTGCACACCATCGTCGGAGCCGGCAGCGCGGAAGGTGCGATGGATGCCAGCAACATTCTCAAGCCCGCTCTTTCGCGCGGTGAGTTGCAATGTTGCGGTGCCACCACGCTGAACGAATATCGCAAATACATCGAGAAGGACGCCGCGTTGGAGCGTCGCTTCCAGACCGTCAAGGTCGAGGAGCCGAGCGTCGAGGACGCCATCAAGATTCTCAACGGGCTCAAGGGCAAATACGAGGCGCATCACAAGGCGCGCTACGAGGTCAAGGCGCTGGAGCAGGCCGTCCATCTCAGCAGCCGTTATCTGCCTTCGCGTTATCTGCCGGACAAGGCCATCGACATCATGGACGAAGCCGGCGCCAAGGCGCGCATCTCATCGATGACGCGTCCGCCGGAACTGAAGATCATCGAGGCGGAGATGGAACAAATCCGCGCCGATAAGGAAGTTTCCATCAAGGATCAAGACTTCGAGAAAGCCGCCAGTCTGCGCGATCGTGAAAAAGACGCGAAGAAGCGCCACGACGATGTCTTGGAAAAATGGCGCACAGGAAATACTGAGAAAATCGTGGACGTCACGGAGGACGACATTATGTCCGTCGTCAGCAAGTGGACCGGCGTGCCGCTTCAGCGCATGGAGCAGGCCGAGGCCGAGAAGTTGCTCAAGATGGAGGATGAACTCAAGAAACACGTCATCGGTCAGGACGAGGCGGTCATCGCCATCAGCAAAGCCCTGCGCCGCAGTCGCGCAGACTTGAAGGATCCTAAACGTCCGATTGGTTCCTTCATCTTCCTGGGTCCCACTGGTGTGGGAAAGACCTACCTCGCGAAGAACCTCGCGGAGTTCATATTCGGTTCCTCCGAGGCGCTTATCCAGCTCGACATGTCGGAATACATGGAGAAGCACACCGCCAGCCGTCTCATCGGCGCGCCTCCCGGATATGTCGGTTATGAAGAGGGCGGTCAGCTCTCCGAAGCGGTGCGCCGTCGCCCCTATTCCGTCGTGCTCTTTGACGAAGTCGAGAAAGCGCATCCGGATGTGATGCACCTGCTCTTGCAGATTCTCGAAGAAGGCAAGATCACGGACAACTTTGGCCGCAAGATCGACTTCCGGAACACCATCGTCATTCTTACTTCGAACATCGGCGCGGAAAGCATCAAACGCCAGACCAGCCTCGGCTTCGGTGCCATGGGCCAAGACAGCGGCGACTACGCCAGCATGAAGGACAAGGTGTTGGAATCCGCCAAGAAGAACTTCAAGCCTGAGTTCATCAACCGCCTCGATGATCTGATTGTCTTCCGCATGTTGGAGAAGACCGAGCTCAGCCGCATCGTGGATCTCGAAATCAGCAAGGTGCTCGGTCGCCTCGTCAAGAAGCGCATCATTCTCACGCTGGATGAGAGCGCCCGCGAGTTCCTCATCAAGGAAGGCTATGATCCGCAATATGGCGCGCGTCCCATGCGGCGCGCCGTGGAGAAACACATCGAGGATCCGCTCGCGGAAAGTCTGCTGCGCGGTGACATTCACGAAGGTGATTCCGTCAAAGTCATCGCCGAAGCTGATGCCAAGGTGCTGAAGTTCATCAGCCTGGGGCCAACCGATGCCGAAACCGCTGCCGCTCCGGTGGGGTCGGGTGATGGCGTGTGAGCGGCGCGCATTTTCAGGCGTGAGATTTGTAGACCGTTGGTTTCAATCGGCCTATATCTTTTCTCATGATTGCACTTACGCTCTCCGCTCCGAAGCAGTTTGAATTCATCGAACAGGAAGAACCCGCTCAGTTGAAGGCGGGAGAGGCGCTCGTCCGGGTCCACGCCGTTGGTGTCTGCGGCACGGATGTCAGCGGTTATCTGGGGAAGATGCCTTTTATTCAGTATCCGCGCATCCTCGGGCATGAACTTGGCGTTGAGGTGATCGCGGTGGGTGATGCGGTGAAAAATGTCATACTGGGTGATCGTTGTTCGGTCGAACCGTATCTGAACTGCGGGAGCTGCCCAACTTGCTTGCTGGGGAAAACGAATTGCTGCGAAAAACTCGAAGTGATCGGCGTTCATTGCGATGGTGGACTTCGCCCGCGCATCGTGCTCCCGGCGCACAAACTTCATCCCGCAAAAGATCTCGATTTCGACCAGCTCGCGTTGGTCGAGACGCTGGCCATCGGCTGCCATGCGGTGGATCGTGGTGCGCCGGTGAAGGGAGACAACGTTCTTGTCATCGGTGCGGGACCGATTGGACTCAGTGTTCTGGAGTTCGCACGACTGACCGGGGCAAATATTTTTGTCATCGAGCCAAATAAAGGGCGTCGCGAGTTTGTGAAAAATACCTACGGCATCAGCGAAGTCCACGCTGCGCTGGAGCCGCCTGCATTCGCTGAACTTACGCATGGCAAATTTGCTCGCGTCGTGTTTGACGCCACCGGCAACGCCGGCTGCATGGCTCGGGCGTTCGAGTTTGCGGGCTTTGGAGGGCGCGTTGTGTTTGTCGGCATCACCACGGAGCCGGTGCCATTGAACGATCCTTTGTTTCACCGCCGTGAACTCACGTTGCTGGCCTCGCGCAATGCCGTTGCTGCCGACTTTACTCGCATCATTGGCTTGATCCGCGATGAGAAAATTAATACTCAGGCGTGGATCACGCACCGGCTGAAGTTTCCCACTGTCCCACAATCTTTCCCCGAACTGTTGGAACCCAACAGCGGCGTGGTGAAAGCGGTGATCAAGATGGATTGAGCTGGGAAGTAGTCCGCGTGTCCTCACGCGGTCACCGGATACAGTTTCTGCGAGGGCGCTGCATTCAAACGCCATCATCGCGATCACCAATCCGACAACAGCCGCATCAAGTTGCCGGAAATGACGTGGGTCATCGCTCGAAAAGCCGGAACCGCGTTGGCAAACAGCAAACGCCGGGATCGAAGCGGGGAAAAGCTTTCCCCAAGGAGTAAGTTTTAAGGCCGCTCGACCGCGAATCGTTCAACAACCGTTATCATTGCGGCTTCGCGCAATGATAACCATGTTCGTTAGGCGTTTCTTGGCTACTCGTGGACATAGGCCCAATCTGAAATCCGTTCGAGGCTGCCACCGTATCCAGTCTTGGGGTAGTTCTGAAGCGGGAAATACATGAACGTGTCAAAGTTGATGCCGCCGCTCGGAGTGAAGACAACGAGCACCCAAGGATTGCCGTCGTAGCGGGCGGCCTTTTCGCCGACGTGATACTCAAAGCGCGGATAGGCAGCCATGCCCGTGCTGGGAATGCTCGGAAGGAACTGCGGCACGAGAGCGGCCAAATCGGCGGGCGGTGTGCCGTGCCGAGACTCATACGAACGAATGGCCTGCACGAGCGGTGCGCTGCGCTCGGCGAGGCTGTGAAACGCGGCCATGCGGACACGCCCACCAAAACGAAGACCGACGAACGCTGCAACTGCGAGCACGGCGGCGGCGATGAGAGAACGAGCGGCTAAAGGACGGAGGCGACGAAAGAAAAGCAGAAATGGCGCAATAACCAAGGCGAGCAACGCTGCCAAGAACGGAAGAATAATGAACATCTCGAACCAAAGGAAGATGCCTGAGCCGTATCGTGCGACAGCGAGATACTGGAGCAGTGGAGACAAGACGAACGGCAGAGCGCATATCGCGAGGAGTCGAAGAAGCGGCTGCGAAAGGAATGTCTTAGTGTCCGTCATTTGTGTGAGTGCTCGAAACGCCGAACGATGAGGTGTGGCACCGGCTACCGGGGGCGCCACTCCGCAACAGTGTTGAGGGATGTAGTCAAGAGGGTCATTTCGACTCGGGAAGGGTAGCCGGTTGTCCGCCACCGGTTTGTTGGCCTGTTCTTGTGTCGCTGCTTACAAATCATACTGCGGAATCTTCATCCACTCGCCGCTCTTGAGTGCGGATTTGTGTGCAATCGTGCCGGCAAGGGTCATGTTCAAGGCGTCGCCGATATCCACGATGGGCTTTCGATCCAGCAGAATTGATTCGATGAAGTCATTGGTCAACCTCCCGTGAGAACCACCATGGCCGCCAGCTCCAACGCTGGGAGGGAGAGGCGGGCGGCTGCCGACGATTGTCTTGTCATGGGGCTTCTCCCCGTAGACACGCCCCTGTTCCCCCTCGGCGTTCTTCATGTCCCAGCTCACTCCCATGCGTGAGATTCCGCCCTCGCTCGTCTTAAGCATCGCAATCTCCGTGCCGAAGGAGTTCTGATACTGATTGCCAGCCTCCTTGAAGACCGGGTAGTAGCTCGCAGTACCGAGACCGGACACTTCCGTGAACCGCTTCCCGGTAATAGAAATGTAGTAGGCCATGGCGTGGGTTGGATACCACATCGGGGGCAACGCACGGCGCCACCCAAGCTCGTCAATCTTGCCGTTCTTCGCATTGTAACTTCCGAGAGTGCCGATGCCATCGTGCCAATACTCGCCCTCTGAATAGATGATCTTCCCGAGCGCTCCTGCTTGGTATTGCATCCTTTTTGCGTAGAGATCCTCATGAAAAGTCGATGTTTCGTTCATCATGTATTTCAAGCCGCTCTTCTTGACGGCGTTGAACAATTTCTCCGCCTCATCTTCCGCCTCAAACCCGAACACAGCCGGAACAGCGGAGCAAACATGCTTGCCGTGCTCCAGCGCCATGACGGCCAGACGTGCGTGGCTCGGGGCATCGGTGGCGATGTATATGGCTTCGATGCTCTTGTCCTTTATCATTTCTTCGCAGGACGGGTAGGTCTTCTTCGCACCCACCGCCTTGGCCAGTTCGGCACACCGCCCGGGATCGAGATCGGTAGCGGCCACCACTTCGACGTTGGGATGGCTCTGGTAAAAGAAAGCAGCACCGAACTTGCAGAGACCGTATCCGGCGATCCCCACCTTAATCTTGCGATCGGAGACCGGCTGCCAACCCTTCGCACCAGTCCGCTCATCCTTGGTCTTTTCGAAACCGGGAATCACTTTCCCATCTGCATCCGTTGGTGCCTCAGCAGCTCCCGACACAGGCACTCGACTCATTCCCCAGATAGCACCTGCCACCCCAAGCATCCGCCCAAATTCACGCCGATTCATCGGCATTTGCTGCTCGTTCTCATTCATCTCTTCTCTCATATGTCTAGTTTTCTTGGCCAACAGTTGGGTCGTTAACAATTTTGTCAGTTTGCACGGGTAGCGCTTTATAGTCGACATTTTTGTGTGTTTGTCCTGCCATTCCGGCTTGCTTGTTGGCGAACACTTGAAATAGCCTGCAAAACACACGGAATTGTTTGAGAACACTCGAATGGTGAAGACAAACAAACAGTCTGGCAGGCTGAAGCCCTGCATCACACTGCTGGCAGGGGAAGGCGCGGGCGAGCATCCAAACTTGTGCCTCGTGACCTCGTCAGCTACTTCCAAATGAAGGGAGCGCGGGCATCTTGCCCGTGCATTCAGGCAAACACAGGGGATTGAAATCAGATAAACTGGATAACTGACCAGAAAGCACCACTCAGTCTCGATAGAATGAAAATTCTAAAAAACACGAGATTTTCCTCGATCTTCAAGATATCTTGTTTAATTCGTTTAGTAATTATGGTTGCCACTGTCCCTACACTTGCGAACCCCACGCTGTTCGTCTATCCGACCCAGTTGAACCTCGGACCTCAGTCCGCGGAGGGCTTTCATCAGGACTTGCTGCGCGGACTGACGCACAAGCTCAACAACCTCCTCGCCATCATTCAAGGCTTCAGCAGCCTGATCCTGATGAACGAGGAATTGGATGCCACCGTGTTCGAGAACATGAAGCACATAAAAGAGGCTTCTGTGAGCATCTCCGGCCTGAGCGAGCGCATTCGAGCCGCCGGCGGCTGCGCCAAGATCAATCTCCAGCCCCTCAATCTGAACGAATACATGGGGGTCGTCGCCACTGCGATCCGCGAGCCATTTATCAAAGCGGGTGTGCCCTTTGAAATGGACGTGCCGGACAACCTGCCCCCCGTTTTGGTCGATCCCTCGAAGTTCAAGGAATTGCTGCTCGAAGTCTTGAAGAATGCCGCCGAAGCCGCGCTCAAGGGTGGAGGTCGCGCTCTGATTCAGATGACCGGCCCTGGAGTCATCAGCCCCGCCTCTGAGAAGCGTGTGGACATTCTCGTGAGCAACACTGGATCCCAGATTGCGCCGGAGAAGCTGGCTGATGTTTTCCGCCCGTTCCAAGGCAGCAAGAACGCCTCCCATCTCGGGCTTGGCCTGACGATCGCCGCCATGCTGGCGCATCAGACAGGGATTCGATTGGGTGTGAATTCACAGGACAGCACCACCACTTTCTGGGTAAGCGTGCCGGTGGCTTGAAGTGCATTCAAGCACCGCATCTCACTTGAAGCGCGCGAGGGGGGCCTCGCGTGCTTTTTTTTATTGCTATGCGGGCGCGATCATCGTGACTAATATTGATGTTTGAGTGAAAATGATCATTTGCATTCTATGAGATGTTGAGAACAACCCCGCCGCTGAGGCCGTGTTTAAGCCTCGCTAGAATCTCGAAATTGGTCTCAATCCGACTGTGGTGAAGTTGCTCAGAAATTTATCTTCCGCTCCCCACGCGCCGCACCCGCCCATGACGCGCATCGAAGCCAAATTATCGTTTCCCGGTCGCGCCTGCGGCCCGCGACTTGATGGTGTTGACCGCGCGCTCTGCAGAAGTCTTGGCGAAAAAGTTTTTATCCTTCGTCATTTTCTGGAGGTCGGGCAGGCTTGCTGAAGTGCCGATTTCGGCCAGGACCTCCGCCGCGCGCTTGCGGGTGTTCGGGTCCTCGTTGCGAAGATAGGGAATGACCGCCGGTTCGGCGGCGCTGCCGAGGCTGATAAGCGCTTTCCCGGCGGCATACGTCTTGTGGTTGTCTGAAAGCAAGATGGCGATCAGTTTGGCGGCGCGCGCGTCCTTGAAACCGACGAGCAAATCGGTAGCGAACTGGCGGGTTGCGTCATCCGTGGATTTCATTTGCTCCAGTAGGAAATCGGCGTCTGCGGGAGTTGCCAGTATTTTCATGGCATTGCGGGCGCCATCCCGGACGCGATCCTCTCTGTGGGTGATGAACGGGCGCAGCGCGAGGGCGGCGGCGGTGCGCTGCTCGGGCGTCAGCTTGGCCGTGGAGAGATACTGCAAGGCGGAGCGGCTGGTTTCACCGCCGCCGCCCAAGGCCTTGATGGATTCGGCGAAAATTTCCGCGTCCGTGATGTTGTAACCTCTCAATAATTCGCGTGCAGCTTCCCGGGCATTGCGGTCTTCATGATGATAAAGCGGAAGCACGGCGGGCTTGGCAATCACGCCCAATGCAGCCAGCGCGGCTTTCGCATCGCGCGCGATATGAAATTCCACGAGGCAGGCGGCCAGAGGTTCTGCGGCCCTGACGTCACCCATGCGCGAGAGCAATTTCATGGATTGTTTGCTGCGGGCTGAGGTCGGCGCAATTCTCACGAAATCAATCAGGTCAGGCACCTGTTCATTGCCGGCCCAGTTGGCGAAGGCTTGGAAAGCCACTTCGCCGTTATCGGTGTCATTGAGGATGGGTTTGACTGCGGTGATGACTGCGGCGCGATCTTCCGACGTGGCGGGAGCATCGGCCAGGAACTTGAGGGGTGGGCGCAGCTCTCGGGTCTGAGAGGATTTCAAGGCGTCGATGGCGGAGGCCACCGTCATCGGCTTCTCAGGTGGCGGCTGGCTGGTGATGATTGGTTTCTCCGTGTCGTTATTACGCGCCGGTTTTGGCGGTGTGGGCGGTGTGGGCCTTGCAGATCCTCCTGTTCCTTTGCTGACTGTTTTGCGCGGCTCGCGAAACTGCTGCTCGACGGTAAAACGCACCGAATAATCCGAGTTGAGGATGTTTCGCCCGACAACCTTATTCCCCATGGCACGATGGGGAAAGCGATCCCAGGCGATGATCCCCCGGTTATCCGATTCGTCGGGGCGTAAGTAGGTG
>JANNQW010000308.1:0-7314 GCA_031400955.1 Verrucomicrobiota bacterium
TGTCGAACGAACCGAAGGAGGTCCTTGATCTATACGGGTCCGCCGTGCAGAAGCCCGGCAGCTTCGCCTGGAACTGCCTGATGGCGCGTCGTCTGGCCGAACGCGGCGTGCGCACCATCCAACTCTCGCACGTGGGTTGGGATCATCATGAAAACGTGGTTGACCAATTGCCGAAGCAGTGCGCCGAAGCCGACCGTCCCACTGCTGCGTTGATCACCGACCTCAAGCGCCGCGGTCTGCTCGAGGACACCCTGGTCGTGTGGGGCGGCGAGTTCGGCCGCACCATCTTCACCCAGGGTGGCAACAATGGACGGGACCATCATCCCCGCTGCTTCACGATCTGGATGGCCGGCGCTGGCATCAAGGCCGGTGCCGTGGTCGGGGAG
This sequence comes from Verrucomicrobiota bacterium, assembly GCA_031400955.1. Classification (GTDB taxonomy): domain Bacteria; phylum Verrucomicrobiota; class Verrucomicrobiia; order Verrucomicrobiales; family Verrucomicrobiaceae; genus VFKE01. The sequence continues at coordinate 387 of JANNQW010000308.1, forward strand.
ACCGACGACTTCGCTTACAACGTGGTCCGCGATCCGTGTTCAGTCCACGATTTGCATGCCACCATTCTCGACCGGATGGGCATTGACCACGAGAAACTGACTTACCTCTTCCAGGGGCGGAAATTCCGCCTCACCGATGTGGCTGGTGTGCCGATTCGCGGTGTGTTGGCATAAGTCGAATGATGGAAACTCGCTCGACATGAAACACAACCACATCACCCGCAGAGCTTTTGCGCTATCATCCATCGCGCTCACCGCGCTCGCCCATTCCTGCCTCACACCGCCTCTCAAGGCTCAAGATGGGTTGCCAAAAAACGCTACCGTTCAGGCGGCCGATATAGCCACTCCCACGCCGTCTCCATTCCAAGTCAAACCCGTAAGCGCCGAACAGGCCAAGGAATACAAGCTCGATGCCAAGTTCTATAAGATGGGCACGCTGGTGCAGAATATCCTCATCGCCACTTCGGAGAGGGTTCCCGATGTCGTGCATCTCGAAGCGGCCTATCTGCTGGACACGGTCATGGGCCAGTTGCCTCCGTCGATTGCACAACGCATCCGCGACAAGAAAGTACTGTGCATCATTGTCGGCCACGCCGAACTGCAGTCCGACGTGCCGCAGTTTGCCACTGATTTGAAGGGTAAGGAACTCGACTTCTACAATTGGCGCGGCCGGGGTTCGCTCAACAAGTTCGATGGGCGCCCCACTTTCTTATTCGCCGAGGAGGATGTCATGGAATATCCCGGCGGCATGGATCTGGAAAGCGTCCTCATTCATGAGTTCGCCCACGTGATTGATGGCGTTGGTTTTGATAAAACACTCCGCGAACGCCTGCACACCGCGTTCCAACATGCCAAGGACAAGGGCCTCTACATGGACGGCTATGCCGCCCAGAAGTTCCGGCGGGTGACCAGCGTGGAGCCCGTTGGTTTGTTAGACGCGCTGGTCAAGGCGTTCCCGGCGCAGCCCCGCGCTTTTCTCACCCAATGCTTGGATGGCGGCGACATTCTCGTCAATGGTCAGCCCAGCCAGGCGGATGTGAAGGTCACGAAGGATGACAAGGTGCTCATCGTGTTTGGCGGGCCGAAGCGGACTTACTGGCTGGCCAGTGCAGCGGAGTATTGGGCGGAAGGAGTCCAGGCCTGGTATGACACCTGCCGCACCATGGATCACGATCATAACCACATTCACGACCGCGACCAGTTGAAGGCTTACGATCCGGAGTTGGCCAAACTTATTGCCGATGTGTTGGGCGACACCCCCTGGCGTTTCGTGTCACCCCGTATCCGCGCGGGCACCGGGCACCTCGCTAGTTATGATCCCACCAAAGCTCCCAAGACTGTCGAACTCGAACACATCGATCGCGCGGGCCAAGATTACCACGATGAGCAATGGAAAGACTTTTGGCAGCGCTTGCACGACAAATATCCGGCCAAGGCCATTTCGACTACAACTGGTCTCTGATGCCCACCCCGGTCATTCCGGCTTGGTAGTTGTGAGGGAAATTTTCCAGCAGGAATACTACCCGCCAGCGCTCAAATGAAGTGAATGAAACCATGAACCAAACGCACAAAAAATACGACGCCATCATAGTCGGTGGCGGCCACAACGGATTGGTGGCTGCGACCTATCTGGCCAAGGCCGGAAAATGCGTTCTCTTGCTCGAAGCGCATGACGAACTCGGTGGCGCCACCACCAGCGTGAACCCCTTTCCCGAATACGATGCGCGGCTTTCGCGCTATTCTTATTTGGTATCGCTGCTGCCGGATCAGATCGTGACTGATTTGGGAATCAACTTCAAAACGATCGGGCGCGCTGTCGCCTCCTACACGCCTTATCACCGGAATGGTCAGGATGATGGACTTTTGGTTTCCACGGAGTGGGATGAAGCGACTGCGAGCAGCTTCCGACGACTGACCGGATCGATTCGGGAAGGCAAAGCCTGGCGCGAGTTTTACGGCGAGATTGCCGTGCTGGCCAAGCGCTTCGCCCCCTCCATGCTCCAGCCTCTCAAGAGCGCGGCGCAACTGAAATCCGAGATGGGAATGCCTGACGTTTGGCGCAATCTGGTGGAGATTCCCATTGGTGATGTCATTCGCGAACGCTTCAGCGACGACCTGGTGCGGGGTGTGATTCTAACTGATGCGTTGATCGGGACCTTTGCCTCCGCCGATGAACTGCAAGCCAATCGTTGTTTCCTCTATCACCTGATCGGCAACGGCAACGGGCAGTGGCGCGTGCCGCAGGGCGGCATGGGGGCGTTGGTCAAGGAACTGTATCGCATTGCCACGCTGCGGGGTGTGGAGATCAAAATGCAATCCAAGGTCGCCGCGTTGGAAAGTGGTCCGATGGGTGTTCGCATTGAAACGGAATCCGGTGAGATCTATACCGCCAAAGACCTGCTCTTTGCCGCCGCGCCGCAGCATCTGGCCCGTTTGCGCGGGCGCGCTGTCCCTGATTCCCTCGAGGGAGCACAATTGAAAATCAACATGCTCCTTTCGCGCCTGCCGCGGCTTAAGTCAGGCGTGGACCCACGGCTCGCCTTTGCCGGCACCTTCCATGTCAATGAAAGCTACTCCCAATTGGAAGCCGCCTACTCCGGCGCTCGCGCTGGAGAGATGCCACAGCCACTCCCTCTCGAGATGTATTGCCACACCCTGACCGACCCCACCATCTTGTCCTCAGAGTTGAACGAGAAAGGTTTTCAAACGCTCACCCTGTTTGGCCTGCATACGCCCGCGCAGCTCTTCGATGCCGATCCGGAACACGCCAAAGCGCTGGCCAAGGATCGAGCCATCGCCAGCCTGAATCAATACCTGCTCGATCCCATCGAGTCCGTCCTCGCCCCATGCCGCGATGGCTCGCTGGCAATTGAAGTCAATTCACCTCTCGACCTCGAGAAGGATATCTCTCTGCCGCGGGGAAACATCTTTCACCGTGACCTTGATTTTCCCTTCCTTGAAGGCGAAATGGAGAACGCAGACCAGCAACTCTGGGGCGCTGAAACCGATGATCCAAATATCTATCTCGCCGGCGCTGGTGCCCGTCGCGGCGGCGGCGTCAGTGGCATCGCAGGCCATAACGCCGCGATGGCGTTGCTGGGAAAAGAATAGCGTCAATGCCAGGGTTTGCGTATGCATGCGCAGTCCAAAAAACTTAACCCCTGAAAGGTTAATTTAACAAATAACGTATGATGATTGGGTTCCCTTGAGCCCATGATGAACTCGTGGCGTATGGTATTCAAACACACTTGATGAAAGTTTCTCTGCCGGTTGCCCTTTTTTATAGTCTGATTGTGACGGTATTCGACGCACGCGCGGACGAGTCCCCACGAGCAGCGAAGATCGAGTTCAATCGGGACATCCGCCCGATTCTCTCAGACGCCTGCTTTCATTGCCACGGTCCTGACAAGAATACGCGCGAGTCCGGCCTGCGGCTGGATCTTCGCGAGGAGGCATTGAAGGCGGCGGAGTCGGGTGAATTCCCGATCGTGCCGGGGCAGCCCCAGAAAAGTGATCTCGTCCGGCGAATCCTCACGGATGACAAGGATGAAAGGATGCCGCCAGCCAAGGCGCACAAGGCGCTGACCGCCGCGCAGAAGGAACTTTTGAAAAAGTGGATCGCGCAGGGCGCGGAGTATCAGATTCACTGGGCGTATCTGCCGATCCAACGGCCGCCGGTTCCGGCGGTGAGCCCGCATCCGGTGGACGCGTTCATTCGCCAGCCCCTGGCTGCGGAAAATTTCCAAGCGGCGCCGGAGGCGGACAAGGTCACGCTCATTCGCCGCGTGACGCTCGACCTCACCGGACTGCCGCCTACACCGGCGGAGGTGGATGCCTTCGTCAATGATGCGGCACCGGATGCCTACGGGCGGGTGGTGGACCGCCTGCTGGCTTCGCCGCATTTCGGCGAGCGGATGGCGGTGGATTGGCTGGATGGAGCCCGCTTTGCCGACACCAATGGCTACCAGGTGGATCGAGATCGCACGCTGTATGGATGGCGCGACTGGGTGATTCGGGCGTTCAATCAAAATCAGCGCTTCGATCAGTTCACCATCGAACAAATCGCGGGCGACCTTCTGCCGAACGCCACGATCGAACAGCGAATCGCCACGGGGTTCAATCGCAACCACATGATCAACGAGGAGGGCGGGGTGATCGCCGAGGAGTTCCTCGCTGACTACACGGCGGATCGCGTGGAAACGACGGCCACGGTTTGGCTTGCCCAGACTTTCAATTGCACCCGTTGTCACGACCACAAATTCGATCCGTTCACACAGCGGGATTTCTACAGCCTGAAAGCCTTTTTCCACAACGTGTCGGAGAACGGCGTGGGGAACTACAACGCGCGCACAAACATGAGCAGTCCGCCGTTTCTGTCCCTGCCAACGCCGGAAGCCGCGGCGCAGATCGCCACGATCAAAACGGAAATCGAAACCGCAAAGCAGGAGCAGGCTTCAGCGGCGAAGGACATGACTGAAGCAGCGAAGGACCAGCCTTCGCCTGCAAAGGACAAGGCGCAAGCCGCGAAGGAGCGTCTCGCGAAACTCACCAAATCACTGGCCGACGTGGAAAATGCCGTGCCGGTGACGCTCGTGATGGACGAGGGCAAGCCACGCGACACCTTCATCCTGCTGCGCGGCGTGTATGATCAGTTTGGGGAAAAAGTCACGGCCGCCACTCCAGCTGCATTGCCCTCGATGCCTTCAGATTTACCTCGCAACCGTCTCGGTTTGGCGCGCTGGCTGGTAGATCCAAAAAACCCGCTGCCCGCACGCGTGACCGTCAACCGCTTTTGGCAGATGCTGTTTGGCACCGGTCTGGTGCGCACGGCGGAGGACTTTGGATCGCAGGGTGAACCGCCGAGTCATCCGGCGCTGATTGATTGGCTGGCGGCGGAATTCATCTCCAGCGGATGGGATATGAAAGCCATGCTGCGCTTGTTAGTCACCAGTGCGACCTATCGGCAAAGCTCGAAGCTCACGCCCGCAGCGCGCGAACGCGATCCGGACAACCGCCTGCTTGCCCGTGGCCCGCGCTTCCGCTTGCAGGGCGAATTTGTGCGCGACCAGGCACTCGCCGCCAGCGGCCTGCTGGTAGCAAAAATCGGAGGGCCTTCGGTGAAGCCGTATCACCCTCCCGGTCTCTATGAGCAAGTGGTCAATCAGAAGGATAATCCAAAGGCGACCTACACTCAGGACAAAGGCGAGGATATCCATCGCCGCAGCCTTTACACGTATTGGAAACGCTCGGTGCCAAACCCCGCGATGCTGCTCTTCGATGCGCCGTTCCGCGAGACTTGCACCTTGCGCCGACCACGAACAAACACGCCGCTCCAAGCGCTCAATCTTCTCAACGATCCGACCTATGTGGAAGCCGCGCGGCTTTTAGCGCAGCGGATGATCTTGGAAGGCGGAGGCTCCATCGAATCGCGCATCACTCATGGTTTCCGACTGCTCACGGCGCGCCCGCCACGCACTGCGGAAATGGCGATCCTGAAGGCGTCGCTTGAGCGCACGCTTCGTGAGTTTCAAGCCGACCCGGCAGGCGCGGCTTCGCTGCTGAAAGTCGGCGAAGCCACCGCCGACGCAAAACTGAATGTCGCGGAACTGGCCGCATACACTTCACTCGCCAGCACGCTGCTGAATCTCGATGAAGCGGTGATGAAGGAATAGCGCACGATGAACTCGAATTCATTTCTCGACATCACCCGCCGCCAATTCCTTGGTCGCGCCAGCACCGGCATCGGTGCTGCGGCGCTGGCTTCTTTGTTGAATCCAAAGTTATCAGCCGCGCAAGGCGTCGCTGGCATTCCGCACTTCGCACCGAAAGCAAAGCGTGTCATCTGGCTCACGCAGGCTGGTGCGCCATCGCAACTCGATCTCTTCGATTACAAACCGGGCTTGCGTGAGTTGTTCGACAAAGACCTGCCTGACTCGGTCCGCAAAGGGCAGCGCGTCACCGGTATGACCTCGGGGCAGGCGCGTTTCCCGATCGCGCCCTCCATTTTCGCCTTCAAGCAATACGGGCAGGCCGGGCATTGGATGAGCGACTTGCTCCCCCACACCGCGCGTCTCGCCGACGACCTCTGCATCATCCGCTCGATGCATACCGAGGCCATCAATCACGACCCGGCCATGACCATGCTGCAGACCGGCAGTCAGGTCGCCGGTCGGCCTTCGTTCGGCTCGTGGATGTCCTATGGCCTCGGCTCGGATAACGCCGACCTGCCCGCGTTTGTGGTCATGATTTCCCGCCCGAGCGGCAAGGGTAACGAACAACCTTTGCACGAACGGATGTGGAGTTCGGGATTTCTTTCGCCCCGCTATCAAGGCGTTCGCTTCAGCACTGGCAAAGACCCGGTACTGTTTCTATCAAACCCGCCCGGCATCACGACGGAACGCCGTCGCGCGATGCTCAATGACATTGCCGGACTCAACAAGATCAAGCTCGACGACTATCAGGATCCTGAAATCCAAGCGCGCATTGACCAATACGAGATGGCTTTCCGCATGCAGTCATCCGTCCCGGAACTCGCCGATCTCTCAAAAGAGCCCGCGTCTGTATTCGAACACTACGGTCCGGAATCACGCAAGCCCGGCACCTACGCGTCGAACTGCATCCTCGCACGCCGCCTTGCCGAACGCGGCGTCCGCTTCATCCAGCTCTATCACCGCGGCTGGGACCAGCACGGCGACCTTCCCCGGGATATCCGCACCCAGTGTTACGACACCGACCAGCCAAGTGCCGCCCTCGTCGAGGAGTTGAAGCAACGCGGCCTGCTGGAGGACACCGTGGTCATTTGGGGCGGCGAATTCGGTCGCAGTGTCTATTCGCAAGGCAAGCTTAGCGAGACCAGTTACGGGAGGGATCATCACCCGCGCTGTTTCTCACTCTGGCTCACAGGCGGCGGGGTGAAACGCGGCACCAT
>JANNQW010000309.1:0-23731 GCA_031400955.1 Verrucomicrobiota bacterium
TCTCCGATGACCGTTCCGCCCTTCACACCGCCGCCGGCCATCATCATGCTGAAGCCGGTGGGGTTGTGGTCGCGGCCGTCACCCTTTTCAGACATCGGGGTGCGGCCAAATTCACCGCCCCAGATGACGAGCGTGCTGTCGAGCAGTCCGCGTTGCTTCAGATCTTGCAGCAAGCCTGCGATCGGCTTGTCCGTGGCGCCGCAGTTTCGGCCATGATTGGTCTCAATATTTTGATGTGCGTCCCATTTGCTGCCGGCGCCGTGATAGAGCTGGATGAAGCGCACGCCGCGTTCCACGAGCCGACGGGACATGAGGCACATGCGGCCGAAGGTTTCCGTGCGCTTGCTGTCCATGCCGTAAAGTTTGCGCGTCGCTTCCGTTTCACGCGCAAGGTCAACTGTGCCGGGAGCCTCCGCCTGCATGCGGAATGCGAGTTCGTAGCTCTTGATGCGGGCGTCGAGTTCGCTGTTGTCTTCGCGGCCCTTGAAGTGCGCTTGATTGAGCTGATTGAGAAAGGACAGCTTGCCGCTCTGCCGCGCGCTGGAAATATTGCGGGGTGTTTGCAGGTTGGCGATGGGGGAGGGGCCTTCGTCAAACATGACGCCCTGGTAGGTGGCGGGCATGAATCCGCCGCCCCAGTTGCGCACACCGTTGACGACGTCGGAATCATTGTCCTTCATGACGACGAATGCGGGGAGATTTTGGTTCTCTGTGCCCAGGCCGTAGGTGACCCAGCTTCCGAGTGAGGGCCGGCCGCCGAAGATGGACCCAGTGTTCATCATGCAAACGCCGCCGGCGTGGTTGATGCCGTCGGAGACGCAGGAACGGATCACACAAAGATCATCCGCGTGTTCCGCAGTGTGCGGCATCCAGTTGGAGAATTCCAGGCCGCTTTCGCCGTATTGCCGCCAGGTGCGTTTGGAGGCCATGAGCGGCGCGCGGGATTCGCCCATCGCGGTGATGACGGAGCCGAAGCTGTCGGGCAGCTTCTGCCCGGCGAGCTGGTTGAGCAGAGGTTTGTGGTCGCAGATATCGAGATGGCTGGGGCCGCCCTCCATGAAAAGGAAGATGACACTCTTCGCGTGTCCGGCCGTGTGCGGCAGTTTGCCGAGCGCAGGCGTGCCGGGGCGGCCCTGGGAATCGCCGAGTGCCGCGAGCAATTTCGAATCACTCAGCAGCGAGGCCAGTGCCAGCGCGCCGAAACCGGCGCCGCCGCGACGGAGGAAATCGCGGCGGGTGGTGAGGAGTTCGTGGTGGGGGAGCATGCTCACTATAAATTATGAATGTGGAATGATGAATCAAAGGCCAAGAACAAAATATCTTTTATTCAATGCAGATACAGGAATTCGTTGGAGTTGATGAGCGCGTGACAGAAGTCGGTCACGGCATCGAGCTGGGCCGAGGGGGGGGCAGCTTTTGCAGCGGATTTTTCCCAGATGAAGAGGGGCTCGCGGGTGCTTTTGATGGATTCCGCCTGGGCATCGAAGAGGCAATCCCCACCGCCTTGCGGCTTGGTCACGAGCAGGTCGTCCTCCGAAAGGGTGCCGCGCGTGACTGTCACGCGGCTGACGACACCGTCCCACAGACTGCGCGGGTCGTGGTCGCAGCCGCCGATGTAGAGCTGGTGCGCACGGTTCACATGACCGCTGGCTACCGGATGGGTAATGAGAGCTGTTTCCAAAGCGGCTTGCGGGTCGGCGAGATTCTTGAAGTAAAACGTGACGGTTCCGCCGGTGGAGTGGTCAGCCGCTGGTTGATTAGATACGACTGCGGCGACGTAGCAAGGTGTCTTGAGCGGGATGCGAATGTTGGAGGCTACGACTTCGTAGATGTTGTCTTCCTGAGCATCATCGCCGCTGAGCTGCATGATGAGATTGTTTGGCTGGTATTTGGATGTGGCGCTGGTCACGCCGAAGGCCCATCCCTTGCTCGACTTCGCATTGTTCCAACGCGAGGCAATGGTTCGCACCGAGGAGTCGGGATAAAGCGAATCCAGATAAATAATGGCCTCGACGGTGAAGCTCTCGCCTTCCATATCGCCAGTCTGCACGCGGAGTTTTTCAAACGTGCCGCCAGGCCGGAAGGCGACCGCTTTCAAGCCGCTGAGCGGATGTTTGCCAAAAAACGGCGTGGCATCCACGAGTGGATCGATGGTAAAAGGGATGGGCTTGGCGGATTTCTGATTTCGGTCCATGGTTCCCATCTGTGCGCGGAGGAAGGCCACTGCCGTGTCAATCTCCTGATTTTTTGGCGCACGTGAATACGCGAGATCGTATGCCAGCGGCACCAACTGATCTGGCATGGGGCCGACCTCGCTCAGCAGACGCGCAGCCATGGCTCGGGCGCGCTGGAGCGGCCAGTCACCGCCGATCATGAGCAGGCTTTGCAGCGCGGTGTTCGTCGCATCGCGCTGTGCGGTGCTCTGAAAACCGTTGGGTGCGTTGAACATGCGGAGAAATTCATCCTGAGAATTGCGAATCTTGCGGGTGTGGAGCGAGCGCACCGACTGGTGCGATTCCACGCCTGGAGTGTTGCTTGCGGGAGTGAGTTCGCCACTGATCGCCAGCAGTGCGTCGCGCGCTTGTTCGGCGTCTAGCCGGCGCGGATTCATGCGCCAGAGCCAGCGGTTTTCGGGATCAATCTTCAGAGCCATCTCGGTGTGTGGCGGGCGGGTGGACTGAAGATACGTCGTCGAATTCATGATGGTGCGGTGCAGCCACTTCAGGCTCCAGCCCTTGCTGACGAATTCATGCGCAAGCCAGTCCAGCAACTCGGGATGGCTTGGCTTTTCCCCCAGTTGGCCGAAGTCGCTGCTGGTCGCCACCAGTCCGCGACCGAAATGATGCTGCCACACCCGGTTCACGATGACGCGTGCGGCAAGCGGGTTGTCGGACTTGGTGATCCAATTCGCCAGCGCTGTGCGGCGGCCGCTGCTTTCAAGATTTTCCGGCGGAGTGATCGTTGCGTTGGCAGCATCCAGGATCGAAAGGAATCCGGGCTCGACGGTCTGCTCGCCGTCCTTGCGTGTTTTCATCGTCGTGGGCGGCGAGTCGCGACCGACATCGGTCGCCGCGAACGCCACCGGCAGTGGCTTGGGCTTGAGTGCATCGAATTGCTTCAACTGCGAGCGAGCCTGTTCAGCCGCAGAACGATCCGTGCCTCTTAATTTCGAGACGGTAAATTTGGCCTGTTCCTCGATGCCTTGCCGGAAAACGTAGTAAGAGATTTGTTTTTCATAGGCGGACTTCTCCTCCTCCGGCTTGTACACCATGGTCTGTATTTCCTCGGGGAATTTCTTCACCGCATCCTGCATCAACTTGTCGAGCCTGGGCCGGAGCGCATCGGCCAGACGTTTTCTCGGCTCGGCTGCGGCAGTTTCCCACGCCAGAAGCCTTTCATCATGCACACGCTTTTCTTCCGTGCTGGCGAGCGGCAGATCGTCGCGCCAGATCAGTGGTGCGAAGAATGCCTGAAGGCGGTAGTAGTCCTTTTGCAGGATGGGATCGAACTTGTGATCGTGGCAGCGCGCGCAGGCGAAACTCAGGCCGAGAAACAGCTCGCCGACGGTATCGGTGATTTCGTTGAGGATCGTGGTGCGCTGGCCCTCGACATCGCGCTGGTTGTATTCGTATGCCGTGTGGCGTAGCAGAGCCGTGGCAATGAGCGCGTCCGGATTGTCACGGTCAATTTCATCGCCAGCCAACTGCTCGCGCACGAAACGGTCGTAGGGTTTGTCATTATTGAGTGAACGGACGACGTACTCACGGTAGCGCCAGACATCTGGGCGATACGCATCCTCGCGATAGCCGTCGGACTCGCCATAGCGCGCGAGGTCGAGCCAGTGTTGCGCCCAGCGTTCGCCATAGCGCGGGTTTTCCAGTAGTTTGTTGATCAGGCGCTCGACGGCATCCGGCTGCTTGTCCTGGACGAAAGCCTGGAGTTCCTCTGGCGTCGGCGGGAGGCCGTGGAGGTCAAAGTAAATGCGCCGGGCCAGCTCGTCCCGACTGGCTTCAGGTGACTGCAGCAGGCCCTCTTGCAGCAGCTTAACGGAGACGAAGCGATCGACGGGATTGATGATTTTGTAATTCGGGCTCTCCACCACCGGCAGCGCGACGGCAGATACCGGCTGGAAGGACCACCACGCGCGGTCGGCCTCGCTGAATTCTCCGGGCTTGCGGTTGGCGGCCTGCGTTACTTCCTTTTCCGGCCATGGCGCGCCGAGTTCGATCCATTTTTTTAGATCGGCGATTTGTTGCGGCTCCAGCTTGTTGTCCGGCGGCATCTGGAGATCGGCGTCTTCATAGCTCACGGCTTTCATGAGCAGGGATTGCGCGGCATCTTTGGGAACTACAGCCGGACCGCCGTCGCCGCCTTGCAGGATGTAATGCAGATTGTCGAGCCGGAGCGAGGCCTTTTGCTTTCGCTCGCCGTGGCACTTGAAGCATTGATCGGAAAGAAGCGGGCGGATCTTGGTCTCAAAAAACTTCAATGCGGCGGCATTGTCTTCAACGGCGTGCGCCTTGGACGGAACGAAAAAGGCCACCAGCGCGAGCGCGGTGGAAAAAATGATGGATGAAAATTTGTGGGCGTTGCGAGGGGTCATTTTCCCAAGTGTGCTTGGCGCTGTCGGCACACTGATTCCAAGTGGGTCATTGGCAACTGACTGGGAGCGGTGCTTCTGAGCTTAACGTTGCTCATTCGCTGTTTTTCGCAAGGATGTTCAGGGCTGTTCTTGCGGGTGCATCAGGAAGATGGTGAGACGGCTCGGTGGTGAAGATTCTCCGGCCAAACCATCACACCAGAGCGAATAATCCCAGAGCAAGAATCTTGTCGGCGCGGATTCCGCCAGCCACTTCCATGGGCCATAGTATGCGCTGAATTTATCAGAGAATGTAAACCCGAACATCTTGGAATCCAGCCTCACCACCCACGGCACGCTGAGCACATAAAGCAGCGGCACGGCCAGAAGCGAAAACGTCCATCTCATGGGTGTGAATTACTTGGTGATTCTTCGCTCATGGTCATCAGGGCTGTTTTTGCGGGTGGTGGGCAGTGTTCTTATCTAAAGTGGATACTGAGAATATTCGCCAAGAAAATGAAAGCACCATCTCATGTAGTCAATCATCGGCGATCTTATTAAAGGGGGGGCATTTGTGAGAATCCAATCCCATGGCCCATAAAATAATTCAAATAACAATTCAATGCTCCGTCCTTGATCAGAGTCCCAGCCCCATTTCGAACTTAACGCGGCAACCCACGGCACGACGAGCAGATAAAGCAGTGGCACGGCCAGGAATGAAAGCGTCCATCTCATCACATGTGAATTTTGGGCATTGCTCATTGATATACAAATAATCGATTACCACATTCGCTCCACTGCCATTATGTGTTGTCTGATATAAGCCCGGGCTTGCAAATTGAATACACACCCGCTTCAATCACGCACCCATATTTTCCTCATGAATCGTCTCGTCATTGCCCTCTCCCTCGCCGCCGCAGCCACGCTCCACGCAGACGTGAAGCTGCCTGCGTTGTTCTCCGATCACATCGTTCTTCAGCGCGGCAAGCCGGTCGCGGTCTGGGGCTGGGCCGATCCTGGCGAGGAAGTCACCGTGAAATTTGGCGATCAGTTGAAAAAGGCTGTGACGGACAAGGACGGCGACTGGAAAGTGAAACTGGACGAGCTAAAAGCCAGCAGCGAGCCCGCTGAATTGATCATCAAAGGCAAGAACGAGATCGTGCTCAAAGATGTGCTGGTGGGCGAAGTGTGGATTTGCTCCGGTCAGTCGAATATGGGACTGGCGGTCCAGGGCGCCGACAATGCGCCTGACGAAATCGCAAAGTCGGCCAACACGCAGATCCGCATGTTCATGGTGCCGCTCACGATCGCTGACGAGCCGCAGAAGGACTTGGTGAAACACGATGCGAAGTCAATCTGGCTTTTGGCTGACCCGGCAAACACAGGCGGCTTCACTGCGGCGGGATATTTCTTTGGTCGCGAACTGCAAAAGGAACTCAAAGTGCCGATCGGCCTTATTAACACCTCATGGGGTGGCACATGCGCTGAGGCATGGACCAGCAAACCTGCGCTTGAAGCGGTTCCCACTTGCAAGGCAATCATCGATGCCTGGGTGGAAAAGTTGAAGAACTACATACCAGAGAAGAATGACCTGACGAAGTCGCAACAACGTCCCGGCGTTCTCTTCAACGCGATGATTGCGCCCTTGGTTCCCTTCACTGTGAAGGGGGCGATCTGGTATCAGGGCGAAGCCAACCAATTGCGTGCCGTGCAATACCAGACGCTTCTGCCGACCCTGATCAAGGACTGGCGCCAGCAGTGGGGTGACCAACTTAGTTTTTATATCGTGCAGCTCGCCAGCTATGGAAACAAGAAGCCGCAGCCACAGGAAATCGGTGCTGATGACACATGGGCGGAACTGCAGTGGACTCAGCTCCAGACTGCGGTCACGCTGCCGAAGTGCGGCATCGCTGTGGCCAATGACATTGGCGATGAAAAGGACATTCATCCGAAAAACAAGCAGGAGGTCGGACGCCGCCTGGCCCTGCAGGCACTGGCGAAGGATTACGGCCGCAAGGACATTGTCCCTGGCGGGCCGATCTATGGCGGAGGTGATACCATGGGAAACAAATACATGATTTCGTTCAGCAATATCGGGGGTGGATTGAAGAGCCGCGATGGAGGCGACCTCAAAGGGTTCATCATCGCCGGCGAAGACAAAGTCTGGAAACCTGCGAGGGCAAAAGTCATCGGCAAGCAGGTTCAGGTCTGGAATGAGGAAATCGCCAAGCCTGTTGCGGTGCGCTACTACTGGCAGAGCTGGAATCCCGAGGCCAACCTCGTGAACAAGGAAGGGTTGCCCGCCAGTATTTTCCGCACGGACAAATGGGATCTCTCCACCAAGGGCCAAGAAAATCCTTTCACGCAGCGTGCAGCGGCAAAACCAGCGGCAAAACCTGAAGCCAAACCAACGGCAGCGCCTGCCAAAGATGTGAACAAGGAGGAGACCCGCCCCGCTTTGATTCCTGAAAAAATCGAGCCCGTGAAGCCAGCCGAGGCAAAGAAGGCTGCATGATCGGCGGGCCAACTACGGATTATTCAACCAATCCGGCATCACCATCGTAATTGATGGCGATGGATCCCACCTGCCCTAGCGACTTACTGCATTCCGAGATTCCCGCGGAGCTGCCGGTCATGGTGCTGCCGGACTGCCATCTTTTTCCGGGCTGTCTTCTGCCGCTCTTCATTTTTGAGGAGCGTTACCGGCTCATGCTGGCGCATGTATTGGATTCCAATCGCATGTTTTGCATCGGCAACCGTCAGGGGTCGCTCGAGGACTCGGAGGTCAGCCCTTACTCCACTGCAGGCCTGGTGCGCTGCTGCGTGAAGCAGGACGACGGAACAGCTCATCTGTTGCTGTTGGGACTCCGGCGCATCCGGATCACTGGCTGGGTGCAGGAGCAGCCATTCCGCATCGCGCGCGTCGAGCCGGTTCCGACCGAGGTGAAAGATGCCAGTGAGGCCCGGAGACTCAAGGAGCGCGCGTTGGCTTTGTTTCAGGCGGCCGGAGATGAGCAGGCGAATCAACTCCACGCGGCACTTGAAAAAAACGATGATGCCGAGATGGTCTGCGACGTGCTCAGCTATCACTTCACGCACTGCCCGCAGCTCCAGCAGAAACTGCTGTCCGAAACTTCATTGAAACGACGCTACGAGATGCTGATCAAGGCGCTGGAGAAAGCGCGGTGCGAGTGAGGGGGCGGAGTGGGAGAATGAAGAATGGAATGATGAGTGCCAAAATTCCGCTGCTCTTCGATTTTCAGGGTTGAAACCCGATGCGGCGCTTGGGTGTTGCCGGTGGAGGCAACAGGAGCGGGACGAGCTTTTGATATATGTCGCGCAAAGCGGAATCGTGCAGCAAGAGAGTCTTGTCGACCTCGGCCAGTCGCTTGAGAATGGTGGAATTGGCGAGAAAGTGCTCGCGCATTTCCACGAACGCGCGGATCACATAAACGCTCATGGCGATGGCGCGGTCGCTGGTGAGAATGCTGGCGGCCATGAGCGCGCCATGCTCGGTGAAAACGCGTGGCGGCTTGGTGCGACCGCCCCGGGCCGGCTTTGATATCGCATTTTGCGATATCAAAGCGTCGCGTTTTTCTGCTGTGAGGACAAATGAGAAATCAGCCGGGAAACGCCTGAGGTTTCATGTGACTGCTTCATTGAACCGGCCGGTGGAGACACCGTAGATGACGGCAAGATCGGAGTCCAGCACGACGCGTTGTTCCCGGATGGTCAGGATGCGAATGGCAGGTGCTTTGGTCATTGAGGCGGGCTTCATGGGATGGTCTGCGCAATCGCGCGTGTCTGTCGGCAGGAGTGCAGTGCCACCTGCCAGTCGAGATCATCGTGTGTTACGTCGGAGAAAGGCGGGCGCGCACCAAGGAACTGCCGCAGCCAGCGGCGGTGCTCGTAGTCCTGCTGGATGGCCTCAACTTCATTGAAGCGACGGGCGACCTCTTGAGCATGGGCGAGCAGATTCATCTGAAAGAGGATGGCGCGGGAGAAGGTGGGGTGCGAATGGAAGAATGGAATGTTGGAAGAATGAGTGCCAGTATTCCATCAATCCCTCTGATTTCATCCTTCATCCTTTCCGATCCCCCATGCACTTCCTCCTCACCAACGACGACGGCATTCACGCTCCCGGGCTGGCAGCGCTGGCGGCTGCGGTGCGGATGCTGCCGGATGCACGGATCACGATTGTGGCGCCGGAGGAGGAGCGCTCCATGTGCGGGCACCGGGTGACGACACGGGAACAGTTGATCGTCGAGCGGCTCGATGATGAGAGATACGGCGTCTCGGGCACGCCGGCGGATTGCGTGCGGGTGGCGTTGTTTGCGCTTGGAGTGAAACCGGACTTCGTCATCAGCGGAGTGAACGCAGGCGGCAATCTCGGACAAGACTTGCCGGTTTCCGGCACTGTGGCCGCAGCGCGGGAGGCGGCTTTTCACGGATTGCCAGCGATGGCCGTGTCACACTATTTGATCAAAGAACTTCAAGTGGACTGGGCGCGGGCTTCGGTGTGGTGCGCGGAGATATTGAGCGAACTGATGATCGATTCGCTGGGCGACGGCGAATTCTGGAACGTCAATCTGCCGCATCTGCCGCCCGGCGATGTTTCACTGCCGGAGAGAGTGCCCACCCAGCCAAGCCGGGCACCGCTGGGCGTAAGTTACGCAAGTGCGCGTGATTCGATGGGGCGGATGCTTTTGCAATACGACGCATCCTACGCGGAACGACCGGCGCCGGAAGGTTCGGATGTGGCGGTGTGTTTTGGCGGCCGCGTTTCTGTTTCGCGACTTTGTGTTCTATAGCGGACGATCAGGTTACCCACCAAGTCCTTGCGCCTCGCCGGTGACTGCGCCGTCCTCCTCCCAGAACGCCACCAGCATCGGCCGGCAGCAGATTTCGCAGTCGTAGTCCACGGAGCAGGGCGCCTCTGTTTCATGCGGCGCTGGCACCTCGAAGGACTCGCCGCAGGTGGGACAAATGATTTCGACGGAATTCATGGCAGCTTCCATTCGGTGCGCAACTTGTCATAAACCTCGTGAGGCAGCAGCACGTAATGTGGTTTGGCTTCAGGCCGGAGCCAGATGATCACACGTTCCAAGTTTTCGAGCGGCATGGTTGTGCAACCGATGCTTGGCCGGTCGGGTCCGCGTTGCACATGAAAAAAAATGGCGCTGCCGCTGCCCGGTCTCGGCGGATTCGTGTTGTGCCTGATTTCGAGCAGCCATTTGTAGGCGTTGTCACCCAGCCGCATTTTTTGACTTTCAAACCAGTCGGGAATCTGCCGGGGATTCACCCGCACATGTTCATTGTAGTGGGGCAGCCGGGGGTCGTCGATCCAGGCGTCATAGGGCCCGACCTGAATATAGGACCACTTTGTTCCTGATGGAGCGGCGGACGCATAGCCGAGCAACGCGCCCACGGCAAAGATGCCCGCCGGGGCTCGACCGTCCTTCTCGGTCTTGCGCGGTTGTTTATCGTCCGGCGGCGAGAAAGCACCGCGACCCCAACCCAGGCCGTTGCGGCCGAGCAGCACCGGCCATTCGTTGCGGAACACTGCGCGCCACGCATCGTTTTTACCATCGCGCTGATAACCTTGCAGCGTGGCACGTTGGGAGTTCCATTCAGGAGCGATAGCCACCAGAAGCTGGCGGGACTCAACAGGAACCTGGCAAAAAGACATAGAGCAGAAAAAAAGCAAAGCGATGACGGCGGTCAGCATTACCTGCTGCCTTCCGTGATTTTTACATGTATTCCGCATCACCGTTGATCCTACTTCTCTTTCCTTCAGGGCGCATCTTTTACCACCGAGGGAAAATGACAGGCCGGTGCGCAGCCGCGAAGCGAACCCCGTCCGCACCCACAGCCAAGATGGCTGTGTTACTTGCGTGATTCGCGTGTTTCGCGGATGGTGTTTTCAGAATGGCAGCTTCTTCTGATGACGATGCTTTGAACAAACGAATGCGCCGGCTGGGCATCCGCGAGGAGGATATTGAAGAAAATTTCATCAGAGGCACGGGCGCAGGCGGACAGAAAATCAACAAGACCAGCAGTACCGTGGTGCTCGTTCACAGGCCGACCGGACTGGAAGTACGCTGCCAGCGTGAGCGATCGCAGTCGCAGAACCGAATGGTCGCGCGACAGGAATTGTGCGACAAACTGGAAACGAAACTGGAGAACGCGCGACAGACGAAGCGCGATGCCATTGAACTAAAAAAGCGCCAGAATCGCAAACGTCCGCGCGGCTTGAAGGAGCGCATTCTGGAGCACAAGCACCGGCGCAGTGAAGTGAAAAAACACCGGGGCAGACCGCGGGGTGATGAATAGCCGGAAGTCTCCCGATGAGTCCGCAGCGAATGATTGCGCGGTTGCGACATCTCGCTAAGCGTGGCACCCGCCCACGATGATGAGTCAAAGCGCATTTTAAGATTCCGGGCATGTATCAAAATAATTTTTATGAACTTGCCTGAGCATCCCGAGTCGTCGTGGCATCGCTGCTGGCCGGAGGCGCTGCTGGCCCTGCTGGTGCTGGTCACGCTTTTTACATTTCTGGGCACAGGCGGACTCAATGAACCGGATGAGGGCCGTTACGCCGAGATGGGCCGCGAGATGGCAGCGGGCGAGTCATGGCTAGTGCCGCATCTCAACGGCATCCCGCAATTTCAAAAGCCACCGATGATTCATTGGGCCACGGCGACGAGCATAAAAATTTTTGGAGTCAATGAGTGGGCTGCGCGCCTGCCATCCGCGCTCGCGGCCTTGGGCACGCTGCTGCTGACATGGGGCATGGGCCGTATGCTTTTTGGAAGACGCGAAGCCTCGCTGGCGGCGCTGGTGCTGTTGTCCAGTCTGGAGTTTTTCGGTCTGGCGCGCCTGCTGACACCGGACATGACGATGACCTTCTGGATTACTGCGGCGCTGTTCTGCCTGGTGAAACGGATTCGCGGCGGGGGCGGGCTGCTGTGGGGCTGGCTTTTTTTTGCTGCGATGGGCCTGGGCTTCATGGCCAAGGGACCGATGGCCTTGGTGGTGCCCGCTTCCGCTGCGCTGACCTGGCAATGGGCGCAATGGCGCAGCGGCGGAGAGTTCCGCCTTCCGTGGTGGCGAGGTCTGGCGCTGACGCTGACGCTGGCGCTGTGGTGGTTCGTCGCGCTATCGTTGAGTGATCCCGCGCTTTTCAGCTACTTCGCGGGGGACGAACTCGTGAATCGCTTTGGCTCCAGACATCACGGCCGCAGCAAGCCGTGGTGGTTCTTTCTCTTGGTGCTGCCAGCGGGTGCGTTTCCATGGACGTTCCTGCTTGGCGCGCTGGGCATTGAGCGCGCACTCGCCTGGCGCAAGGATGTAAAGCCATCGCCCGCAGGATGGTTTCTGTTGGGCTGGGTGATTCCACCGCTCATCATTCTTTCCTTCAGCGGATCGAAGCTGCCCACTTACATCCTTCCGTTGTTTCCCGCCCTGGCACTGGCAGCGGGTCGCGGAATCAGTTTGAATCTGAAATCACGATTGTGGATGACGGCTTGGGCGCTGACAATATTTAGCGTGATCGCACTGGTCACGGCTTTTGAAAGCGCGGGGCATTGGGCAGGAATGCAGGTGCCCGAAATGCGGCCGCTGCTCATTCTGGCGCTCTTGCTCGGACTGGTGTTGTGGAAGCGGCGCGCGCTCGCCATGCCGGTGCTGGGTGCCGGCATGGCCGCGGGCTGGCTGCTGGGCATCGCGCAGATGCACCACTTCAACGATGAACTCGCCCAGCAGGCCACGGTGCGCCCGCTGGCGGAGCTATTGCGGAAACACACCGACGTGCAGACTGCCACCATTTTCGCCTGCGACGTCAAGGCGCATGGCTGGGAGTTTTATCTTGGCCGCAAGATCTACGTCACCAGAGCCGACTCCGCCGTAGTTCTGCCACTCACCCCCGAACAACAGGAGCGTCTGCCAAAAAACCCGGCGCAATGCGCGAAACAGATGCTGGCCAAGCACCCGTCCTTCGGCTTGGTCCGTCAGAAGCGCTACGCCAATACGTTCGGCAAGGAACACTGGGAGGTATTGGGCCGCTCCGGCGATTTTCTTCTGATCGCGAGCAAGCCTGAAACAAATCCCACCGGGAAGAATTGATCGGACGCGGATCCATCGGGAGAAGTGCATTGCACGAATCTGTTCACGCGCTAATCGTGCGCAGATCATGCTCGAATATCATCGTCTTCTCCGCAAGGTCCTCGATCACGGAAGCATCCGTGCGGACCGCACCGGTGTGGGCGCGTATTCGGTCTTCGGCGAACAATCGCGCTACGATCTGAGCGCGGGCTTCCCGTGTCTCACCACGAAAAAGCTCCATCTGCGCTCGATCATCCATGAGCTGCTGTGGTTCATCAAAGGCGACACCAACGTCAAATACCTCAGAGAAAATAAAGTTACCATCTGGGACGAATGGGCCGACGAGCAGGGAAATCTCGGGCCGGTTTACGGCGCGCAATGGCGCCGGTGGAAGGGCGCGGACGGAGTCGAGCACGACCAGCTCGCGGATGTGATCGCGAACATCAAGACGAACCCCTATTCCCGGCGGCACATCGTCAGCGCGTGGAATGTGGCGCACATCGAGGAGATGGCACTGCCGCCCTGCCACCTGATGTTTCAATTTTTCGTCGACCGAGGAAAACTGAGCTGCCAGCTCTATCAACGCAGCGCCGATCTTTTTCTCGGGGTGCCGTTTAACATCGCCAGTTACGCGCTGCTGACGATGATGGTCGCCCAGGTATGTGGCTTGCAGCCGGGTGAGTTCGTCCACACGTTTGGCGATCTTCATCTGTATGCCAATCACCTGGAGCAGACCAAGCTGCAACTCACTCGCGAAACACGCCCGCTCCCGCAGATGAAGATCACTCCCGACGTGAAGGACATTGATGCCTTCAAGTTTGAAGATTTCACACTGGAGAACTACGACCCCTGGCCTGCGATCAAGGCGGAGATCGCCGTATAGATACAAGATTGTAAGATATATGATTCAAGACCGGACGGATTCGCGCACTCAAACACAAAATTTGATGACAATAAAAATCCCACCCGCATCTCGCAATTCCACTGCCTTGTCATGTCTTGCATCTTGCATCTTATCATCTTGCATCTTCGCTACCGACTGGCCCGAGTTCCGGGGCCCGACGAAGAATGGTCACTCGGATGCGACGGGTCTTCCCTTGGAATGGTCGACCGTTAAGAACGTGGTGTGGAAAACGCCACTGCCCGGCAAGGCGTGGTCGTCACCCATCGTGGCCGGCGGTCGCATCTATCTGACCAACGCAGTGGCAGCGAACAACGAGACTGATCCTCATGATGCGAGATCACTGCGCGCGCTGGCGCTGGATGCAGTGACCGGAAAAATCATTTGGGATACGGAAATTTTCGCCGTGACGGATCCAGCGGCTTATGGCGTTCATCACAAGAACAGTTATGCCTCGTCCACGCCGGTTATTGAAGATGGCCGCATCTACGCGCACTTCGGACATTTAGGCACCGCGTGCCTTGATACGGATGGCAAGATCGTCTGGAAGACACAGGAACTGGCTTACAAGCCGGTTCATGGCAACGGCGGCTGTCCCGTCATCGCGGATGATCTGCTGATCTTCAACTGCGACTCGGAGGAGAAGCCCTTCATCGCTGCGCTCAAGAAGGCGACCGGCAAGGTGCGCTGGCGGGTGCCGCGTGATACGGACGCGAAGAAGACATTCTCCTTCTGCACGCCCCTGCTCATCGAGGTCAACGGCGTGAAACAGCTCATCAGTCCGGGCAGCAATGTCGTGTCCGCGTTGAACCCGAAGAATGGAGCGGAAATTTGGCGCGTGAGATACGAGGGTTACTCCGTGGTGCCGCGGCCAGTCTATGCGCAGGGTTTGATTTTCATGAGCACCGGCTTTGACAGGCCCTCGGCGCTGGCAATCAAGTCCGATGGCAAGGGCGACGTCACCGACACGCATATCGTCTGGAAAATGGAAAAGCAGGTGCCTAATACTCCGTCCATGCTGGTGGTCGGTGATGATCTTTTCATGGTTGCGGACAAGGGTCTTGTCACCTGCGCAGATGCGAAGACCGGCGCGATCCACTGGCAGGAGCGCGTGGCCGGCCCTTGCAGCGCATCGCCCTTGTATGCTGACGGCCGCATTTACATCCAGGACGAGAAAGGTTCTGGGTTTGTCATCAAGGCCGCGCGGCAGTTGAAATTGCTGGCGACGAACAATCTTGGCGAGCCGACACTGGCTTCTTATGCGGTCAGCGGGAATAATTTGATCATCCGGACTCAGGGCGCGGTCTATTGCATCGGCCATCGCTGACACCCCATGATTCCCAACACCCGCCGCGCCTTTCTCAACAAGCTCGTCAAATTCGCGGGGACACCGCTGCTTTTCGGGGGCGGTGCTTTCGGATATGGCTCGTTGCTGGAACGCCATCGAGTCGAAGTGGAGCGGCATGAGATCAAACTGGCGCTCGGGGAGGGTGCACCCGCGAAGTTGCGGGCACTCACCATGGGAGACTTTCATTTTGATCCGCTCTACGAGGCGGAATATGTGGCGAAGTGCATTTCCATCGCGAACTCCCTGAACCCGGACGTGATTTTTCTGACCGGAGATTATGTCACCGGCACGTCCAACCGGATCAACGAGTTCGCCGGTTTGCTTTCGAAACTGAGTCCGCGTTCCGGGATTTATGCCTGCCTAGGCAACCACGATCACTGGGCGAATGCAGGGAAGATTATAGGCGCGCTGGAGAAAGCGGGCGTGCAGACGCTCATCAACCAGCACACGCGGGTGAAATGCGCCGGTGGAGAACTGGTGGTGGCGGGACTGCAAAGCGTTTGGGCGGGGAAGCCGGACTGGTCCCAGGCTTCACGCGGATTGCGCAAAGACGAGCGCGCGGTGGTTCTGGTGCATGAGCCCGATTTCGCCCGCGCGCTCAGCGAGGACCGGCGCATTGCCTTGCAGC
The DNA here is from genome assembly GCA_031400955.1 of Verrucomicrobiota bacterium. Lineage (GTDB taxonomy): Bacteria > Verrucomicrobiota > Verrucomicrobiia > Verrucomicrobiales > Verrucomicrobiaceae > VFKE01. The sequence goes on from JANNQW010000309.1 coordinate 15,560, forward strand.
TTTCCGGCCACACACACGGCGGCCAGGTGCGGGTGCCGTTCTATGGAGCGCTGCGTCTGCCAACGTGGGGCCGGCAGTACCAGTCCGGATTTTATGATCTCGATACCCTCAAGCTGCATGTGAACCGCGGCATCGGCACCATCACGTTTCACATCCGTCTCTTCTGCCCGCCGGAGATTGCGTGCTTCGACATTACCAATACCGGCGCGACTTCCGCCTGAACTCAGGAAAGGACTGCGATGTACCTCGCGCACGGACGGGCGTGAAACGGGCACGGCTTGTCGGCAATATTTCCGCTGCGCTTGAGCAGTTCGCTCCAATTGTCCTGACATTCATCCTTGGTGCCTGACGGGAATGGTTGTAGACTAGCAGGCATGAAAGCGGTAATCTGCGCGTTGATGGTGGGATTGCTGGCTGCGGGCTGCTCGCAGCAACGCGCACCCTGTGATCCTAGTGCGGACGTCTGCCCTGGTTGCACAAGTTGTGAGTTTTGCCGGGCATGCTCACAGGAGGGTAAGACGTGCTCGGTGGAACGTGAGAGAATAAAAAGTGGCGCGTCTGGGAGTTGAACCACTTCCTTTCCATGAAATTCTTCGTTCCAACATGCCTAGGAAACGTGAACTTCAGCAGCCTGTGCATGAAGATGATTGTGAAAGGCGACGACCTCCCGCTGCAGACCTCCATGCGCGTCGTATCGATCAGCGGAGGCAAGGTGGTGGTGGGGCAGATGTGATAATCGACTACGCATGTGTTTATGAGCGAGAACCTTAAAAAAATTCACACGCGATGAGATGGATACTTTCACTCCTGGCTGCCCCGCTGCTTCCGCTTTTTTTTGTTGATGGAGCCTCCGGCTTGCGTAACGATCGCCATTGATTGAATCCAGTGTGTTCAAGACATCGCATTCAAGCTTGCTTAATCTGACGATACGGTTTCTATCTGGACAAATCAAAGTCATCCCAAGTTTATGGAACTTTTCCACATTTACTTTATCTGTTTCGGAATCGGACTCCTTTTCACCCTAATCTCGGCGTTCACGTCGCACTTTTGGGGCGGCCACGATGCGGGAGTTGACTTGGGTCACGGCAGCGGACAAGGAGTCGATGGGCACGCTGAAGCGGGTTTCGGATCACATGACATGCCGGGCTTTTCGGCGCTGAGCCCCACTACGATTGCGACGTTCATCACGGCGTTTGGCGGATTTGGTATGATTTTCCATCGGGTTGAAATGACGAGCAGTCCGTGGATCAGCCTGCCTCTTTCGGCGGTTGGCGGAATTGGAGTCGCGGCTGCTGTGCTCTGGCTGTTCCGCCTGGTCTTCAGCAAGACGCAAGGTTCCAGTGAATCGCGCGTGGCCATGCTCATCGGCACCACGGCCACTGTCATCACGCCCATTGCCGTGAACGGAGTCGGCGAAATCGCCTATGTGCAAATCGGCAGCCGCTATTCCGCCCCGGCCCGCGCCGAGAACAACGCGGCTTTCGCCAACGGAGACACGGTGAAGATCACTCGCATCGTAGGAACGCAGTTCTACGTCGCCGCACTTTAATTCCTTTCCCATGCATACCCTCCCCCTCCTCGCCCAGTTTGAAATCCCCGGTGGCTTCGGCCCCGCTGCCCTCGCCATTGTTGGCATTGTCTTCGTCGTCATCGTCTTCGGCGCCGTCTGGGCCAGCCGTTACACCAAGGTCGGCCCCAACGAGGTGCTCGTCGTCTCCGGGCGCCGATACAAAGTCACCGACCCCGACGGCACCGTGAGCGCACGCGGCTTCCGCATCGTCAAAGGCGGCGGCACGTTCGTGTTCCCGGTCATCGAGAAGGTGGACATCCTTTCGCTCGAACTGCTGACCATCGACGTGCAGACACCGGAGGTTTACACCAGCAAGGGCGTGCCGGTGAAAGTGGACGGTGTCGCGCAGATCAAAGTTAAAGGCGACGACATCTCCATCGCCACCGCCGCCGAGCAGTTCCTCAGCAAGAACACCGCCGCCATCATGAACATCGCCACGCAGACGATGGAGGGCCATCTGCGCGCCATTCTCGGCACGATGACCGTGGAAGAGATTTACCAGAATCGCGACGCCTTTGCCGCCAAGGTCCAGGAAGTGGCCGCCGGTGACATGGCCAACATGGGCCTCGGCATCGTCAGCTTCACCATTCGCGACATCCGCGACGGCCAGGGCTACCTCGATGCGCTCGGCAAACCGCGTATCGCCCAGGTAAAACGCGACGCCGTCATCGCCCAGGCCGAGGCCGACCGCGACGCCATGATCAAATCCTCGCAAGCCACGCAGGCTGGGCAGGAGGCGAAGTTCGCCGCTGACACGAAAATCGCCGAAGCCCAGCGCGACTACGAATCGAACGTCGCGCAATACACCGCTGCGGTGAACCAGAAGAAAGCGGAGGCTGATCTCGCGTATGACTTGCAGAAGTTCAAGACCGGCCAGCTTGTGAAAGCCGAGGAAGTGCAGGTGCAGATCATCGAGAAGCAGAAGCAGATCGAGTTGCAGCAGCAGGAAATTCTCCGCAAGCAGCGCGAGCTTGAAGCGATGGTGCAGAAGCCCGCCGACGCCGAGCGATACAAAGTAGAGACCCTGGCCAACGCGCGAAAATACCAGCTCGAAGCCGAGGCGGCAGGTGCCGCCGCCGCGACCAAGGCGACGGGTTTCGCCGCCGCCGATGTGAACAAGGCCACCGGCATCGCAGATGCCGAAGCCAACAAGGCCAAGGGTCTGGCCCAGGCCGAGATCATCATGGCGCAGGGCAAGTCGACTGCCGAAGCCACCCGCCTCAAGGCCGAAGCGTTCCAGGAATACAATCAAGCCGCTGTCATTGAACTGCTCGTCAAGGTGCTGCCGGATATCGCGGCGCGCATCAGCGAGCCGCTGGCCAAGATGGAGAAGATGGTCATCATCAACTCCGGCTCCGGCCCCGGTGGCGGCGCCAGCAAACTGACCGGCGACATCACCGAGATCATGGCCCAGCTACCGCCCGTGCTGGAAAGCCTGACCGGCGTGAAGTTCGACAAACTGCTGGAACAGGTGCCCGCGCTGAAGAGAGCAAAGGAGAAGGATGACGGAAAAGCGTAATGCTTTGCCTCCATAAAAGAAGGCAGAAAAAATATGAACTGTCGCCGATTCAAATTTTTTGTTTTCTTTGCCATTCTGATCACTGGAACTCTGGCAGGAGTTGCTGGGGATGAAAAAGTATCTGTCGACTTTCACGACATCCATCGAGACGGCAAAGTTGCGGTGATCGGACACTTTGGAATTCCGATTGGGCAGATTGTGACTGTCGAGGGCAGATTGGCGAAGGCATCGAAAGTCTCGAACAACATGACGCTTCACTTCACCAAGGTGAATGGGGTAGCCAGGGAAGAATCAGGAAAGTGGCATCCATTGATCCAAATCCAGAACGTCGATGCCCTGCCAAAAGATGAGACGATTGTTGTCGAAGGATATGAGTTCTTGTTCTGGCGTGGAGACCCGCAGATTAACTGGCATCTGGAGGTGGCTTTCTTCATCACAAAAGTGATTGCACCCAAAGACTTGAAAGTAAATGCGAGGAAGCCTGATTGATTTGATTTTTGCAGATGGAAAACTGAGCGGGTGACTGTCGCAAAATAGGCCATCATTTTCAACGATGATGCCCCGCGCTTCCTTCTCCAGTCACTGAGTCAGGCATTTGAGATGTCAGGGTGGCGTTTGCATGAACCACAGAGATCCATTCTTTAGAAGCGCCGCATTCACCCGGTCAGCCAGGGATCACTCCGATTGGCGTGTTCAGGGGTGATTATGAAATGTTCACGCAACCTTTTTCGTGGCAATGGGTTTCACCATCCCGAATCCCGACACCCGTTTCCAGTCATGAACAAGTCCGCCCTGACCTATTGCCTTGTTTCACTCGTCTCCCCAACTCTGTTGCTGGCAGCGGATGGGCTGACAGATGAGCAGGCAAATTTCTTCGAACGCAAGATCCGGCCCGTGCTGGTTGAGAAATGCTACGAATGCCACTCCGCCAAATCGAAAAAGGTCAAGGGCGGCCTGAAACTCGACACGAAGGAGGACATGTTGCGCGGTGGCGAGAATGGCCCCGCAGTGGTGCCTGGCAAACTGGATGAGAGTCTCATCATCGCGGCCATCAAGTGGAGTGACAAGGATATGCAGATGCCGCCAAAAACAAAGCTTCCCGCCAGCGTGATCGCGGATTTCGAACAGTGGGTCAAAATGGGCGCGCCGGATCCCCGCGCCACCGCTGCTGTGGCGGGTGCTGATAACGTCTCCGCTACTTGGAAAAAAAAGGAGATCGACCTCGTGGAAGGTCGCAAGTTCTGGGCCTTCCAAGCACCCAAATTGCAGGCGCCACCGGAGGTAAATAATAAGGCGTGGCCGAAGTCTGACCTCGACAGGTTTGTGCTGGCAAAATTGGAGGAGAAAAATCTCGCGCCCGTGCCCGAGGCATCGAAGCTGGAACTGCTCCGGCGGGTAACATTCGACCTCACCGGTCTGCCGCCGACACCAGATGCGATCTCGGCCTTCATGCAGGACTCATCACCTGATGCTTATGCGCGTGTCGTGGACAAGTTGCTGGCGTCAGAGCGATTCGGAGAAATGTGGGGCCGCCACTGGCTTGACGTGGCTCGCTATGGCGAGTCCAGCGGAAAAGATACAAACGTGCCGTATCCCTTCGCCTGGCGTTATCGTGACTGGGTCATCGCAGCGATGAATCGTGACCTGCCCTATGACGAATTTGTGAGGCAGCAAATTGCGGGTGATTTATTGCCTTATACAGATGCGGTGGATCAGAGCAAAAAAATCGTCGCCACCGGTTTTCTCGCCATTGGATCGAAGCCGCATAACGAAAGAAATCCGCGTCAGTTCGCATTGGAGGTGGTGGATGAACAAATAGATACCGTTACCCAGGCTTTCCTTGGCACCACTGTCGCCTGCGCGCGCTGTCATGATCACAAGTTCGATCCCATCCCGCAGAAGGATTACTACGCGCTGGCCGGCGTGTTCCTCAGTAGTGAAACACTCTATGGCACCAGCAATGCCGTGCAGAACAACCATCCGACAGATCTGATTGATCTCGGAAAGGAATCACGCATGACCGCCGGATACGATGGCATCACCGTGGAGGAACGCGCCAGCATTGCCGCAAAGATCAAGCAGCTCAATGAAACCAAGGACGAGAAAACACGCGAGGCGATGATGGCGCGTCGTGATGGCAAGGAGGTGGATGTTTTCAAGCTGCTCGTGATCCGCCAGCAAACCGGCGATCTCATGGGCTCGCTGAATCGCTACGATGACACGGGCGCTCCGCGCGTGCTCGCCATGGGCGTTTATGATCGGAAGTCACCCAGCAACAGCGCCATTTATGGACGGGGTGAAGCTGCGCAACCCGGCGAGACCGTGCCGCGCGGATTGGTGCAGGTGTTTTTTAAAGACACCCCAAAACCTATTGAGAAAGGAAGCGGAAGACTTGAACTCGCGCGATGGCTCTCCAGCAAAGATAACCCCCAGACCGCACGCGTGATGGTGAACCGCATGTGGCGCTGGCTTTTTGGCCGCGGCATCGTCGGCACAGTGGACAACTTCGGAGCGATGGGTGAGAAGCCCACGCATCCCGAATTGCTTGATTACCTCGCCATTCGCTTCATGGAGAACGGCTGGAGCATCAAGAAAATGGTGCGCGAGATGGTGCTCAGCAGCACCTATCAGCTCGCCACGCAACACTCGCCGCAGAACTATTCCGCCGATCCTGACAACACGCTGCACTGGCGCATGAGCGCGCGCGGCCTTGATGCAGAATCCCTGCGCGATGCCATGCTGGCCGTGAGCGGCAAGCTCGATCTCAATCCACAGGAAGGATCGCCCGTCTGCCGGGTCGGAGAAGGACGCGAGGGTCTCATCAAGCTCTTTCAAATCACGCAGCAGCCCAGCTATAACCGGTCCATCTATCTGCCCATTGTGCGTGATCAGGTGCCGGAGGTGCTGGCCTTGTTCGATTTCGCCAATCCGGGACTCGTTACCGGCGATCGTGAAAAAACGAACGTTCCCTCGCAGAGCCTCTATCTCCTGAATAATCCACAAGTGCAGGCCCTCAGTGATGCTTTCGCGCGACGCGTTTTTGATTCGGCGAAGGATGACAATGCTCGCATCAACAATGCTTGCCTGCTTGCTTTCGGACGACCCGCCACAGCGCAGGACCAGCGGGCGGCGAGGGATTTCTTCTCTAACTACAATTTTTCCGCGAGCAAATCCAAACAAAAGGGCGCGGACATCAGCATGTATGCCTGGAGCGCGTTCTGCCAGGCGCTGATGGCCAGCGCAGAGTTTCGTTACTTAAACTGACTGAAAATCATGAATACACCCATGAATACGTTCCCGCCATCATCCACTCCGCATTCCGAACTTCCCATTCCGAATTCCCCCTTTTCCCGCCGCCGCTTTCTGCAAACCACGTCCAGCGGATTCGGTTTTCTTGCGTTCAGCGCGCTCAATACCTGGGCTGCGGAACAAGCTGCCACCGCCGCAGCTTCGCCTTTGTCTCCGAAGCCGCCGCATTTCGCGCAGCGCGCCAAACGTGTGATCTTCCTCTTCATGCCGGGCGCTCCTTCTCATGTGGACACGTTTGATTACAAACCAAAATTACAAGCCGACAGCGGCAAAGAATCCGGTCGTGGACGCGGCAGCGCGGCGACTTTGCTCGGGTCACAGTGGAAATTTTCCCAGCGTGGCAGGAGCGGGCTGTGGATCTCCGATTTGTTCCCGAACGTGGCCAAGCACGCGGACGAGATGTGCCTGCTGCGCTCGATGAACACCGAACTGCCCAACCATCCGCAGGCGGTGAGTTCCATGCACACCGGTTCATCCCAGTTCATCCGTCCCTCACTTGGAGCATGGACGCTCTATGGACTGGGCACGACTAATGAAAATCTGCCGGGCTTCATCACCATCAATCCTCCCCTGCAAGGCGGGGGCGCCAAGAACTATGGCAGCGCTTTTCTTCCCGCGATTTATCAGGGCACCAAGATCGGCGCCACCAACCCTCTGGCCCAGTTCCAGCAGCGCCGTGGCGGCGGCGTGCAGGCGACCATGAGCAACATCACCAATCCGCGCTACAGCACGGAGGCCGAGCGGACACAGCTTAACTTCATTCAATCGCTCAATAAAACCAAGCTGGCGCAGGAAGGCTACGATCCGCAGATTGAAGGCGTCATTCAGAGCAATGAGCTTGCTTTTCGTATGCAGACGGTTGCGCCGCAGGTGATGGATTTGGAAAAAGAATCCGAGACCACAAAAAAACTCTATGGCATCGGGGACAGCGCGACTGATGGATTCGGCAAGCAATGCCTCATGGCGCGGAAGCTGGCGGAGGCCGGCGTGCGCTTCATCGAAGTCTCATTCGGCAACTGGGACCAGCATCGCAATCTCTCCACGGATCTGCCAAAAAACTGCGGCGCGATCGACAAGCCCATCTCCGGGCTGCTGACGGATTTGCACCAGCGCGGTTTGTTGAAGGATACTCTGGTGATTTGGGGTGGTGAGTTCGGCCGCACTCCGCACGCCCAGACAGGTGATGGCCGCGATCACAACAATAAGGGTTTCACACTCTGGATGGCCGGCGGTGGCGTCAAAGGCGGATTGAGCTATGGCAGCACGGATGACTATGGTTACGAGGCTGTCGAAAATAAAGTTTCCATCCGGGACTGGCATGCCACCGTGCTGGCGCTCATGGGTCTCGATCACGAGAAGCTTACTTACCGCTATGCCGGGCGTGACTTCCGTCTCACCGATGTCAGCGGGAGCGTCGTGAAGGAGATTTTTGCCTGAGCATCCTTTCTTTCGAACATTGGCTGCTAAAAAATTCTGGATGCCGGCAGTTGAGAGGTTACGAGACACTCAACCTAAAAACAGAGCTGATAGCGGATAGACAATAGCTAATAGTCTGATGCTGAACTGAGCGTGCGGTGCGTGATCAGTCACCTTCCAAGTGAGCGCTTCCCTCCGCGTTTGCCGCCCCGATGCTCCAGTTCTCAATCCCCTTTTGCAAGCACCGCAGCGCCTCCCGCGCCTGATCGAGCTGCCAGTCTTGCAAGGGCGGTTCAGCACCTTTCAAATACCGTCCATAGCCTTCCATGGCTGGACGCAATTCCGTGCCCTCCGGCAT
>JANNQW010000310.1:0-5271 GCA_031400955.1 Verrucomicrobiota bacterium
CTTCCCCGGGATATCCGCACCCAGTGTTACGACACCGACCAGCCAAGTGCCGCCCTCGTTGAGGAGTTAAAGGAACGCGGTCTGTTGGAGGACACTCTGGTCATTTGGGGCGGCGAATTCGGCCGCAGTGTCTATTCGCAAGGGCAACTCACCGCAACCAGTTATGGGCGGGATCATCACCCGCGCTGCTTCTCACTCTGGCTCACCGGCGGTGGGGTGAAACGCGGCACCATCATCGGCGAAACAGATGACTTCTCCTACAATATCACCAAAGATCCGGTGCATATTCATGACCTCAACGCCACGGTGCTCCACCTGCTCGGGGTCGAGCACACCCGCCTCACCGTCCGCCACCAAGGCCGCGACTACCGGCTCACTGACGTCCACGGTAACTTGATTCAAAGTTTGAAGGCTTGAGAAGCGCTAAGCACAAGCACCAGGAATATACAAAAACATGAAGCAAAATCATAAAAATTACGACGCCATCATCATCGGTGGAGTGCTCCTTGCTGCACAGTTGCTGGTTTCGATGTCAAGACTGACCGCTGAGCCGGCCCCCTTGTCGTTCAACAAGGACATCCGGCCGATTCTTTCGGATAAGTGTTTCTCCTGCCATGGCCCGGACGAGAAACATCGCAAAGCGGAACTGCGCCTGGACACCAAGGAAGGTGCTTACGGAAAGACTGAGAGCGGAGCGGTGGCGATCATGCCGGGTGATTTGAAAACGAGCGAGGTATGGGCACGGCTCATCACGACCGACGAGGACGAGCTGATGCCGCCGCCAAATTCGCACAAGACGATTTCAGCTGCGGAAAAGGAAAGCATCCGTCGCTGGATCGAATCCGGCGCCACTTACGAAAAGCATTGGTCTTTCGTGCCGCCGCTGCATCCGCCGGTCCCAGTCCGTGTCGCGAAAAATTCGGTCGACGCATTCATCATCGAGCGGCTGAAACGTGAGGGGCTGACGATTTCACCGGAAGCAGGGAAGGAACAACTGCTGCGGCGTGTGACATTGGATCTGACCGGCTTGCCACCAACACTGGAGGAATTGGATGCGTTTCTTGCGGATAAAACTCCCGGTGCCTACGATCGGCAGGTGGATCGTCTGCTAGCTTCATCTCGTTACGGCGAGCGCATGGCCGTGCGCTGGCTGGATGTGGCGCGCTATGGCGATACGAACGGTTACCTGCACGATCATCGGCGCACGAGCTGGCCCTGGCGCGATTGGGTGATCAAAGCTTTCAACGATGATATGCCCTTTAATCGTTTCGTCATCGAGCAAATCGCGGGCGATCTCCTTCCCGGCGCTACGCCGGAGCAGGTGCTGGCCACGGCATTCTGCCGGAATCATCTCATCACGACAGAGGGCGGCACCATCGCTGCGGAGTATCTCAATGAATATGCGGCTGACCGCGTGCAAACGATGGGCACAGCTTTTCTCGGACTGACTTTCAACTGCTGCCGCTGTCATGATCACAAATTCGATCCGCTGCGGCAGGAGGATTTTTATGGCTTGCAGGCTTTCTTTAATTCCATCACGGAAAAGCATGAAGAGAATAACAAAGCGGCGGCTTATGCTCCCTTGATTGATGTGGCTTCGCCGCTGCTGCCCCAGGGACCAAAAGCGCAGGTCATGGTGATGGCAGAAGCGGCCACACCGACCCCCACCTATGTGCTGACGCGCGGGCAATACGATCAGCCGGACAAATCTCGTCCGGCCTTGCGCCGCCCGCCGCAAGTGCTCGGTGTTACGTTAGAAGGCGCTCCCGAAAACCGGCTCGGTCTTGCGCAGTGGCTGGTCTCTCCAAAAAATCCACTGCTCGCACGCGTGACCGTGAACCGGTTCTGGCAGCAGATCTTCGGGACGGGGCTGGTGAAGTCGGTGGATGATTTCGGCCTGCAAGGCGACTACCCGGTGCATCCGGAATTGCTCGACTGGCTCGCCGTGGAATTTCGCGATGGCCCGAAACCGTGGAGCACACGCCACATCATGCGGCAGATCGTCACCAGCGCGACGTATCGTCAATCCTCGCGGATCAATCCCGCCGTGACGGCAATAGATCCGGAGAATCGTTTGCTGGCGCACTTTCCACGGCAGCGGCTCACGGCGGAGGAGATTCGTGATCAAGCATTGTTCGCCGCAGGCTTGTTGTCGGAGGAACTTGGTGGCGCGCCGGTTTTTCCTTATCAGCCGCCGGGACTGTGGGAGGAGCGCTCCAACGGAAGCAGCAATACCGGGCGTTACAAACGCAGCGTCGGTTCGGCGCTCTATCGCCGCAGTCTTTACACGTTTTGGAAACGCACATCACCGCCTGCGCTGATGGCCATATTCGATGCGCCGGATCGCACGGCCTGCACCGTCCGCAGGTCGCCGACCAACACACCGCTCCAGGCGCTGGCGTTGCTCAACGACGAACAGTCGCTCGAATGTGCCAAGCTGCTCGCTGCACGAACACTAAAAGAAAGCACCGCCACGTCCGAGCGACTCACGCGGCTTTATCGTCGCGCCACCGGACGAACTCCATCGGCGGCCGATTTGAAAACACTGGGCAACGGACTCGATTCACTCATCGCCCGCTATCGCGCTGCGCCGGATGATGCCGTTGCACTTCTCCAACAAGGGGTGACTTCTGCTCCCGCTGATCTCGACAAATCAGAACTCGCTGCGTGGATGCTAGTCGCCAATGCCGTGCTCAACCTCGACGCCACCCTCGTGCGCGACTGATCGCAATTTTATCATGCAACCGCTTCACGATCACCTGTTCAACATCAACCGCCGCCAAATCCTCAAGGGCGCGGCTGCGGGCGGGCTCGCCTTTCTCGGCAGCACCGCGCTCTCGCAACTGCTCGCCTCCGAAAACACTACCGCGCCGAAACAAGGAGCCGGTCTGCCGGGCTTTCCGAATTTCGCACCGAAGGCCAAGCGCGTGATTTATCTCTACATGGAAGGCGCGCCGTCGCAGCTCGACACCTTCGATTACAAGCCGGGCTTGCAGGAAATGTTCGACAAAGAATTGCCGCCATCGGTGCGCGGGACGCAGCGGCTCACGGGCATGACATCCGGTCAGACGCGCCTGCCCATCGCGCCATCGATCTTTGGATTTAATAAATATGCCAACCAGCAAGATGGCCTCTGGGTTTCCGATCTTCTCAAGCACACTGGCGGAATGGCCAAAGAGTTATGCGTGGTGAAGTCCATGATGACCGAACAGATCAACCACGGCCCCGGCGTGACCTTCATGCAAACCGGTCATCAACTTCCGGGCCGGCCATCGATCGGCGCGTGGCTCTCGTATGGCCTCGGCAGTGCGAATACCGATCTGCCATCGTTCGTCGTCATGATCAGCCAGGGGCGCGGGCAAATGCAAGCGCTCTTCTCGCACCTCTGGGGCGCGGGCTTTCTACCGGGCGATAATCAAGGCGTGCAGTTCCGCGCCGGAACCGACCCCGTGCTTTTTCTCAATGATCCCAAAGGCATACGCCGCGCTGATCGACGGAAAGTTCTCGACATGATTGCCGACCTGAACCGCCGCGAGGCTGCGATCAATGGCGATAGCGAAGTACTGGCGCGCATTGCGCAATACGAGATGGCCTACCGCATGCAAACCAGTGTGCCGGAGTTGACAGATTTTAAGGACGAAACCGAAGCCACACTCAACATGTATGGCCCGGACGTTCGCAAGCCCGGCACCTATGCTTACAATTGCCTCATGGCTCGACGCATGGCCGAACGCGGTGTGCGTTTCATCCAGCTCTACCATCGCGGCTGGGATCACCACGGCAGCGTGGTGAAAGATCTGCCCCTGCAATGTCAGGACGTGGATCAAGCTCAAGCCGCGCTGCTGCAGGATTTACGCCAGCGCGGCCTGCTCGATGAAACACTCGTGGTCTGGGGTGGTGAATTTGGCCGCACTGTTTATTGCCAGGGAGAACTGACGAAGACGCAGTATGGCCGCGATCATCATCCGCGCTGCTTCTCCGTATGGCTGGCCGGCGGTGGTGTCAAAGGCGGCATTTCCTACGGTCAAACTGACGAATTTTCCTACAACATTGTCGAGAACCGACTCTCCGCGCATGATCTTCACGCCACCATGCTGCACTGTCTCGGCATCAATCACAACCGGCTCACTTACAAAACTCAGGGTCTCGATATGAAGCTCACCGGTGTCGAAGCCGCCAGAGTGGTAAAAGAAATACTGACATGACATACTATAGCAAAATAAGGATTCAGTATTGTGCATTCCTTGGGTTGGCCTTGTCCCTGATCAGTGGCTTTCGTGTGAAAGCCTTCGCCGGAGAATTAGAGCCCAACAGACCCAACATCGTCCTCATCTTCATCGACGACCTCGGCTACGGCGATGTCGGTCCATTCGGCAACAAAACCGTGAAGACGCCGCAGCTCGACAAGATGGCGTCCGAGGGCATGAAGTTCACCAGCTTTTATGCGACGCCGGTTTGCTCGATGTCGCGCGCATGTTTGATGACGGGCAGTTACAACGTGCGGGTGTCCGTTCCAGGTGTCCTCTTTCCTGCGGCGAAAATCGGGCTCAATCCGGATGAAATCACGCTCGCGGAGATTGTGAAATCGCAGGGCTACGCGACCATCTGTATCGGCAAATGGCACCTTGGGCATCGCGAGCCATTTTTACCCACCAAGCAGGGTTTTGATTCATTTTTCGGCATTCCTTACAGCAACGACATGTCCATCGATCCCGTGAACGCGGTCTTCGCAAAGGACTGTGTCTTCCGTGATGGCATGAACGAGAACAAAGCACGGGAAAAAGCCATCTTCGATGTAGTGCCATTGATGCGCGGCTCGGAGGTCTTCGAGTATCCGGCGGATCAGGACACGCTCACGAAGAGATACACCGAAGAGGCGGTGAGGTTTATCCGCGCAAAGCAGACGCGCCCTTTCTTCCTCTATCTGCCGCACACGATGACGCACCTGCCACTCGCGGCCTCGGCAGAATTTCGCGGCCGGAGCGCCGGCGGCTTATTCGGCGATGCCGTGGAAGAGATCGACTGGTCTGTGGGCCAGATTCTGACAACCCTGAAGGAGCTGAAACTCGACGAGAAGACACTCGTCATTTTCACCTCCGACAACGGCGCGGCGAGCGGCACATCCGCACTGTGGCGCGGAAAGAAAGGCAGCATTTTCGAGGGCGGCGTGCGCACACCCTGCATCATGCGCTGGCCGGGACGCATTCCCGCGGGCACCACCTGCAACCAGATCGCCGGCAACATCGACATGCTGCCCACGTTCGCAAAAAT
>JANNQW010000311.1:0-2447 GCA_031400955.1 Verrucomicrobiota bacterium
GCCCGCTCTCGACAGCCCATTGGAGAAAAATCAGGACATCAAATCCGTCATCCTCGAAGAAACCCCGTGGGTGCGGCAGGCGCAGGCCGAAAGCCAGGCGCGGAGAAACGTCGGCATTCTCTTCGACGACAACCGGCTCAACGACGAAACCGCGCGCCTGCTCCGCAAGCTGCGCGAGCAGCAGCTCGACAACGGCATGTGGCCGTGGTTCCCCGGCGGACGCGGCAATGAATTCATCACGCTCTACATCACCACCGGCTTCGGCCGGCTGAAACATCTCGGTGTGAAAGTTGACTCGACTTCCGCGATCAAAGCGTTGGGATCGCTCGATAACTGGATTGAAAAAACTTACCGAGACATCCTCAAGCACAGCGATAAAAATGCGAACCACCTAAATTCCACGATCGCGCTCTACTTGTATGGCCGGAGTTTCTTCCTCCAGGAAAAAGCCATCGCGCCGCAACACAAGGAAGCCGTCGAATACTTCCTCGGCCAGGCGCGCAAGTATTGGTTGAAGCTCGAACGCCAGTCGCAGGCTCATCTTGCCATCGCGCTCAAGCGCTTTGGCGACAAGCCATCCGCCGAAAGCATCGTGCGCTCAATCAAGGAACACTCCGTCGAGAACGAAGAAATGGGCATGTTCTGGCGCGACACCGAGTTGTCCTGGTGGTGGTATCGCGCGCCCATCGAGACCCAGGCGCTCATGATCGAGGCCTTCGATGAAGTGATGAACGATGAAAAATCCGTCGAGGATTGCAAAGTCTGGCTGCTCAAGCAGAAGCAGACGCAGGACTGGAAGACCACCAAAGCCACTGCCGACGCCATCTACGCGCTGCTGTTGCGCGGTGATAATATGCTCGCCTCTGATGAACTCGTCGAAGTCGCGCTCGGCGGTGAAGTCATCAAGCCCGAGAAAGTCGAAGCCGGCACCGGGTTCTACCAGGAAAAATTCGGGCGGGGCGAGATCAAGCCCGAGCAGGGCCGCATCACCTTGAAGAAAGTGGACAAGGGAGTCGCATGGGGCAGCGTCCACTGGTCATACCTGGAGGACATGAGTAAGGTCACCGCCTATGATGGCACGCCGCTGAAACTCACAAAGACGCTCTACACCCGTCAGCACACGAAGAAAGGCCCGGCGCTGGAGCCTGTGAAAGGCCCGGTGAAAGTCGGTGATGAACTCGTCGTGCGCATCGTCCTGAAAACGGATCGCGACATGGAATACATCCATCTGAAGGATCATCGCGGCAGCGGCACGGAGCCGGTCAACGTGCTCTCGCAATACCGTTTCCAAGACGGTCTGGCCTACTATGAGACCACGCGCGACACCGCCAGCCACTTCTTCATCGATTATCTGCCGAAGGGAACTTACGTCTTTGAATACACGACGCGCATTGTTCACAAAGGCAAATATCAAACTGGTTTCGCCGGCATCCAGTGCATGTATGCGCCCGAGTTCAACAGCCACTCCGAAAGCCTCTGGGTGGAGGCGGAGTAGGGCAGCGGACTTCAATTCCAACATCCATTAGGTTCAGCATTTGCCAGGGCTTTCCGGAAGAGTTCATTCATTCCATGCATCATTCGCGCCTTTCCAAATCACTTGATATGAGTTCGATTTAACGAGCGGATTTCGTTCAGGTCCGAGGACGAAAAGCGCGGTCGCCCATCCGCTGGCCAGCGCTGCGTCCGGACCGATGACCGTCACGCCGCATGGCGGGCGGAGGACGGGCTTGCCGGTGGCGGGATCGAGAATATGGCTGGCGAGCCTGCCGTCTTGTATGCGATTCCATTGGTGGTAGTTGCCGCTGGTGGCCATGGCCTTGTTCTCAAGATGGATGGTTTCCCCGCTGATGCCGACTGATGGATCCGGCGATTCGATTTCCACGGGCCATGATCCGGTTCCGGCACGAACTTCGCCGGCCAACGAGAAAATGTGGTGTTTGATGCCAAGCTGCTTGAGCATCAGGCACACGGCATCCACTGCATGGCCCTTGCCGATGGAGGAAAGATCGATGCCGCTGCCGCCGGGGCCGAAGCCTGCGGATGTTAGATTCCCAAGCATGCGATGATCGAAAGCACCGCCGCTTTCCTGACGGAGTTGTTCCGCCAGATCGAGAACCTTGCGCAAGTCGGTGCTGGCGGCTTCACCGCGATTGTGGCGGCTGAGATCGGAATTCGGACGCCAGGTGCTGAGGACTTGCTCCCAGTGCTCCAGAACGCCGGCGATGCGGGATTGCAGTTCGTAGCGGTTGACTCTCTCGTCGGTCACCAGCTTCCATTCGCAACCCATCGCGCGACCGGTAATCACAGTTGGTCCGCCGTGGCCCCGGAAGAAAATCACCGCCAGCACCACAAGCGCGCCAATCAAAACTGTGATTACCGGTCGCGCGATGGGTTGCGAATGGAAGCTGGTGACCGACGAGAGAGTCAACCGCTACGAACTGCAATCC
>JANNQW010000312.1:0-3448 GCA_031400955.1 Verrucomicrobiota bacterium
GACAACCATGAGGGAAGTCTCCGCGGCGAGCCCAATTGGAAGCGAAACACCGAGTTTCGCAAAGATGCATGGAATCACCTTGTCCTTACTTACGACGGCTCCCATGTGCGCGAATACATCAACGGCGAGCTGTCGGTGAACGTCCTCGGCACCGGCCTCAGGGTTGGCGATGGCGCGCCGATGACAGTTGGCGCGTGGATGGGCGGCTTTCAATTCCATGGAGTGCTCGACGAATTGCGCATATATCGCCGGGCGCTCAAGGAGCCAGAGCTTCAGGCATTACACCGAGTGGCAACCGGGCCGGAGTCCGCTATTCCTGCGGCGGCACAAAAGCCCATAGCCGATAACGACACGCCCCTGCGACTTGTTGTCGATTTGAGCGACGGTTCGCAACTCATCGGAGTTTCGAACGTCGATTCGTTTTCACTGGTCACTCCCTACGCACAAATGAAGATACTGCTCAAACAAAGCACGGCAATTCGCCTGAATGACGACCACGAAACTGTCACGGTTGAAATGAGAAATGGCGACCGGCTAAAAGGGAGCCTGAGCCTGGATGCCTTCAAGCTTCAAACGATTTTCGGCGTAGTATCTGTGGACTTGAATCGCATCAGGAGCCTGAAGGTGTTGGTGCCGGAAACAGTGCCGGCAAAGGGATGAAGAGGAAGTGATGCGTCAACTCACTCCACCGCCAGCAGCGTCACCTTCAATCGTTCGCAACGCGCCAAGACCTCTTCCTTGTCGAGCAGCAGAGTTTTTCCGGCCTCGACGGCGATGACATCTACGTTCGCTTCCGCTGCGGCGCTGATGGTGTCGGGACCGATCACGGGAACATCGAAGCGCATGTCTTGATCGGGCTTGCTGACTTTGACCATCGTGGAGCCGCCTTTGCCGAGCGCGCCGCCGCGTTTGATGGCTTCATTGGTGCCTTCAAATGCTTCCACGGCTAGCACAGTGCCATTTTTCACGACGACTGTCTGACCGATGTCGAACTTGCTGGAAGCCTTGGCGATATCGAATCCAAATTGCGCGTCCTCCAAGCGACGTTTCTTGGGCTTGGGGCCGGCGATGTGTCCGGCTTGCGGGATGGAATCGTCGAGAAAGGTGGTGGCTGGAAGAAGCTCGATGCCTTCCTTGGCGAGTTCATCACCGATGGCTCCGAAGAGCGTCTCGGCATTGCGCTTCTTCAGGCGGGCCAGCATCAGCAGCGTGCGAAAATCTGGACGCAGGTCAAAAAGATTCTTCGGCGCGATCTGTCCGACCATGACCGCGTGCTTCACCTCATGCATTTTGAAAAAGGCGATCATCTTGCTGAGTTGACCGACGCGGAACCATTCGATGGCGTCCACGATTTTCGTGAGATCTGACTTTGTCTCGTCAATGAACGCGGCGGCGATCAACTCTTTCACGCCTGCGCGGCGTGCGGCGGCAGCGAAGATTTCAGGATAGACTCCGTTGCCGGCGATCATGCCGACTGAGGTCGGCGTTGAAGGGTTGAAGGGTTGAAGGGTTGATACTGACATTTGTTAGTGCTGGGCGGACCGGGTAAGTTGCGTCTGACGAAGGCTGTTAATCTGACGCGACAATGCCTGAACGAGGCCGCGCAAATATGCGGCATCTTCCCGTGAAGCAAAGCCAAGATCACCGCATACCGTAATGAGGCAGTCTGTCTCCATCAAAGAACTGAAGGCAAGCTGCGAGAAGTGAGCCTGATCTTTGCTGCTCGTGCGCGCACTTCCTTCAGCGATGTTGCAGGCTACAGATACGGCGGCCCGATTGAGCTGCGAAGCCAGGCCAAACATCTCTGACTTCGGCAGCTTCCGGGTCAACTCATAAGCCTTCCCAATCAACACCCGCGCATCCTGCCAGACACGAAGTTTCTCGTGCGCAAACAGATATACGTCCAATTCCATGCTCATCAGTTTCAACTATTCAACCTTTCAACCCATCAACCCGCCAAGCAAAACTTGGCGGACTGTCCCATAAACGCCACGGGGTTCTCAATGACCACTCGCTGAATGCCGGGCTCGCTCCAGCCGCGCTTGCGCATTTCCAGCATGGTCCTGGGCACGGCGAGCGGATCGCTCATGCCCCAGTCGCAGGCGGAGTTCATCCAGATGCGCTCCGCCTGGCGCTGCTCCAGCATGTCGATCGCGCGATGAGGACTGCACTTGCTCTGCGGATACAAGGTCATGCCCACCCAGAATCCCTGATCGAGCACGAGATCGATAGTGTGCTCCTCAACGTGGTCAATGATGACCCGCTCGGGCTTGATCTTGGAATGGTTTTTTAGTGCGTCGAGGATGAGGCGTGTGCCTTTGAGCTTGTCCTCGAGATGAGGGGTGTGAACCAGAATGAGCTGATCGTAATCCACCGCGAGCTGGATGTGCTTTTCCAGGATGGTGAGTTCGTTGCGGCTGTTCTTGTTCAGGCCGATCTCGCCGATGCCGAGGACATTCGGCTTGTTGATGAACTCAGGAATCAACGCCATGACGTCGTCCGCCAGCTTGAGGTCTTCGGCCTCTTTGGGATTGATGCAGAGCCAGGAATAGTGCTTGATGCCAAACCTTGCGGCGCGCTTCGGTTCGTAGTCGGTAATCTGCCGGAAGTAATCGTAAAAGCCCTGGGCGCTGGCGCGGTCGAAGCCTGCCCAGAACGCGGGCTCGCAGATCGCGACACAGCCGGCGAGCGCCATCTTTTCGTAGTCATCCGTGGTGCGGCTGACCATGTGTCCGTGGGGTTCGATGTAGGGCATTGAGGAATAAGTGAAAAGTGAAAAGGGGTAAAGGATAAGGGACAATTTCAGGACTGTTTCCACGCGCCGAGCGCGCCTTGCGTGGTTGCTTTCGGAATCGGGTCTGCGGTGGGATCGCTCAGGCTCAGCAGCACATCCCTGGCGCGTTGCGGTTCGTTTTGAGAGAGGTGGGCGATGGCCTTCTTCAGGGCTTGCACCCGGAAGTCACCGTCTTGACCGGCACGCTGGACGCGATCGAGAAAGGCAGCGATGTCGATGAGGTTGAAGCGCGCATCCAAGAAACTGAGGTCCACGACGTTGGGGGGCTGAGGCGGGGTCCAGGCGGTCATGGGGCAATGTAGCAAGGTGGACAACGGGTCGCAATCGGGCAATATCCAGACGATGGATTTTTCACCCGCGGAACTTCGACGCTATGCGCGTCATTTGAGCATGGCGGAATTCGGATTGGAAGGGCAGCGCAAACTGAAAGCTGCGCGCGTGCTGTGCATCGGCGCGGGCGGGTTGGGATCGCCAGTGACTATGCATCTGGCGGCGGCGGGCGTGGGCGTGATCGGGATCGTGGATGCGGATGTAGTTGAAGAGTCGAATCTGCAACGGCAACTGCTGCATGGCACGAAAGATTTAGGCCGGAGCAAGGTCGCATCGGCGCAGGATCGGCTGCGCGACATCAATCCTCATGTGGAGATCATCGGG
>JANNQW010000313.1:0-3361 GCA_031400955.1 Verrucomicrobiota bacterium
CCCAAAGTGATTCCTGTTCGCTCGATATCGGCGGCTGGGCGTTGGGACGTGAGTCTGCGGTTGAAGCCGTGGAAGTAAGTCATCAGCACCGTGTCATCCGCCAGACGGAGGTCTGGATGCCGCGAACCGACGTGGCGGACAAGCTCTCCATCAAGGATGCCGATCTCAGGGCTCGTGCAGCCGCGTCCGGCTTCCATGCCTCCGTCAGCTTGCTGGGACTCCCCGAGTCATTTCTTTTGCAGATAGAGGCCGTGTTTGCAGACAGGACCCGCGTGATCATCGGCACGGTGGCTGGCACTCGATGCAAGTTCGCACCGGCTTATCAACCGAAGCTCCTGCCAATCACCCTCACGCATCTGGCCCGCTCCGGCAGCACTTGGCTCACGCATCTGCTGGCCGAGCATCCCGGCGTAGTGGTGCATCGTCGCTACCCCTTCGAAGATGTAACCGCGCTCTATGGAATGCGGTTGTTCGACGTCCTCGCCACTCCTTGCAATCCGCTCCAGCAAAAGGACGTGCACGAGATGAAGGACACATTGAATCACATCGGCCCGCTGCCGCTTTTCTGCCAGCATGAAGACCCTCCGATGCATGCCTGGGTGCGACAGCAATATGTCGAACGTCTGGCCTCATTCTCCATGGAGTGGGTGGATGCTTTTTACACCGAAGTCGCAGCAAGGCAGAAAAAGCCGCAAGCCCGCTATTACTCGGAGAAGCTGTTCCAGAACAGCCGCCACTCCGATTTTTTTGCCGAGATGTATCCGGCAGGGAGGGAGGTGTTTCTCATCCGGGATTTCCGCGATGTGCTCTGCTCGTCCTTTTCATTTCGTGTGGAGAAAAAAGAAATGGAGCAAATGATTTTGAAATTCCGAGGCCGGGTGAGCGAAATCCTGCATGGCTGGAAGACGCGGGCTTCCCGCGGCCATTTGCTGCGCTACGAAGACCTCATCCAGAAACCGGTGGAGACGTTGCAGGCTTTGTTCAGCTACCTGCAGCTCGACAGCGATACTCGTCTCATGAACAAGCTGCTGGAGAAGGCCACTCGCGCCACGCCCGACCTCACCCGGCACCAAACCGCCGGCGGTCAGCAACGCTCGGTAAGACGCTGGGAGCGCGACATGGATGCGACGCAACAGGCCATGTGCCAGGAGCATCTGGGCGAGGCTTTGCAGGCCTTTGGTTATTGATCAAATTTTGATGCAAGCCACAGATAGCGCTGAAGAACACAGATGCTGAAATGCTCAGTTGAAACCATCTGATGGACTTTGAATCTCTAACAATGGATCGCGTAGGCCAGAACGCGGAATTCGGCTTCCTTGGCGAGGTTGCCCTCGGTGCGGGTGCTGAGCGCAGAGCGCGTCATACGTTTGAGGCCACTGCGAAAATGTTTCATCTCGCCTGTGTTGTCGCACTGTTGTCACTTACCGCGTGCGGGGCGGGACGGGAATCCTATCGCGCGCTGCCATCCGCACTGAACACCGCCGTATGGCGGACCGATGGCCGGCCGGCCGGAACATCTGCTGACCTTACCGCACCGGAAACGACCCTGCTCCCGGAGTTGCGCAGGAAGGATGACTTTGGGATCGCGGTATCCGGCGGCGGTGTCCGGGCGGCGGTGGCTACGCTCGGCCAGTTCCGGGCCTTGAAGGCAATCGGACTGCTGGACCGGGCCCGTTACATTTCGAGCAATTCGGGCGGCACCTGGTTTTGTGCACCGTTTGTCTATGCAAGCCCGGTGCTGTCGCCAGACGCTGCCGGTCTCACGCCCGCGAAACAGAGGTGTCGCATGACTCAGCATCAATACGATGGCGTTTTCCTCGGCGACTGCACGGAGCCGGAATCCTTGCCTTTATCCAAACTCAATGAGGCGCCCGAAGGCTCCTATGTGCGAGCAGTGACGCAGGTAAACATGAGAATACCCGCGCTGTTCATCGGAAACGGCAGCCAGTCCTATTCACGAGTGGTGAGCGCTGCCTTCCTCAAGCCTTTCGGTCTCGGCGCTCCGGACAAATCATTCACATGGAGTCGCGACTGGTTCGACCGGCACGTCGCGCCGCATCAGGCTGGCGGACTGACGCCGGATGATTTCTATTTTGCTGTGACCGGCCGGCCGTATCTGATTATGAACGAGGCCATCACATTCCCGCGCCGCGCGTCCACTTTCGACAGGATAGGTTTTTTTCTGCGACATCTGCAGCGGCCTTCATCAGTGCCGGACTACAAGGCATTTTATCCAGTGGAGAGCACGCCGCTCTATACTGGAGTGCGGCCGCTCGCGCCGGCGACCACACGAATCGAGAAGCCAGTCGGCGGCGGCTATGTGGAAACATTCGCCTATGGTTCCCGCTTTGCTCGCTGGGAATCCGGATCCAATCGCAGTCGCGCCGTGGTGACGCCGATGGCGCAGTCGCCCATGCTGCCACCGGCACTCTTTTCGCTGAGTGATGCGGTGGGAGATTCAGGTGCAGCGGTCGCAGCAGTTGCAGGCGGACTCGCGGGGCTGGTGAATTTGGAACCCAAACGCTGGCACTGGCCGCCATCGAGTGATCAACCAAAATCCGATGAGCAGCGCCTGCCGCACGTCGACGGCGGCATCTGCGACAACAGCGGTGTCATCGCGCTGCTTGCGCGCCGAACGGGTCGCATCGTCTGCTTAAGCAATGCGCTGTTCCGCATGCCGCAAGACGGAGGACGGGGCGAGATTGCACCTTGGGATATTTCCTCGGAAGTCACAGCCCTGTTTGGCGCGCCGGGCTCGACCATGCTGCTTAATATCGTCGGCCAGCCAGTGTCAAACCATGTGCTGAACCGCACGCTTCCGGACGGACGCGATGCCCTGGATGATCTGGCGGGCGAGATCAGTGAACGCAATATGACGGGGCGTCCCCTTGTCGTCTGCCGGGAATATCGCACGATCGCTAACTCGCGATACGACATCAGTGGCGGCCAGCGAGTGAAGATTTGCTGGGTGTTTCTCACGTTTACCCGGCTGCATGAAAAAGGCGGTGCCGCACCGCGAGCTGGACACACGATCATGGATCGATGGATTGCGGCCCTGCCGCCGGACTCGCGCGAAGTCTTTACCGTCGATAAAATGATCCGGAAACACCGTCTGGGAAATTTTCCGGACTACCGGATCGTCCAAGAGAACCGGCACCCTCAGCAGCTTTCAGCACTGCAAGCAAACTCGCTCGCACAGTTCGCAGCCTATTGCGTGAAAGAAGCCGGACCGGAAATTAAGGCGGGGCTTGGCTTGTGAAAATGCCGCATACTTTCAGTTATCATGACCGCCTCGCCGCGATCCTCAACAACCGGCCTCCGCAAACGCCTTGGCTACATGACACCAAACGAAGTCTATTTC
>JANNQW010000314.1:0-2851 GCA_031400955.1 Verrucomicrobiota bacterium
TGCTGACGGTGCTCGGAGGGCTTTTCGGGCTTTACTGCCTGGTGCGGATTCCGGTGGAGTCCATGGTTATGCCAGACTTCCGCTCATGGTCGTTCCTCTGGTCCGCTTTGCTGCGCAGCTTGGGCGATGGGCGATTCTGGCTGGGCGTGGTGCTGGGCGGCATTTTCGCCTGGCAAAACCGCGAATGGCGCTCGTGGCGCGGCTTCTTTCCCCGGGGAAGGTTGCATTACGTGGTGTGGGCGATCCTCTTCATTCTCGTTTGGACAACGGCGCTCTATCCTTACAACTTTTTTTACGGCCAGGCACATTTGCTGGATCGATTGTTAATCCTGTTGCTGGGAGCGGCGGCGTGGAGAAGACCCTCCATTTTTCCAGCTCTCATGTTCGCGGTGATGCAGAGTTATCTGCAATGGCAAGGCACCGGTCTCGCGGACGCGGAATCCACGAACCGCAAGATGATCTGGGACATGGCCTGCATGCTTGGTGCGGCGGGACTGGCGCGACCCTGGGTTATGCGCTGGTTGCCGGCCAGGCTGCCGATGCTGACGGTGGCCTTCATTGGAGCCAACCTCATTCACTACTGGCTCCCCGGACTCGCGAAGTTGAAGATCGGCGAGCACTGGGCTGACTGGGCGCTCCATGATGATCTCTACCATCTGACCATTTCCACTTTTCTATATGGATGGAATTTTTTGTGGGATCAAGCGGGCGTGATTCGCTTGCATGGGTCTCTGCAAGCCTTCGCGGTGCCGCTTAAGCTCTTCGTGATCTTCATCGAAGTGGCGCTCCTGACGGCTTTTTGGAACCGCCGCTGGTTTGTATTCCTGGCGGCGGGACGCGCGTTGCTGCACGCGGGCATCTATGTTTTTTCCGGCGACACTTTTTGGAACTGGATTTTGGTTCAAGCAGCCATCGTGGCGGCCTTCTGGCACCAGGAGCCGGAGGACGACTCTGCCCCCGCGCGCTCCCGCGGCCTCGTCTTGTTCTCGGTGCCGGTGATGTTGTGCTCGATGTTTTACATGCTCATTACTGCGCATTCGCACAAGGCGAGCAAGCTGGCCTGGTTCGATTCCCAAATCACGGAACGATACGCGCTCCACGCGGTGATGGAGGATGGGCGCCGGCTCTACATCACACCCACCTTTTTCGAGCCCTATGACTTCCCGATGATTCAGGCGCAGTTTCACTACCTCCATTTCCAGAAAGACGGCACGGGAGGGGAGAAAATCCTCACGCGAACCTTTGGTGCCATCCATGATTGGAAGGCGGCCCATCAGATGCGGGGAATCAAGACGGTCGATGAGGCGCGCGCCATGGTTCAAAAGCTGGGCGCGGTTTCCAAAAAACCTCTGCGCGATGCGAAGCGCAACCCGCAGTTTGACGAGTTCATCCGAACCTGGATGAAGAATTATCAGGAGCAGAAGGGAGCATTGGCGGATGTGCTGCATATTTTATCTCCGCCGCTGCACGCCTATGTATATTCCACCCATCTTCCGGAGAAGACCTATCGAGGCGAACTCGGAGTAAAGATGATCGAGGTTGAATTCGAGCGAATCCTTTTTGACGGGAAAGCGTTTCACGACATTGACCGTCGTGTGATTCGCGAAATCCCGATGCAGAAAAAGTGACGCTGGATTCAGAAGCGGCTGCGGGCGAATTCAGCCAGAGCCCGGGCGCGTTCCTGCCAGGTGAGTTGAGCGGCGCGGGCGCGGCTGCGGCTCACCGCTTCGGCGTAGGCGACGGGATCATCCAGCAGCCGCAGCGCCGAGCCGACAAAATCTTTTTGATCACCATCAGCGACGTAAGTTCCTGAATCCTCCAGCACCTCGCGCACCGAAGGAATGTCGGTGCCGAGCGCCGGGATGCCGTGGGAGAGATAATCCAGCGCTTTCACCGGGCAGGTGAGGAATCGATTGTAATAAGTGTCCGCTAGCATCACCACGCCCAGACTGGCGCGTTCCGCCAGTGCTGTTCGGAGTGCTGCGGGCGGCTGAAAGGGCACGGCCTCGATCCACTGGCTCAGCCCTTGTGATGCAGCCGCTTGATTAATGCGCTCCGCATCTTTTTCATAACCTCCCCAAAATTCTGTGCGCACGCCATGTCCTGCCAGCGCGGTGGCGGCCTTTTGCAGAAACGAAACACCCTTCGGCCCGTGCATGTGGCCCACATAAAAAATCGTGCGCGACTTCCGCCGTGATTCCACATCGGTCGTCGGCAGCAAATCGGTGCCCAGGGGTCGGGCGATGGTGGCTAGTCTTGGGAAAATTGGTTGGTAACGCTTTTCCATTTCGCGCGTGATGCACACGAGGCCGGAGATGCGCGGGAGGAACAGGCGCTCCAGCCATTTTTCGCGCAAGTCCCTGGCCCGTGGTCTGCGCTCGCGCCAGGACAAATCTGCATAGAGGTCATGCAGTTCGTAAAAACCCCTGATGCGTGCGCCGCGGCACATCCAGGCCAGGCGCGGAAGAAAGCCGGCGTCGCGTGAAAAGACTGCCACATCATCCTTGGCCGCCAGTTCCCGGATCAGGCGCACTCCTGCCTTCCGAACAGAAGCGCTTTCGCTTCCCAGCAGACCACCGCGACGCGGCACGCGATGGACGGTAAAATTTGACAGCGGCTCCAGTGCGTAAAAATCACGCAGGTCATCATCGGTGCTGCTGCCCTCCGTGCCCTCGCCGAGAAAAAGATGCGTCGTCAATCCGATGCTGGCGAACGAGTGCGCATTGCGCACACCCATATTCACGATGGGGCCGGGATGCATCCAGTTGCGCTTGTTGATCCAGACGACGGTCATGATAAGTTGAGAACACGGAACCGAATGAAGCGCAACTGCGAATGCCTTGGACCAGGC
>JANNQW010000315.1:0-9613 GCA_031400955.1 Verrucomicrobiota bacterium
CTACGCGAAGGCACTGGAACTCTCGCTGCCGATAGATTCCAAAATAACCCATCGGCCCACCGCTGGCATCCAAAGTCTCACTTCTTACGAAGCCGCCACGGCTTTGATCCGCCTCGCCGGTTCCGATGCTAAATCGCTCACAGAAGCAGAGGCTGCTCAAGTAAAAAAAGCGCAGGCAGCTATCGCGAAAATTAGTGCTCTTCCGATGGGAGCTGTCACTCCCATCGTTTTCTCCTTCGAGCGGGCGGCGCATCTTTCCGAACTGCTCGATCCGCAGTGCGTCGTGGATTTCGATTTGCGCGGCTACGGCTGGCGCGAACGCTGGTCGTGGGTGAAGCCGGAACTCGGATTTCTCGTGTGGGATCCGGAGCACAAAGGTGAGATCACTTCGGCGCGGCAGTTATTTGGTGGCTACACGTTTGAAATTTTCCGCAACACCGGCTATGACGCGCTGGCGGCACTGGATGATGATGGCAACGGCGCGCTGACCGGCTCCGAGATGGATGGCATCAGCGTCTGGTTTGACCGCAACAGCGACGGGAAATCTTCGCCAAATGAAGTCACTCCGCTGGAGCAGCTTGGCGTCGTTTCTGTCTCGGTGAAGGCAGAGTCATTCGATGGCATTCATCCGATGAATGCTCGAGGCATCATATTCCAAGATGGGCGCGTGCTGCCTACGTGGGACTGGATGGCGGAGCCTTTGGAGAAAAGGCCCGACCGTCTCGCTCGAACGATGCTGAATGGAAAGTGACCGGCCCGCCGTTTTTAATGTGGGATCAATGTGCTCGGAATTGGTTTCGGCATCGTTCATGGTTCCAGCGTGACTCCACTCAGCAGGGCAAAGAGCGGTTTATTGATGTAAAAATTTGTCTTCCACATTTTCTGCTTATGCAGGAACCCGGCTTTCGTGAGCTGCTCCAAGTAATTTCCTGCTGTTGGGCGCGATACCCCCAGCTCTCGCTCCACGAATTCGATTTTCGTATAGGGATAGCGGAAGAGATTGTTCAGCAAATCCTGACTGTAGAGCTTGGGCAGATGCTCGCGCAGGTTGTGCTTTGTCATCAGCATCAGATCACGGAATGCCTTCACGAGTGTGATCGCGCTGCGGGAAGTCACCGCCACACCCCGGATCATATACAGGCACCACTCCGCCCAGCGGCCCTCTTCGCGCACAGTCTGGAGCAGCCGGTAATAGTCCGGCTTCGTCGTGGTGATGTAGCGGCTCAGATACAGCACCGGCAGGTTGAGCAAACCATCGCGTTGCAGCATGAGCAGGTTCAAGATGCGGCCCGTGCGCCCGTTCCCATCATAGAAGGGATGAATGCTCTCGAACTGGTGATGCACGATCGCCATCCGCAGCAAGGGATCCAGGCCGTCGTCAGCGTGGATAAAATCAATCAGGTTGCCCATGAGCGCCGCCACTTCCGTGGCGTCCTGGGGTGGCTCATAGATCACCGCGCCGGAGGCTTCGTTTTTTAAAACCGTGCCCGGCAGCTTTCTCAGTCCAGCGCGGTTTTGTTCCAGTTCCGCCTGCACCGCCAGCACAGTCTCCAACCGGATCAGGCCCGAGTCCCGCACCGCTTCATAGCCCACGCGCAAGGCGGAGACATAGTGCCGCACCTCTTTGGCTGCGGGAGATGCAGAATCTTCCTGAGAGGCATATAGCTCGTCATGCGTGGTGATGATGTTCTCGATTTCCGAGCTGTCCTTCGCCTCTTGAATGCCCAGTGTGCCCAGCAGAATGCTTTGGTTGGGTAGCGATTCGCACAGTCCTTTTAGCTCCGCCAAATGTCGATGCGCCACCGCTAATTCTGCCCAGACCACGCGGGTATCCAGCGAGGCAAGGTCAGTTAAAGGCAGTGGTGGGAGCTTGGTCATGTAAAGAATACCGCCATTTCCTTATCATGTTATCCACCTCATGTAAAGAAAATCGGATTTTCTTTACATGAGGTGGCGCTCATATCGAAGAATTAGCCGTTTTTCGACATACCTTGGCCTCATGTCGATGACATCGACACTTTGGCTCCAAGCCCGAGTTCTACGTTGAAGGTCTGGTGCAGCGGTGATTTTTAAACGTTTTTATGTGCGGGAGCTTTCGTTCGTAGAGGCGGGCGAAGTTTGCGGCACGGTTTTTCGGATGGAGCAAAAGCAGCGGACTGAAGTCCGCGCTCCGTTGTTGGTTCACACAAAATCTGGCGACGGTCCACCCGAGGTGTCGAACATGCGCTGGTGCTGCTGAAAAGCGGCGCGGTCGGTAAGGTTCGCCAGCCAGTCACAAACGAGGCGGGCGCGGGCGCGTTTGTCCGGCGCGATCATGATGGATTTTTCCACGGGATCGGGCAGCAGATGGAGGCGCGGTTTGTCGCGCTCGATGTATTGCTCGCGCAAAGCTTCGAACAATCTTTCCAGCATCAACTCGGCTTTGAAATCGAGCTGTTGAAGTTTCGGCGCGCGGAAGACGAGTTCGAGCGCGATGCGTTTGTTGAGCTTCGCTTTGCGGCGCACTTCATCGTCGACGGCTAACTCGAAAGCATAGCGCTGCGTTTGGTGGGAGATAAAGTTGCGGCGCGGCTGAAGGGAGCAGCCGCGGATGTGTTCGCCGATGCTGCGACCGAGCCGGCCTTCGAACTTGCCGCTCTCGATGGCATCAATTAAAAACTCGACGTGTCCGGCATCTTCACCGGTGAGTGATTGTTGCTCTGCCCAGGCGGCGAGTTTGATTTCGGTGATGAAGCCGGCGCGGATGCCATCGGAGAGGTCGTTGATGGAATAGGCGGTGTCGTCGGCCCAGTCCATGATCTGGCATTCGAGACTGCGGAAATCATTGCGGGTTTTTCCCGGCGTCAGTTCTGCGGGGAACTCCGCGCTGCCGAGAACGAAACGGACGAAGCGTTCCTGCTCGTCGTAGAGATAATGATTTTCCGCGCCGTCGGCTTCGTGGTGCAGTGTTTTGTATTTGAGAATGGCATCAAGCAAGCCGCGGCTGGGATTCATGCCTTCGCGTCCGTCGCCGAAGAGAGTTTCGGTGAGTAGTCGCAAGGTCTGGGCATTGCCCTCGAAGCCGCCGAAGTCCTCCATGAGGCGGTGCAGGGCGCGTTCGCCAGTATGGCCGAAGGGCGGATGGCCGAGATCGTGCGCGAGGCACGCGGCTTCGACGAGATCTGGATCAATGAAGACTGTGCCGTCGAGCGGTGCGCCTTTGGTTTGAAGAAAACCGCAGATCGCGCGACCGACTTGTGAAACTTCCAGGCTGTGGGTCAGGCGCGAGCGGTAGAAGTCGTATTCGCCGATGAGGAAAGAGTGGAAGACTTGCGTCTTGCCTTGCAGGCGTCGGAACGCGGCGCTGTGCAGGATGCGGTCGCGATCGATCTGAAAGGCGCTGCGGTATTCGTCTTTGGAACGCCGCGCTCGGTTTTGGTCGAGCGCGGCGGTATCGAAGTCGTTATAGAAGCGGCTGACCATTGTAGGCGGTCGCGGGGAGCCGCCATCAATCGAACGAGACGAGATCGGTGATTTCCCAAGAGAAGCTCTGACGCGGGACGTTGTTCTCCAGGAAGATGCGACCGCGCATGGCGTGGAAGGGTTTGGCCCATTTCTGAACCTGCTTCATTTCCTTTTGCTTTTCTGGGGTCGCATAGGGCGCAAGTTTGGAGGCGGAGACGCCCCAATCCACAAGCGCACCTAGGTCGAGTTTCCAAACGAGTCCGTCCACGCTGGTGGTTGCGGGTTTGGAGAGTTCGCCGGCGAAGGCTTCAGCGCAATTTTTGGAGGTGCTGAGCACCAGCAGCTTGTCATTGATCGAGGCGCAGGGGAGCATGTCCCCGACAAAAAACGGCAGACCGTAGAACCAGGTGGTCACACCGTTCTTCTCGGTGCTGATCGGATCCGGGAGCACCATGCCGGACGGTGCTGCGCCAGCAGCATTGCCCTTCGCGTTGGGTGGACCACCAGCGCCGCCGGCAAAGGTGCCGATCGCTTCAGTGATGGTATCGTTCATCTTTTTCCAACTTGCGGCCACGACGTCGCGGTTGATCACTTCGGAGATGGTGGTGATGCGGGGGAACTTCATGTCCTTGGCTTCGATCGGGATATTGGGCAGCGAAGGCATTTTGCCATTCACATCCATGACGAAGGCCGCTTCGCCACCAAGGCCTTTCTCAGTAAGTTCCCTGTCGGCCTCATAAAGTTTTTTCAACATGGGCATCATCAGACCCTCGAACCTGGCGAAGCCCTTTGCGCCCTGTTCTCCGGCAATGCCTGTTTTCATAAGTTCCTGCGCGGAGGTGTAGATCATGCCGAAGAGTTTCTCCATCCATTCACGCTGGAATTTCTCAAACGGACGGCTGCGCTGATAGGCAAAAGCGGCGATGACACCGGGTTGGTCAACCAGATGCGCGTATTGCAAATTTTTTGCCAGTTCGAAGGCCTTGGAGCGGGCGCCGCCGAAGCTTTCCATATGGAGGCCGCGGTCCCACCAGATTGCGGCAACCTGGGTGGAGATTTCCATTTTGAACAAAGCGGATTCAGCCGGCGTGTAATCAGACATTTGATTGTCTAGCTTCGTGGCTAGTGCGGAGAACATTGGATTCTCCTTCATGGCACCGACCACGCCGCGCAGCATGGGGGTCAAAGGCTGATTATCCATCATGCCTTCCAGCACGCCAGCGCTGGCGTATGACAGCACGAGAAGGTTTTTATTTGCATAGGGGCTCAGTTGCGTCAGTTCCGTTTTTGACAGCAGCGAAGTCCCCGTATCAGCAGTGAAGTTCAGATGGTTGAGGTTTTTTCCGAGGGCGAAGATGAGATGGTCGCCGACTGGACCCCAGGCAACTGCAAACTTCTTGCCCTGAAAATCCGTGAGTATTTTATCGATTGACTTGCGAGACCGGTCGTTGAAAGCCGGCGGCAGGTTGTCGAGCATTTTCTGCTTCATTTCATTGGTGAGCAGTTTTCCGCCCTCGGTGCTGAGGGTCTTGAAAGTGCTTCCATCAGGACTCTTGAAATCGCTGATGGTGATTTTGTCCGCTGGCATGCTTTTCAGAATTTCTTCGGGAATGAGGTCGCGGGCCACCTCAGCGGGGTTTTCAACTTTCACGCCGAAAATCATGGGCGGGAGGTCGAACTTGGCGATGACATCGCTGGCGCGGTCGAGTTGTGAGGGGTCGGCCAGGAGGGACTGGAGCAAGACGGCGGGATTGAAGCCTTTGGGCGCATCTTCGGAGCCGGTGACGCCGGTTTTGGCAGCGGCACCAGTCATGAGCATGCGGAAATTCAGCTCATTGTAGAGGCGGTTAAACGTTCGAAGCCAGGTCGCGAACTCCGTCATGCCTGCAGCGCCGGCGATGAACATCTCATCGCCCCAGAGCTTCTGGAGGGCTTTCATGGATTTGTCACCTGAGGCTGGAGCTGGGGTCTTGTCGTTGGCGAGCGCGGAAATCTCCTTGTAAAACGCCGATTTTTTCAGCGTCTCCAGATGCGGTTTGAAGTTGGCGCTGCCAATGTAGAGCTCCGTGCTGGCAGGCAGTCTTCCGGCAAATCCGAGCATGGGTGCCTGTGCGACGAGGCTGACGGGCGGCTTCCCTGGAGTTACGGCGGCCGGCTTTGAAGAGTCGGGGGCGGGGGCGGCGTCTTTTTTCCCACACTGGCTCAGACAGGGCGCGATTAAAAGAACGAGGGCAACAGGCAGGAAGAGGTGAGACATTTTCATGGGCGGCGATCATACAGGAGCCCGGTGAAAGCGCAAATGCCAGCTTGCTTGCTCAAGAAACATGAAAAATTGCTAATTTTAGTGAAGATTACTTTTCATTGGACGTGGTATTTGCCACAGTGTGGCGGATAAATGAAAGAATTCGCATACATACACGAACATGGCCGGGTGCCGGATGCCTTGAGGAAACTGCCGTTTTTGGGATCCTTTGGCGAAGATCACCTTGATGACGTGCTCGATTCCAGCAACTACGTTGAGGGCGAACCGGGTGATGTGTTAATTGACGAAGGCGCGTTCGACTCGCGCATTTACATTCTTCTCAGCGGCGAGGTGGAGGTGCGCAGACAGGGCAAGATGCTGGCGACCATCGGACGAGTGGGTGAAGTTTTTGGCGAGCTGGCCGTGGTCAATGAGGACCGGCGCTCGGCTTCGGTGGTGGCCAAAACGAGGGTGGTTTGTCTTGCCGTGGATCAAAAATTTCTCCAAGACATCAAGCCTCGTGCGGAGTATCCGGATTTCTACGCTGCGCTTTACGAATTCATCGCCCGGCTCACAGCTGGGCGGCTTGAAGCCACTTCGCGCCAGCTTACGAAAGTGCAAAATGAACTGCGTCTTTTGAAAGAAAAAATCGCAGCGAAGCGAAGTTCCGCGCGCCCGGGCAAGGTGGTGAAACCCAAGGCCGCGAAGCGGAAAGCTCCCGCGAGAAGCAGACGTTGATCGCATGGGCGTTTGACGCCGCAGGGCAAACGAGGCATGACGGAGCGTGATAGCAAACGCACGACCCAGTTTTCGGCTCGAGATGCTCCAAGTGGCGCGGCTGGCGCCCAAGATATTGGGCGAGTCAGCGCAGTTGGTCGCGGACTTCGTGAAATCGCGGCTGACCAATGCTGGCGGATTTGCTGACCGTGACGGACGCCCGGATCTTTATTACACTGTCTTCGGGTTGGAGGCGATGCTCGCGCTCCAGTTGGAACCACCTGCCGGGAACGTTGCGGAATATCTTGCGGCTTTCGCGAGGTTGGAGTCACTTGACTTTGTCCACGCCTGTTCTCTGGCGCGATGCGGCGCGGCTTTGGAGAGAAATTTTTTTGAGGATGAAGTGAAGCAAGCTCTGGCGCGCCGGATCAATGCTTATCGGACGCCTGATGGTGGCTTTCATGGAACGCCAGGCCGGGCGCAAGGTTCTGCTTATGGTGCGTTGCTCGCGTGGGGGGCTTTGTCGGATCTCGATGTGTCGCTCTCAGAACCGGAACAACTCTTGAGCTCGCTGGCATCGTTGCAGCTGGAAGATGGGTCATTCGCCAATGAGCGCGGACTCGCTCAGGGCACCACCAGCGCGACGGCTGCCACGCTCACGCTGTTCCGTCATCTCCAGCAACCGCCTCCGGGGCACAGCGGTGCCTGGCTGTTGCAGCAGCAACATGTTTCGGGCGGGTTCCTCGCGACACCGAACGCACCCTTGCCCGATTTGTTAAGCACGGCAGTGGCGCTCCACGCACTCGACGGCTTGCAGTATTCATTCGACCCTCAACGAGAACTCTGCCTTGATTTCGTTGATACGCTCTGGTCCGCTGAGGGCGGATTCCACGGGCATTGGGCGGATGGTGACATCGATGTGGAATATACCTATTACGGTCTGCTCGCGCTTGGGCACCTCGCGCTTTGAGTCGCGGATTTCACTAATTGCGGCCGGTTCTGAAGTTCTTTCGTCGATTGCTCTGGACAGATTGAAGAGGCCGGGAAAACGCCGCATCGGCTGCTTTGAGTGTGCCGGGTCCCAAATCGACAGAGATGTCTGAAAACTGAATCGGGCCGTGATGCCCGCGGGCGATATGGATTGCTCCAAGTTGAAAGCCGGACTGCGGGAATGACTCCGGCATCTCGACAAGACAGATTTCTTTGAGGGCGAATCCGCTGCCGTAGATGTCGCGAATTCTCGCCTTCGTCCACACATGGTTGACGGTCATCAGGAAGACGATGTTGTCCGCCATTTTAATCGAGTGTTGGAGAAAGTCGCGTATATGGCTCCATGGCGGATTGGTGATGATCCAGTCCACCCGCTCCTGCCATTCGAAGAAATCCTCGCCGCGCTTGATTTCGCATGATCTTGCCCCAGGAAGGAATCGCATAAAATTACCCTGCCCGCTGCATGGCTCCAAGACTTTTCCCTTCGGATTGAAATGCCGGACAATGCGTTCGGCCAGATCCAGTGGCGTTTGCACATCATCATTGCTGGAGTAGTCGCGATTGGGCTGAGATTTCATAGGCATTCTGTTATCGCAAGATCCGAAAGTGTACAGTGGCTTTTTGCCTCATTAAATTGCCAAATTATACTATGTATCTCACAAAATGAGGTTCTCTGCGAACGTCTGCGAAGCACGAAGCGGGTCGCCTTGATTGGAGATCTAACCCCTAAAATCAGACGAAGGCATACGCTGGTCGTCTCTGGAGACAGAGCCGCGCTCTTTTACCGTCAATGCCAATGTCAAGCCCACAAATATATTCAATTTGTCGCTATAAAATCATCAAGTTGAAGAAATAGGCGCAAAAAAATCAGTCGGCTAGAAATCAAAAAGATCTACCGAATATTTATCGATAAAATTCTCATAATGCTATTATTATCAACTACTTATTATTTACGCATTACGAGTCAAAACGACCCGGCATCGGGTCGAAGGAGGCAGGGAATTGAATTCAAACCGTAAAAAAATCCCTGAAACAGTTGACGGCAACCCAATCTCATCTATTCTCCCAACCCGCTCGCCGAAAACGCGAATGGGAAGTTCAAGAAAACGCAGGCGATTGCCGGTGATTTTGAGAACAAAAACCCGCTCTTTTTCAGATTAATATTAGTAGGACGGCTAAACTGTGCCCTGTGTAACAGGGTATACAGATAGCTAGGCAATAAAGTAAATTGTTAATATAGATCTTGGGTAACCAAGGTCGAATTTTTGAAGAGTTTGATTCTGGCTCAGAACGAACGCTGGCGGCGTGGATAAGACATGCAAGTCGAACGGAATAACTTGGTAGCAATATTAAGTTATTTAGTGGCGAACGGGTGCGTAACACGTGGATTACATTCCGGGAAGTGAGGAATAGCCCAGGGAAACTTGGATTAATGCCTCATGTGGTCGCAAGACTAAAGGCGCAAGCCGCTTCCTGATTGGTCCGCGGCCTATCAGCTTGTTGGTGAGGTAATGGCTCACCAAGGCTACGACGGGTAGCTGGTCTAAGAGGACGACCAGCCACACTGGAACTGAGACACGGTCCAGACACCTACGGGTGGCAGCAGTCGAGAATCTTTCACAATGGGGGAAACCCTGATGGAGCGACGCCGCGTGGAGGATAAGGTCTTCGGATTGTAAACTCCTGTCATGCGAGAACAAAGCCTCACGGCCTGATAGTATCGCAAGAGGAAGAGACGGCTAACTCTGTGCCAGCAGCCGCGGTAATACAGAGGTCTCAAGCGTTGTTCGGAATCACTGGGCGTAAAGGGTGCGTAGGCGGCGGGGAAAGTCAGATGTGAAATCCGGAGGCTCAACCTCCGAATTGCATCCGATACTCCCTCGCTAGAGAGTTGTAGAGGAGCTTGGAATTCTCGGTGTAGCAGTGAAATGCGTAGATATCGAGAAGAACGCTCGCAGCGAAGGCGAAGCTCTGGGCAATTTCTGACGCTGATGCACGAAGGCTAGGGGAGCAAACGGGATTAGATACCCCGGTAGTCCTAGCTGTAAACGGTGCGCGCTTGGTGTGGCGGGGCTCGACCCCTGCCGTGCCGGAGCTAACGCGTTAAGCGCGCCGCCTGGGAAGTACGGTCGCAAGATTAAAACTCAAAGAAATTGACGGGGACCCGCACAAGCGGTGGAGTATGTGGCTTAATTCGATGCAACGCGAAGAACCTTACCT
>JANNQW010000316.1:0-7421 GCA_031400955.1 Verrucomicrobiota bacterium
CATCTCGGTGGCGCTGAAACTTTCCGGTGAATATTGCAGCATCACTTTGGTGCCGCCCGCTTCCAGTCGTCCGATGCGGTCCTTGATCCACTGCGCGCCGCGAACCGCCACTTTGACGATGTCCGGCTTCTCCATGCCAAATACGTAGCGACGCTGCGCGGGTGATGTTGAATTGTAGAGGTGAATGATGACGCTCTTCGCGCCTATTAACGACTGAACGGTTTTTTCAATAAGATCCTCGCGCGCCTGAACCAGGCACTGAATCGTCACGTCATCAGGAATGCGACCGTCCTCGATGAGTCGGCGGTTGAAAGCGAACTCGGTATTCGAAGCCGACGGGAATCCGATCTCGATTTCCTTGAAACCGCATTTCACCAGCGCATCAAACATGTCCAGCTTCTGCGACACGTTCATCGGCACGGCCAGCGCCTGATTGCCATCGCGAAGATCCACGCTGCACCAGATCGGTGCATGAGAAAGTTTGCGCGAGGGCCACTGGCGATTGGGCAGAACAACTGCCGGGAACGGCTGGTATTTCTTGGACAATTCAAAGGACATGAGTTGGGAAAGTGAAAAGGTTTAAGTGATAAGTCAAAAGGGAAACCGTATTGTAGACGGCAGGCGGACACAGGCAGTGTCGTGTTCAATTAATCGGGTGGATCGTGCCACCCACAGCGGGCGAGAAAAAATTAGTGGCTCGCGACGCCGAGAAGGAGTCGAAGTCGAAGCAGCCCTGTAAAATCCGTGATCATGAACGTGACGAAATAACGCGCATTTACCCAGTGAGTCAAGAGCTGGTCTTGGCATGGATGGGCGATGCCAGCTTCACCGCCAGCTTCACGGCTTCGAAGAGACTATTGGGATTCGCCTTGCCCTGCCAGGCGATATCGCAGGCCGTGCCATGATCCACACTAGTGCGCACGATAGGAAGCCCGAGCGTCGTATTCACTGCTGAATCAAACGCCAGCGCCTTGAGCGGGATCAAGGCCTGATCATGATACATGCAGATGAAAGCATCCGTGCTGCGACGGCGCGAGGCAATGAACGCCGTGTCCGGCGGCAACGGCCCGGTTACGTCCAACCCCTGCTTACGAGCCGCCTCGATGGCCGGCAGGATGATCTCTTCCTCCTCACGATTTCCGAACAGACCGTGCTCGCCCGCATGGGGATTTAATCCGCACACGGCGAGCTTCGGTGCGCGTCCGCGAATTTTTTTCACGGCATTGGCGGTCAGCTCAATCACATCAAGAATGCGCTTCGTGCTAAGCAGCGCAGGAACTTCATGATAACCGACGTGCACCGTGACTAGACTGCAATTGAGTTCATCCGAGAAAAACGCCATGCAGGAGCGCTTCGCATGAGTCTTCTCCGCGAAGATTTCCGTGTGTCCTGGATAATGAATTCCCGCAGCGTGCAGCGCCTCCTTGTTCATCGGCGCGGTGACCACTGCGGCGACCTCGCCTGCCTGCGCTGCTTCGATGCTCTTAATGACATAACCGTAGGCCGCAGCTCCCGTTGCGGCACTCACCGTGCCGGGCATGAATCCGCTCTGATCGAACCCATGCAAATCCAGCACCGCTGGTGTATCGAGCGTCTTCGAAGCTTGCTGCCAGTCGAACTGCGCGATGATCCGTTGCGGGGCAGCGATGCCCGCCTCACGCGCGCAGCGAACCAGCACCGCTGCATCGCCAAAAATCACCGGAACGCAAATTTCGCGGATGGCGGGATTGGCGAGAAGACGAAGGCAGATTTCAGGCCCAACCCCGGCCGGGTCGCCCATCGTGACGGCTAATTTTGGAAGGCTCATGCAGCGGACATACCATAGGCGGTTGCGGCAAATATCAACCAGACGAAACCCACAGCCATGGTGAGGAGCCAAGAAATCAGCATTCAGTATTGATCGCACACGATATTCACTCTCCTATTGCAATCAACTTGTGCGATTGCGAGGATCGCCCCCTTTCACTGAACCCTGACCTGTATCACGATGATCAAAGAACTCTTTGAGCAATACCCTCCTTACCATCATCTCGTCGCCTCGACGCAATTGGTGCTGGCGATGTTCGGGATGGGAATCGTGACACGACTGAGGGATTTTGTAGAGCTGGTGCTGGAGCCGAAACCAATGATCACCGGACTGCTTTATCAATTGGTGGGCATACCCCTGCTCACAGCGGCGCTGGTTTACTTCATCAAGTTACCGCCCGAGGTGGTGGTGGGCTTCATCATGATCGCGGCCATGCCCGGAGGATCATTGTCCAACATTTACACCCACCTCGGCAGAGGGAACGTCGCCCTGTCCGTGGCGCTCACGGGATTGTTGACGCTGGTGGCGCTCGTCACTGCGCCGCTGATCATGCGAATTTTTGCCGGAGACTATCTCCCACCGGAGATCGCAATGCCGGTGGGTGCGATCATGCGGGAAATCTTCATCTTTCTGCTGCTGCCACTCACAGCCGGGATGCTGCTCGGGCGTCTATTGGAGGAAAAGACGGCTCACGCGTGCTCGAAATGGGCGGTGCGCGCCAGTCTGATCGTGCTCGCAGTACTGGTGATTGGGTCTTTGGGGAGCGGCAGCATCGACCTCAGCCGCTACTCACTTCGGATTCCTGTCCTGGTCTTTCTCTATTGCCTGGTCATTCAGATCATCATTCTGCGAGGCTCGCTGCACATGCTCGGGTTTTCGAATCGTGATTCCATGGCCCTGGGCATTGAGTCGAGCATGAAGAACATCAACCTCGCCGTGCTGATTGCCGCCTCACTGTTCGGGATCGAAGGAAAGAACGGCGAGTTTGGAGCCGGAGTTCTCTTTGTACTGCTCCTTTACGGCGGAGTCAGCCTCGGTGTGGCCGCTGTGCCAATGATCTCAAACATCCGGCATTTGAGGAAAGGGGAAAAGCTGCGCGCAACTGAAAGCTCGGATGCCAGAACGTGATGGAGATGATGGAAGCAGTCAGTCCTGCATGTCACTCGATCGGCGCTGCGCCCGACTCCGCTAGCATGACTCATAGCCAGCAGGGCCACTCAGCAGCACAACGGCAAAGCCATATAAATTGCGTTGAGAAGATTCTGATCATGAGATCGTGAGCAGTCGAAGCATGCGCCAAGGGACAGGCGACACATTGCCAGAATTTCCGAGACGCATTCGCCACAGCATGATCTTAAGCTGACGGATAATGCAATGGCAGCGAGTTACTTGTTTAATTTCGAGGACCGACTCTTTTCACAGTTGATGCGCGTATGACCTATGACGAATCATTCCATAGGGAGCTTGGCTTGACGCTTACCACTGACCCGTTTTCCTCGGAACTTTTCTGTCAAGAGTTGCTGACCGACCCCGTTTCCCCCCGTTTCAAGCACAGGCGGCTTCAGAACAGTGGGAGATTACTTGATGCGGGCGAGGCGGTCAATCGTGTGGGTTTTGATCGGACGCACGGGCGTCATCAAGGCCTGCTCTACAGTCCAGCCGTAACGAATTCGACGGATGATCTGTCCAGGAAGTATTTTCATCCGGCGCGCCCATTCAGAGATGGGTAGCGTTTCTCCCTTCAAGGTAAGAAAGCGCACAGGGCGGCGATTCTGCGCTTGAATCAGATCCGTTTCCCAGCGGCAGTTCTCCGGGCAATAATCACCGTTGAAATCGATGCGATCAAGGGAATGAGCAGGCGATGGCTTTAGGCCCATATCGGCAAGGAAATTCTCGAATTTATGCCACCGTTCACAGACTTTGATGCCGCGCCCGCCATAATCTGAATACCTCGCATCGTTGGGATTGTAGCAACGCATTTTCATATTCCCATAGGCGATATATTCCGGCGTGCCGCACATGCCGTGAGTCGTGTTTCGTTTCGACGTCGTTTCGTCTTTCAAACAGCCGCAGCTTTTTGTTGAATCCGTGCGGAGTTGGTTGGCGCTGACCTTCGTGATACTTCCGCAATCGCATTTGCAGAACCATTTACTATGCTTCCTTTCTCTCCCTGCAAATCCCAGCACCAGCAAACGGGCGAACCGCTGCCCCGTGATGTCGATAAATTTCTTTGTGGGAGGGAACGCGGCAAATACAAGAGAGGCCTCAGTAAGAATGGACGTGGAGGCCACAGGAACAATCGCAGGGAGCCATTCGCGATGGAGCTTGGCGCGAAGCACCACCATCATGGCGGGGAGCAAGCGCGCCCATTGTGTTTCGGTCTTAACAACGCCCGCAAACGAGATGTATTTGTTTGTCGTTTTGTTGTTGGCCTGTGTCGTAAGATCCGCCCAGCGACAATTGTCCGGTTCATAATTCCCCTTGGGGTCAATGCGATCTAGCGAGGTGCTCACGGGGCGCAAACCCATGTCGGCCTTGAATTTGAAAAAATCCTCCCACTCGGGCGCGTATGTAATGCCCGCAGCTCCATAGCCGGGATAGTTTTTATCATCGCAGCGGGTGCGCATCGCTTTCCATGACTGAAGCGTGGGCTGATCTTCATCGAAATACATGCGCTTGAGCTTTGAGATGATTTCTCGGTGGAGGCAGCCGCAGCTTTTCGTGACGCCATTGCGGAGATTCTGGCCATTGACCACTTTGGATTTCCCGCATTCGCAGCGGCAGTGCCATTTCCCGTTGCTGGCTTCACGAAGCACGGTCCAGCGATCGAACACCAGCCCGGTCAGGTCTTGGAATAAGTTTTTCGCATCCGCCCAGCGGCAATTGCCGGGTTCATAATGCCCCTTTGGATCAATCCGTACCAACGTCTTGTCCAAGGGGCGCAACCCCATGTCCGCCCTGAATCGGGGAAAACTCTCCCACTCGGGGGCGTATGTAATGCCCGCTGCTCCATGACTGCGACGATTTTTGCTGTTACAGAGACGTCGCATTTGTTTCCAAGACTGATAGGTGAAAGCATCTTCCTTGGGATATTTTCTTCGTCTCTTTGAAAGGAGTTCTCCCGTAAGACAGCCGCAGCTTTTCGTGACGCCATTACGGAGATTCAGGCCATTGACCGCCTTGGATTTCCCGCACTCACATAGGCAATGCCATTTGCCGTTGCCAGCATTGCTCAGCACCGTCCAGCGCCCGAACATCTGCCCGGTCAGGTCTTGTAACGGGCCGTTTTTCGACCGCCGGCCAGGAGTCTTGGTGATTTCGTTTTTCATATTTTTATGGGTTTCAGTTGCCAGGCGGACGGACTGAAGTCCGCGCTCCGGTGGTCAGCGGACGAGATAGCGGAAGTTTGAGGGAATAGGGCCAGGCAAAGATACTTGAAAAGTGCATTCCTGTGATTTCTTGCCGAGCGCTATTCGGGTGAGCCAATGATTCTTGAATCATGGCATGCGTGAAGGGGGTCCTCGAATTTCAACATTCTGGTGAGCTTTTCATGGGCTTTTCTCAGTT
The DNA here is from genome assembly GCA_031400955.1 of Verrucomicrobiota bacterium. Taxonomy (GTDB): domain Bacteria; phylum Verrucomicrobiota; class Verrucomicrobiia; order Verrucomicrobiales; family Verrucomicrobiaceae; genus VFKE01. The sequence goes on from JANNQW010000316.1 coordinate 5,375, forward strand.
TGGCATTCTGCGGCACTCGATCAGCGATGCGCCCAACTCCGCCAGCATGGCCCATCGCCAGCAGACCATCTACCAGTTCCTCGTTAGTATATTTGGAAATTCGTGATTATTATTCCAGTATTCAGCATTGATCGCACGCCCTTTCCCCCGCATCTTCCATCGGGTTCACGCCCAAATAAATCACCGCCCGCTTCCCCATGCTCCATCGCCGCACCACTGCCGAAGCTTACGAAAAGATCACCACCGTCATCTTCGATCATTCCGCCACCGCTGCGACTGCGCTCGCGAAAGAAGTTCGAGACACGATCGAAACAAAAAACAAGGCCGGACAACCCGCCGTGCTCGGCCTGGCCACTGGCTCCAGCCCGGTGCCGTTCTACCGGGAGCTGATCCGCTTGCACAAAGAGGAGAAGCTCAGCTTCAAGAACGTCGTCACCTTCAACCTCGATGAATACTACGGCCTCAATGCCGATCATCCGGAAAGCTACCGCCGCTTCATGAATGATCAGCTTTTCGATCATATCGACATCCCGAAAAATAACATTCACATCCCCGATGGCACCGTGCCGGGCGATAAAATCTTCGAGCATTGCCGTGACTATGAAGTTGCCATCGATGCCGCTGGCGGGATCGACTTTCAGATTCTCGTCATCGGTCGCACCGGCCACATCGGGTTCAATGAACCCGGTTCCTCCCGGGAATCACTCACCCGCCGCATCACGCTGGATCGCATCACGCGACAAGATGCCGCCGCGGATTTTCGCGGTGAAGAAAACGTTCCTCGATTTGCCATCACCATGGGTGTGGGCACCATCTTGCGCGCGAGAAAACTCGTGCTCATGGCCTGGGGCGAAAACAAGGCAGGCGTCGTGGCCAAGGCTGTCGAAGGTCCGGTCTCAGAGACCGTATCTGCCTCCTTCCTGCAAGAGCATCCTGATGCCCGGTTCTTCATTGACACCGCAGCCGCACATGAACTCACGCGCCGGAAACTGCCTTGGCTCGTCGGCCCAGTAAAATGGACGCCACAGGAAACGCGGCGCGCCGTCTGCTGGCTTTCGTCTTCACTTAACGAACCCATCCTGAAGCTGACCGATGAGGAATACAACGAACACGGCCTCTCCGATCTCCTCAGCGAACACGGCCCGTCATACGAACTCAATATTCGCATCTTCAATCAGCTGCAACACACCATCTCCGGCTGGCCCGGCGGCAAGCCCGACGCCGATGATACCTTTCGTCCTGAACGCGCCAAACCGTATCCCAAGCGCGCGCTCATTTTCACTCCCGAACCGCAGGACGCGGTGGTCAGCATCGGGGCCACGATTGATCGTCTTGTCGAGCAAGGGCATGAAGTCCGGGTGGTCAGCATGACCAGTGGCAATCTTCGCGTGCCAGATTCTGGAGTTAACAAATTCGCGTCCATCCTGCTGGAGATCGCAAATACATACGCCGAAGGCTGGAGCGAGCAGACCGATTACGCGCGCCACATCCTCAAGCTGCTGGAGGAGAAAGGTGAATTCGGAGAAGACCCTCTCCCGCTGCGGCAACTCAAGGGGCTCATCCTCCGCGGTGAATTGCGCGATGCAGCGCAGGGACTCGGCCTGGGCCAGGAAAACATTCGCTTCCTAGACCTGCCGTTTTACGAATCAGGCCGCTACCGCCGCTTCCGCACTTCAGACGAAGATACCAGCGCGATCGTGAAAGTGCTCCGCGATTTCATGCCGCACCAAATTTATACCACCGGCGACGCCGCCGATCCTTCATCCGTCAGCGCGCTCTGCTTCCGGCTCATTGAGCAATCGCTCGCCAAGTGCCAGAATGAAGACTGGGCCGCGCCATGCAGTTTGTGGATTTATCGAGGCAAAGAAAAAGCGCTGGCCACGCACGAGATTGACATGGCTGTTCCCGTGAGTCCGAACCAGCTCGAACGCAAGGAGCGCGCCCTGACGCGCTATCATTCCCTCACTTCATTGGAGCGCGAGTCGCCCAAGACGAACCAGCACACGGCCCAGCAATACGATTCGCTCGGGCTGGCGCACTACGAAGC